>JAUXXX010000115.1 GCA_030684695.1 bacterium
AGACCCCTGCTGGATAGGTCGAACGTATTAAAAAGACACATCCCAAAGGCATCAACAGAATAGAAGCAATGAATGGAATAATCACTGCAGGGCCCGAAGGAAAGTAATCCCCTAAGACGACCAAATCCCATAAGTCTATCAAAGCAGAAAAAACGATAATTTGAAGAAACAGAATCAAAAACACAACTTTTCTAAAATAGATGGTTAGGAAAGTAATAATCGATGCTGTAATTAAAAAGGCAGCGAGTCCTTTCGTAATATTAGTTGTATGAGAAATAATCACTGTTAAGGTATCAGCTGGACTTGCCCCTAATCCGGTTCGAAATGTCAGAACCACAGAAAAAGAAAGAAATAAGAGTCCAAAGATGTATTTTATTGAATTGATCGTGTTGATTTTCGCTTTCATGTAATTCCTCCGTGAATATATATGATACCAAAAAATGCCCTATTTGTCAAATAATGCATAGGAAAGCCGACGTTTCCGTCGGCTTTATTTTATGATTGTATTACAGCTTGGCAACGTGGACACAAACCATCATGAAGTTCTTCAAACACTTGCCAACAACGATCACATGGTGCACCAGGAGCAGCGAATACATCGACTGTGAAGTCGCCTTCGCCATATTTTCCATTGCCTTCTCCAAACGCAAAGTTTGAAACGATAAATACTTTAGCAAAATCGACAGATAACGTATCAAAGAATGCCTTTACTTGATTCTTCGGATAAATCACGAGCGAAGCATTTAAACTCTTACCAATGATTTTTTCGTTTCTTGCCATCTCCAAAGCTTTGTTCACCACTTCACGGTATTCCATGAATTGATCATACTTTTGAATCAACACAGCATCCACTACTTGTTTCTTAGGCATATCCGTTAAATAAACGTCTTGTTCCAGTTCATAAGGCATGGTCCAGTATGCTTCGGAAGTGGTATGGGGGATGATGGGTGTAAGGAGTTTTAGGAGTGAAGTCGTTATTTTGTATAGGACAGATTGGATGGCACGACGAGCAGGATGGTCGGCTTTATCAATGTATAAAATGTCCTTGGTAAAATCCAGATAAAAGGCCGAAATAAAACTCACAAAATTATTCACTTTACGGTAAACATCATCAAATTGATATTGTTCATATGCATCTAGAACATCGTTGGTGAACAATGCGGTTTTTTCAAGCAGATAGCGATCAATGTCTGAATATTGTTCCAAAGATACTTGATGTAAATTTGGATTAAAGTCATATAAATTACCAAGTAAGAATTTAAGTGTGTTTCGTACCTTGCGATAGGATTCTGCAACTTGGGTTAAGAGTTCATCCGAGATTCGAACATCCGATTGATACGTCACAGACGATACCCACATCCGGAAAATGTCGGCTCCAAGGGTGGAAGAAATCTTGTTTGGATCGATGACATTTCCAAGAGATTTGGACATTTTACGTCCTTCTCCATCAAGTACAAATCCGTGACTGACGATTGCTTTATATGGACTTGCCCCTAACGTAGCGACTCCTGTGATGAGGGAGGAATTAAACCAGCCACGATATTGGTCACTTCCTTCTAAATATAAATCTGCTGGATATGGAAGTCCCCTTGCAATCATCGCTCCGTGATGACTCGTTCCTGAATCAAACCACACATCCATGATGTCGCTTTCTTTAGTAAACACTCCATTTGGACTTTCGATGTGAGTAAATCCTGCAGGAAGTAGTTCTTCTACTGTTTTTTCAAACCATACATTGGAGCCATATTGCTCAAACAAGGATGCCACATGTTCGATCAAATCCGTATCCATGATTGGATTTCCCTTTTCCGTGTAAAAAATCGGAATCGGGACCCCCCAGACACGTTGTCTTGAAATACACCAAGCTTCGCGATCTTTGACCATATTGGCAAGGCGGATTTCCCCCCAAGAAGGGATCCATTTGACCGATTCAACGGCTTGTAAAACTTCTTTTTTTAATTTATCAATCGATGCAAACCACTGTGGAGTAGCTCGGAAGATGACCGGTTTTTTTGTTCTCCAGTCATGGGGATAAGGATGGTGAATTTTTAAAACTTTGAGCAATGCGTGTTGTTCAGATAACCATTTGATTACTTCTTGATTGGCATCGTCAACAAACAATCCCACCAAACGAGGCCCTGCACTTTCCATCATCAACCCTTTGTCATCCACAGGGCAGTAAACCTGAAGTCCATATTTTTGGCCGACCAAATAGTCGTCTTCTCCATGTCCAGGGGCGGTATGTACCAATCCAGATCCATCTTCAGTTGTTACATGGTCTCCCAAAATAACAGGACTCAATCTGTCATAGAGTGGATGACGATAGAGGACATGCTCTAAGACTTTTCCTAAGAAGCTCTTGATTACGACAACGCTTGTCCAACCCAACAATTCTTGTAAAGCGTCTAGACGCGATTTGGCAACAATCATACGCCGAGTGTCTACGGACACTAACACATATTCAATGTCTTCTCCTACGGTGATTGCTAAGTTTGCCGGAATGGTCCATGGTGTGGTTGTCCAAATCAATAATTCAGTCGGTAGATCAAATAGACCTAAGGAATCCACAACAGGCATCGCCACATAAATCGAAGGAGACGTAACTTCGAAGTACTCAATTTCAGCTTCTGCGAGTGCGGATTCAGAAGATGGCGACCAATACACAGGTTTTAAACCCTTGTAAATCAACCCATTTTGAACCATTTGACCAAACACACGGACTTGTGCTGCTTCGTATGCTTTATCTAATGTGATGTAAGGATTCATCCATTCTCCCAAGACACCTAAACGACGGAACTGTGCTTTTTGAATTTGGATTTGTTCCAAAGCAAACTCAGCACATTTCTCACGAAATGCTGCGGTAGTCATGGTTTTTCGATTTACTGATTTGTCTTTGGATAAGGCATTCTCAATAGGCAATCCATGGGTATCCCATCCTGGAATATAAGGCGCCTGAAATCCCGACATATTTTTGTACCGAAGCACAAAATCTTTTAAGACTTTGTTCAGCGCGGTACCTGCATGAATGGATCCGTTGGCATACGGGGGACCGTCATGAAGAACAAACATCGGACGATTGGCGTTTTTCTTCATGAGGGATTCATACAATTCTAATTGTGCCCATTTGGCTTGAAATTCAACTTCCTTGACGCCCAAATTTCCACGCATGGCAAAATCGGTTACTGGCAATAATAATGTGTCTTTATAATTCTTTTTTTGTTCCATAATATCCTCCTAGATATAAAAAAATCGTCCTAAAAAAGGACGATTGCTCGCGGTACCACCTTTGTTCCAGAAAAATAATTCTGGCACTTGATATCTTTAACGCAGATATACGGGATTGCTACTCAAGGTTCACAGATCCACTCATGGGGGATAACATAAATACTCGTCCTAAGCTTGCACCAAACGCTTAGTCTCTAAAGACGAAAAAATCGATGTGTTGTCCCAATCATTGTTTTATGTCATTATACTAATATATTCGCATATTTACAAGTAATATTTCACATTTGTTAGATGACTTGACCAATAAACGTTAGCAATAATTGAAAGAGTATGATGCCAATCAATGTTCCTAAATCCATCATACCGATGATAAATTTATTTCGAAATAACCCTAAATATGGATCGACTAAACGATCAATAAAAACACCAATGTTCGAAGTCTTATAAGGGGTCCAAGATAATATAATGCTGGCAAACATCAAGTAGTAATAAATCGTCATAACTTGATAAGCTACACGTAGAATCGAAAGTAAGATGTCGTCCATGTTATTTTTTTGAACTAAATTCGCTGATAAACTTTTGAAGAACAGGTCCGTTTAGGTCTTGCTTTTGGGCCATCAAATAAATTTTATCTTGGATTTTAACAATTTCTCCATCGCAGGCATATAGTACTCCTGTTAGAAATAACAACACTTCGTTGGCTTCGGTAATCAAACAATCCGAAAAATTTAAGACAATCGGTACTCGATGCATGATCCGTTCCGCATAGTCATAAATCTTCGTTGAATCTTGGATTCGATAAAACTCCAAATCTTCAAACTGAATGGAGCTCGTAAATTCTTCTTTTTTGGCTTTAAATAGTGCCATAGTTATTCCTCATTTCGAAATAGGATGCTACCGAGTCTTAGATGGGTTGCTTTCATCTCTAGGGCAATGTGATAGTCATTGGACATACCAAAGGATAAGTAATTACATGTGGATGATATGTGCGATATGGACCGAATCGTTGATTGTAAATCAAGCAGTGTTTGAAACTGCTTACGAATGAGGGAAACATCAAACGTATGGCTTGCCATCCCCATTAAACCAATTATGTTTATTTTATCATAATTTTGCATATTTTCAATGAAAGGAATCACATCTTCTTTATGAAGCCCATATTTGCTAACCTCTTGTGAAATATGTACTTCTACAAAACAATCGAGTGGACGATTGCGGTGTGCTTGAATTTCTTGAGCTAAACGTTTGGAATCTAAGGAATGTAAACACTCTATTTCATTGATAATCATCTTGACTTTGTTGGTCTGAAGATGACCAATAAAATGCCAATGAATGGGTAAATCGTTTAGGTGAGCTTTCTTTTTTAATAAATCCTGTGCTTTGTTTTCTCCAAAATGGTCCATACCTGCAGCGAACAACTCACGCATTACTTCATGGTCCACATACTTCGTAGCCGCGACCACCACTGGACTATGACGTAGAGACTTCAAATGATCTATCACTTCACGAGTCATACAATCACTTCCTCCTTTTGAGAAAGTAGGATGCAAATCCGGTTAAGGTTAGCATATAAATTGCGAGTAATATTTCAATATTGGGGGTTAAGTCTTTCCACAAGAATAGAGCAATTAAGCCAAATAGGTTCACTCCATAAAAGACTAAATACCACACTAATCTTGTATTAGACTTCATTTATAGTACCTTCTTTTGGCATTCTTGAAGACCAGTAATGGTACGATTCCCAAGTTGTAAGGGTGTTATGGAGATATAGCCTTCTTCGGCTGCCCATAGATCGGTATAAGGAATTGTTTCGTATGGCAAGAACTCTCGTTTATTACGAAACTTTCCAGATTTGGTTTCTTCATAATAGTGATGCATTGGTCGAAAAGCCAGATCAGTAATGACAATGCCTTTGGCTACGGTATGTTTTTTAGATAAAAAATTCACATTTAAGACATACTGTTTACTTGGTAAATCATGTTCAAGTAGAAAGGTCATGACCTCAACAAAATAAGGTCGCACACTTTCAAAATGATCCCAGTCCACCGACATTGCCACTGACTTTGTCTTTCCTTTGATTCCTTCCATTGCCGCACCAACTGTCCCTGAATAAATCGTATCAATGCCTATATTGAGGCCATTATTGATTCCAGAAATGATGAGGTCAGGCGCTAAGTTTAAACCAAACAACCCAAAATGAACTGCATCAGCTGGGGTTCCTTGAACACTATAGATATGATCGCTGTGTTTTTGAATGGTGGACTCAAACCAAAATACTCGACTTACAGAAGCTCCAGACATGTGGTCGTGTGGAGCGACTAAAAAGACTTCTCCATAAGGTTGAAGTAACTCGTATAACATTTGAATTCCTAAAGCATTATAACCATCGTCATTGGTAAGCAAAATTCGTCTCATCGTGGTAATACAATGGTATCTTTCAACTTCGGATTGCGTTTATATACGATGATTTGATTGCCGATTTCTTGAACAATATGGATTTTTTGTGCGGTTAACAGTGCGATAATTTCTTCCATTTCGGTTGGTGTTGTTTGTAGTAACGTAATCTTACCGATTTCGTTTTTGGATAAATAATCAATGATGTTTTGCATAAATACATCGGTCAATCCTCCTTTTCCCAATTGAAAAGCAGGTTTGATTGTTTGAGCAATGCTCTTTAAAGCTGATTTTTGTTTGCTGGTTAGTTCCATAGTGAACTCCTTTTATTCTTCGTCTTCAAAGACGATATTTCGAATGATAAAATAGATGGGATCAATGAGATATTCATACGGGGATTCTTTGAATAGATGAGCAGGATGAAAATCAGTTGTTAATAGTTGAGCACCAGATAAAAGTGCTCGTTGGACCTCTTGTGGATCCATTTGTAAGTTTCCATCCATTCTTGTACGAACAATCAATCCTTCTTGTACAAGTGATTGAATAAGTTCGACATCAGGATTGTTTTGAATCACGAATGTTGCGTAGTCTGCAGACGCATTTACGGCATAGACACTAGGAAACATACGCATCGCTGAAACGGCTTTGGTGGTAGCGTATTGTGTCGAGATGGATCCAGCATGAATGACGACTGCTACTTTACCAAGCAAACTCGCAACCGTTGGCCATCCATTATTAGTTATGGCTTCTTTCAAAGTCGAATAGTTAAGAAGTAAATCAGCGGGCGTAAACAACGTCTCACCAAAAGAGGAATGAACCAGTTCATCAAGTAAATCCATTTCAGTAAGGCCAATGTTTTGAATGAAGGGATCTAGTACGTGCCAATCGTATTTAATTTCAAGCAAAATAACAAGTGGGATATGTTGTGGGTGATTCGCTGACCATAAGGCAATTTCTTCAAAAGCCTTTGCTAGTTTCACAGCGGTGCTTGAATTATCCACCAAAGGGACATGAGTAACCTCAAACTCAAGTCTTCGATACCGAATATCGAGTTCAAAACTGCGTACACCAGATTGCAACTGTGTGGTTAAATCAGGATTGCCATACTCCAATGCTCTTGCTTCTTCAAACGAATCCCCTAGTCCAACAAAAAGTTTTCCAAGAGCGGAACCAAGTTTTTTATAGCTATTATGTGATTGAATCATCCGAATTTCGTTGAATCGAATTGTGGTATCCGTTAAGGGGAAAGACACAAAATCTTGTTCGTTTTGTGGTGTATAAGACTCTGAATACATGGCTTTTAGTTTCGCCATATGTGCATTTTGAAGCGAAACATCATGCCAACGAATCATCGAAAAATAGAGGACGAGTCCTAAAAACAATGCCACAATTGACAACAAAGAAAGGACAAATCCCCTCAATATTTTCTTTACTTTCATGCCAAATCCTCCTGTTAGGTATAGAGTGGTAATAACAATGCCAAACTGATGGAATAATAAAGAGTAAGCGTAATGATGTCAGAAATGGTTGTAATAAAGGGACCAGAAGCAACTGCAGGGTCTATATGAACTTTATCCATGAACAATGGGATAAACGCTCCCATCACCGTGGATACAATAAGTGCAATACAAATCGAGCCAGACGTTACGAGTGCAGTCATCCATGATAGATGATCAATTGCTCCTTTGGATATCCACTGAGTAACCAAAATGATTCCACAAATGACAATCCCCAAAATGATTCCTTGGACAACTCCCGTTCCAAGTTCACGTCTCATATGTCTATATATTTCTTTTCTTGATATCTTTTCGTGCTGACTAGATAAATAACGAATCATAACCGCTAAACTTTGAGTTCCAGTATTCCCTGACATATCCAAAATAAGTGGAAGGTAGATAGCTAAACTCGCTGCCAAACGCATGGCTCCAGCACTACTGGACAATTGACCTTCAAACAGGGATAAAATAAATGACGTTACAATGCTTAACCCTAACAAAATCGATAGCCATGGAAGACGTTTCTTAATCGAAGCCATAATTCCTTCCGATTCAAAATCAATTTCTGCAGAAGACAAAGCGGCGAACTTGGTATAGTCTTCTGATTTTGACTCCGAGATAACATCGATTAAGTCGTCATGGGTCGCGACTCCAATGATATGATGCTCTGAGTCAATGATTGGAATGGAAGAAATCCCATATTCAGCCAATCGTTGTGCCACATCTTCTTTATCATCTTGGGGATAAGCGGTGATTAATCTAGATTCCATAATATCGCCAATGGTTTGTAACGCTCTTGCGATAATCAACTCTTTGAGTTTTAAATAGCCTACTAGTTTATGCTTTTCGACCACATACAGAATTGAAATGTAATCGGTTTGGCCAGCAACAGAAGTAACTTTTTTCATCGCTTCTTTGACGGTCATCGAAATAGATAGCTCAATAAAACTATTGGACATCACTGACCCAATTTCGTGGTCTTCATAGCTCCAATATTTTTTGAGTTCTGCCCTTTTCTTTGGACTGAGTAAATTCACTAAGTCGATATCTTCTTCTTGGTCCTCGATGTATTGCAATAAATCGACAGCATCATCGGTTTCCATGTGATCAATGATTTGTACAGCAAACGTGATTTCCAATGCTTTGATCCACTCAATTTGCACTTCAGACTCGATGTGCTCAAAAATATTGGCAACCATAGTCAAAGGTAGTCGGTGGAACAACAACTTTCGAGTTGAATCCTCTAATTCCATGAATGCCTTGGATATGTCATAAGGATGAAACTCATTTAGTTCTTTCCCAAGATTGTCAATTTCTTCACTACGTGACAAAATAGTTAATATCTGATCTTTAAATTCGAAACCATTATCTTCGAAGTCCATAATACCTCCTACAATAATGGCAGCAAGAATGCACTTGCTAAGCCAAAGTATAGTAATAAACTAATAATATCATTCACCGTAGTGATAAAGGGACCCGATGCAACCGCTGGGTCTATTTTACATAGTTTCATAATCAAAGGAATGATCGCTCCAGCCAACGTAGAAACGGCTAATGCCACAAAAATAGAAAGACTAATGACCAATGCAAAAGGCAGTACCGTTAGGAAAGATGAGCCATCTATCATACGTAAACCAATGACGATTCCAAACAACAATATTCCGATGAACACCCCATTGAATAACCCAGTCACCAATTCACGAAGCAAATGTTTCCAAATCGATGATCGTTGAGTCAATTGGTTGGTCGCAAACAAACGAATAATGACTCCTAAACTTTGTGTTCCAGAATTTCCAGCCATATTCAAAATCAAAGGCATAAAAATAGCGAGTGTAGTTATCTGAACCAACACGTGTTCATATCCTGCAATAATGGTGGAAGTAAATAAATTGATAAACAGCAAAATAATCAACCATGGAATCCGCTTTTTAACAGATATAAAGATCGTTTCACCCTTTTCATCGAGGTTAACATCGCTGATCCCTGCCAAACGTGAGTAGTCTTCATCGGACTCTTCATTGATGATATCGGCCATGTCATCAAATGAAACAATCCCCATCATATATCCCGATTTATCCACAACTGGAAGTAACATAAAATCATAATTTTGCATTTCGATGATGGCTTCTTCATTGGGAGTCATCGGTTCAACAGTAATGAGGTTGACTGACATAATATCATTGATCATCACATCTGGAGAATTTCCGTGTGCCATGATTTCTTTTAAGGACAAGACCCCTACCAAACGCCCATTATCAATCACATACAGATTGTTAATGAACTCGACCGTTGGAGCAACTTTGACTAATTCCTTAATCGCTTGCTTTACAGTCATGGTTTTTTGAAGGGCAACATAGTTGGTATTCATTATGGAACCAACTACTTTGTCATCATATTCAAGTAAATTACGGATGACTTGGCGTTTCTTAATGTCAACATATGATAAATAGATGATTCGTTCATCACGTTCTTCCATGGCTTGTAAGATGTCCGCAAGGTCATCTGGTTGAATGGCATTAAGGATGGAAGACAAACTTAATTTCGGTAACTCTCTTAAAATGATACCAGCATCTTCTGGGGATAATTGTACCAAGATGTGAGCAATCATCTCATCTGGTAATAGTTGTGTCATACTTAAGCGTAAGGAAGGTTCCAATACCATGATGGTTTGTGCTAACTCTAAATCATGGTATAAATCGAGTTTCTCTCGTTTGTCTTGTAAGGACAAATCGCTTTGAAAGATGGCAATAATTTCTTGTTGGAACACTTCTAACTCGTTCATTTCAACATTCATGGTATTCACCCCCTATTTTGTAAATTATATCATAAAACGGTTGGATAACCAAGTTTTTTCCAAGAAAAAAGGCTGAACTCGTCAGCCTAAATCGTTTATTTTTTAAACCGAGAACTGAGCCAAGACGGAATGGCAATGTCGTCTTTTTCGACTGTTTTTTCGACTTTGGGTTTATTCTTTTCTTGTTCTTTTTTTAGCTTTTCTTCTTTTTTAGCATCTTTTTTTGATAACTTCGTTCCTTGATCAAACTGACGATCGAGAGTACTAGGTTCGACTTTATGTTCCACAGGACGAGTTAATGTTGTTTCTTTAAAAAGAGGATCTTCGGAAAAACCTGTCGCAATAACAGTAACAATGATTTCACCATCCAAATCAGAATTGATTGCTGAGCCATAAATGACGTTGATTTCCGTGGTGGAACTATTGCGAATTTCTTCAATAATTTCCGTAATTTCGTATAAAGATGCATCTGCGCTAGAAGTGATATTTACAATAGCATCGGTGGCACCATTGATGGATGTTTCAAGTAATGGGCTTCGAATCGCTGCTCTTGCTGCTTCAATTCCACGATTCTCTCCACTTGCAATTCCAATCCCCATCAACGCGGTTCCTTTGTCCTTCATGACCGTTTTAACGTCAGCGAAATCGACATTAACGACTCCGGGAACGGCGATAATTTCAGTAATACCTTGAACACCTTGTCGTAAAATATTATCTGCTTCACGAAACGCTTCTAAGTATGGAGTATCTTTATCAACAATAAACAGGAGTTTGTCGTTGGGAATTACAATTAACGTATCGACAAATGGTTTTAACTCTTCTAGTCCTTGAAGAGCGACACTAGCACGTTTACGTCCTTCAAATCCAAAAGGTTTTGTGACAATCCCAATGGTTAAACAGCCAAGTTCTCTAGCAATACGAGCAATGGTTGGTGCGGCGCCTGTACCGGTTCCTCCCCCCATGCCTGCAGTAATAAATACCATGTCAGTTCCATGTAAAATTTCGCGGATTTCTTCTTCTGATTCAATGGCGGCTTGTCTTCCAACTTCAGGTGAAGCTCCAGCTCCTAAGCCACGTGTTAAATTTTTGCCAAGTTGAAGCCTGACATCAGCTTTGGATAGTTTCAGTACTTGGGCATCGGTATTCATTGCAACAAACTCTACCCCTTGTACATCATTTTCGATCATGCGATTGACCGCTGATCCGCCTCCGCCACCAACACCAATGACTTTGATGACTGGTTTTTGGTTAAATTTATCGTTTAAATCGAACATGATATCCCCTCCGCTACGTTCACAAGTATCTTACCATAATTCTATCATAAAAGAAATAAGACTAGTATATTTTTACAAGCCAAGAAATTTTTTAATTTACTCAAACTTTATTGCGTCGTTGATGTTGATTTGAGCTGCATATCGCGAAGGAATGACAGACGCAATCAAACAAGACATTAAAATCATTAGGAAGGATAGCAACACCGTTCTAAACTCGATAAAGACGGAATAAGTATACATCAGTGGGTTTGATAACCGATAGATATAGAAGCCAATATAAACAAAGAAAATGGAAACAACGAATCCTAACACAAATGAAAATAGGCCAACCAAGACACCTTCTATTAAGAAGTCAAGTAGTACTTTTACTTTGGTTGCTCCAAATGCTTTTTTGACACCAATTTCACCAATTCGTTCCTTAACCGCAAAAATCATAATCGATACCATCGATGCACTTGAAAGAATCAATAAAATGACACTTCCGGCTAAAAATCCAAGTTTTAAAGTTTGATATTCGGCTTGAATATCAGAAACAATTTGATCAAAGTACGTTACATTGTAGACTCTCACACCGGTAGTAATACCGTTGAATGTGAACGGATCAATTCGACGTAAAGGTGTTGAATTGTAAAACACATACCGAACATCATCAACACGTGGGATACGACTAAATACCAAAGATGTTGTCGTGTAAAATTGACCTGTGTAGATAAAATCTTCATTTGCTTTGTAGTTTTCACTAAATGTTATTTCCGATTTCACTGCGGTTTGAACAACCCCAATAATTTCAAAAGCAACTTGATCAACAACTACATAGCCTTCTGGTCGAGTGGAATACAGTGGGATGGTAATTCGTTTCCCAACGGCATCCTCTTCTGGAAACAACAATAAGGCTGTGAGTGAATCTATGATTACCACTTGATGTTGAAGAGTGAAATCATCATTTTCAAACAATCGTCCCGAAACTAAACTCGATGGCATGACATAGTCCCCATACATGACTAGTCCTCCGGAGAAACTTTGGTTGGTGGCGATTAAGTCATAATGTAGATTGATCGTACTTTCTTCAGTAAAGACATCAAACAAGTATCCATTGGCAAGATTTTTAAATGAAATCATTTGATCGCCTAGTTGAGCTTGTAAATATACTCTTGGAGCGTTCGCTGAGGAAGAAAGATCCACTTGAATCAAGTTATTTTCTTCGTAATGATAGTACTCATTAAACTGTGAATAATAAAGCGAATCGATGGTGAAAAATGAGGTCATTAACACAATTGCAGGTACCATTAAGCCAAGAGAAATTAACGTAAAACGAACCTTATTTTTGAAAATATTTCGAAGTAAATGTGTAAAGTGATGAAACATGGTCAGTTTCCTCATAGCAAATGCCCCATCGATAATCGATATACTTTGCGAGCATCTTTTGTTAATGTTTGGTCGTGAGTTACTACAATAATGGTAATTCCTTCTTTATTCAATTCACGAAATATTTGCAATACTGCATCTCGATTCACTTGGTCTAAAGAACCAGTTGGTTCATCTGCGATGATGGTTGCCGGACGATTGATCAAGGCTCTGGCAATCGCAACCCGTTGTTTTTCACCACCGGATAATTTATTCACGATTTTTTTACGCAAATGCAAAATATCCAAACGGGTGAGAAGTTCGACTAGGTATTGTTCATCAACTCTTTTTTTTCGGCTATACATAACGGGAATTAGGATGTTTTCTTCTACGGTTAAATCACTGATTAAGTTGTACCCTTGAAAAACAAATCCAAATTCTTCATTTCGCAAACGAGCGACTTCCTCGTCTAACAAAAATACCGTATTTTGCCCATCTAATTCATAAGATCCTGAAGAAGGACGATCCATTAGTCCTAAAATGCTAATGAGTGTGGACTTTCCTGCCCCGGATTTTCCCATAATAGTAATGTAATCTCCACCATTTATTTGCACGCTAACATTTTTTAATACCGTCAAATCCCCATATGATTTGACAACATTTACTAGCTTAATCATTATAAATGATAAACTCTCTATAGTAGTATTGTTCATCGAGTGCTTGGATAATGGTGGTGGATTGTAATCGTTTGACAATAACTACAGGTAACTTTTGAACAGTTTTTCCATCTCTGGATAGCAAATAGATGAAATGTGAACCAAGTTCAAATAGAATGTGTTCTGATTTAACATAAGAGACGTTTGTGTATTGTGCGATTTGAATGTTTGTTGGAATACTTGATCCTGGAAGCAGAGTTAAACCAGAGACGGATAAATAGACTTCAATCGACCCATCTACGACTAAAGAGCCGATGGAACGGATGGATGCAGAAAATGCTTGATTATTAACTACCACACTCGCACTCGAAAGACCTGTAATAAAGGGTTCAAGCGATTGTGGAATGGAAGTTTTTACAGAAAGTTTTCGATAGTTTAAGATTTCCACTTCAAGCGATGAAGTGGTTTGAGCAATTCGTATTACTTTTCCATCGGTTTGTGCAAATACTCCTACTCCACCAATGGTATACAATAAGTCATTTTCTACAAATTTTTCCCCGATTGTTTTTGACACAACCACCAATGGATCCGTTGTAATGCCTGATAAATCATGGGTCGAAATTTCGTATGGGTTTTCTAAAGAAACAATTTCTCCTGTGGAGGTATAAATGTCTTGTAAAGTTCCCCGTTGCACGATAAATTTGGTGTAATCCCGCTCATTGATGGAACGTTCAATCAAACGAATCCGAGGGGTGGTTACCGATAAAGCGTTGTTCAATAACAATAAAATAGCGAGTAACATAAAACCAATGATGCCTATGAGTGTCCAGGTAAGTTTTTTCATATTGTTCTACTCCTTTTTAAGATGTGGTGTTTGCGTTTGGTAATACGCTTGGAAAAAAGTGTGTTTAAAATCACCCAAACGATCTTCTTGAATAGCTTGACGTACTTGCTTCATCAATCCCTTTAAAAAATACAAATTGTGATACGTTACTAATCTTTGTCCCAGCATCTCTTCACCTTTGAATAGATGCCGTAAGTAACTCTTCGTATACGTTTTACATACTTTACAGTCACATGTTGGATCTAATGGAGACATATCAGACTCATATGTTTTGTTTTTGATAACAACCTTACCAAGTGATGTCATCGCACTTCCGTGTCGTGCAATTCTAGTTGGTAACACACAATCAAACATATCAATCCCTTCCATCGCCCCAATAACCAAATCATCGGGTGATCCAACCCCCATTAAGTAACGAGGTTTCTGCTTTGGCATGATGGTCTTTAAGTAAGAAAGCATGTCATACATTTCTGTTTTGGTTTCTCCAACCGATAGACCACCGATGGAATATCCAGGAAAATCCATTTCAGTAAGAGCTTCTACACAACGGGCTCTTAAATCTTTATAAGGACCACCTTGAACAATCCCAAAAAGGGCTTGAACATGTGGCAATTGGTGCGCCAACTGTCCACGCTTTGCCCAGCGAATGGTCCGTTCAACTGACTGTTTCAGATACTCATATTCGGCGTAAAAAGGAGGACACTCGTCAAAACTCATGATAATATCTGCGCCAAGGTTGTTTTGAATCCGAATGCTATCTTCAGGAGACATAAACAACTTCTCTCCTGACAAATGGTGACGAAACATAACTCCTTCTTCAGTGATCTTTCTCATCTCCGATAAACTAAATACCTGAAATCCTCCAGAATCGGTAAGTAACGCTTGGTCCCACTTCATAAATCCTCGAATACCCCCGTGATTTTTTACGATTTCATCACCCGGTTGTAACCAAAGATGATACGTATTTCCTAAAATCAAGCCGTCGCTGACTTCTTTGATTTCAGAAGGTTCGAGTGTTTTTACCGTTGCTTGAGTTCCTACAGGCATAAAAAGGGGAGTTTCAAAGTCCCCATGTGGTGTATGTAATACTCCATAACGTGCACCTGTTTGTTGGCACACATGTTTTAATTCAAATGTAATTGCCATCCTTATAAAATGGTACCATATACATCGCCGTTAATACCCGCAGCGTTGCCTTCATCGGTATCAATATGCATGGCATCAGCGAAATCGTGTCGAACACGAATCACAACATCACCAAAGATGATCGAACGATCATTCCCATCCACACGAACCATCACAACGTCTTTTTCTTTTAGTCCAAATTCCTTGGCTGTTTGTGGTGTAAGATGAATGTGTCGTTTCGCGATGATGACTCCTTTATCGATTGTAATTTCTCCGCGAGGGCCTACAATTTTACATGGAGCACTTTCGATGATATCACCAGACTCTTTGACAGGAGCACTGATTCCAATAGAACGAGAATCCGTTAAGGAAATCTCGACTTGTGTTTCCTTTCGAACTGGTCCTAAAATAGATACATTCGCAATTTCTTTTCTTGGACCAACAATCGTTACCCGCTCTGCGGCTGCATATTGACCAGGTTGAGACAGTGGTTTTTTTACAGTTAAATGATATCCACTTCCAAATAAAATCTCTAAATCTGCTTGTGATAAATGCACATGACGTGCAGATACTTCTACTAATACTTTACGTTCCATAGATTTCCTCCATCAAATTTCTCATGTATATTGTACTACTTTTGGCCCAGATTTTCAAATAATTTTGAATTCATTTGGATTTGAATCCAATCTTTGATATAATACATTTCGCAATACGCAGTTCGTAACCATCCTGCGTTAACAAAACTAGGAGGAAACACATGAATAATGAATTGATTTGGATTTTTTTTGCAATCATCAACTTTACACTCTTCTTGGGAATGTATAAGTTGTTTGGCAAAACTGGTATTTTTGTTTGGATTGGAATCGCAACCTTGTTAGCAAACATTCAAGTAACAAAATCTGTAACATTGTTTGGATTTGAAGCCACTTTAGGCAACATTATGTATGGCACGATTTTTTTAGCAACAGATGCACTCAACGAAGTATTCCATAAAAAGGATGCAAAACAAGCTGTGTGGATGGGGTTTTTTATATTAATCTCCTCAACCATTATTATGCAAATCGCTTTGTTGTTTACTCCCAACCAATACGACGTTGCACAAAACGCTTTGGAAACCATTTTTGGATTTTTCCCAAGAATTGTCGTGGCAAGCTTACTAGCTTTTATTGTTTCTCAACTTGTTGATGTCGCTATTTTTCAAAAAATCAAATCCTTTTTACCAGGCAATAAATGGTTATGGGTTCGAAACAATGGCTCTACCATACTTTCTCAACTTCTCGACACCGCAATTTTCGTACCCATCGCCTTTTATGGTGTCTACCCCAATGAAGTACTATTTGGTATCACCGGAATCTTTTTTTCCACCTATATCATAAAACTATTAGTAGCATTTCTAGATACTCCATTTTTATACTTGTTTAAACGAATTACCCCACTCAATAAAGTCGAATAATTTACCTAATCCGACGTCTCCAGTATTGTATATAAAGAAAAGCCGCTTTCGTTAGCGACTTTTTTTGTTGGGGCGAATGAACATTGAATCACCAAAGGAAAAGAAACGATACCTTTCTCTTACTGCTTCTTGATAGGCATGTAACATAATTTCTTTGCTCGTAAATGCACTAACCAGCATCAAAAGAGTTGACTTTGGAAGATGAAAATTGGTGATTAATCCATCAATGGCTTGAAATACAAATCCGGGATAGATAAATATATCAGTCCAGCCAGACGTTTCCACAAACATGGAGTGATCCCGAAAAATGGTTTCTAATGTTCTAGTAGTGGTGGTACCAACCGCAATGATGGACTTGTGATTTTCTTTTGCTGTTTGTAAACGCAAGGCAGTTTGCTTCGATATTTGATAGTACTCTGAATGCATTTTGTGGCTGGATACATCATCTACTTGTACGGGTCGAAACGTTCCTAATCCAACATGCAAAGTAATAGTTTCAATTTGAACACCTTTCGCGGCAATTTGATCTAATAACTCCTTAGTGAAATGCAAGCCTGCTGTAGGAGCCGCTACCGACCCTACTTCTTTGGAATACACCGTTTGGTACCGCTCAGCGTCAGCAAGGGTTTCATGAATGTAAGGAGGCAGTGGCATCTGACCTAATTGCTCCAATACTTCTAAGAAAATGCCTTGATATTTGAACTTAAAATGACGAATTCCTTCATCAAATACACCAACACAAGTAGCTAACAATCTTCCATCACCAAAGGAAATAGTCGTTCCAATTGGAACACGACGAGCTGGTTTCACCAGTGTTTCCCAGGTGTCATCAACTAGTTGCTTTAACAGTAAAACTTCAATCAATGCTTTCGTAGATACTTTTTGGCCATACAACCGAGCGGGTAAAACTCTTGTATCATTCAAAACCAGTACATCGCCTGGTTCAAGATAGTCGATGAGTTGATAAAAGGATTGGTGAATGATTTCTTGATCAAATCGATTTAAAATCATTAATCGTGATTCGCTTCGTTTTGAAATTGGAACCTGAGCAATTAATTCTTCAGGTAGATGATAGTCAAAGTCGTTTGTTTTCATTTAAAATAGCATTCCTTGGTATGTTTTTTTTAAGTGCTTATATGCTAGTTCAGTCACGATTCGCCCTCTTGGAGTACGAGAAATATATCCTTTTTGAATCAAGTAAGGCTCATAGACATCCTCTAGGGTCAATGGGTCTTCAGAAATCGATGTCGCAATGGTTTCCAACCCTACTGGACCTCCACGATACTTGTCGATAATAACGTTTAAATATTCTCTGTCTTTTGAATCAAGACCAGACTCGTCAATTTTTAACTTATTCAACGCAATTCGAGTGATTTCTAGTGTAATCGTTCCGTCGCCTAATATGTCTGCAAAATCACGAACGCGTCGAAACAAACGATTGACAATCCGAGGAGTCCCTCGGCTACGCTTTGCAAGTTCTTCAATTGCTAAAGATTCTGCTTGATATTGATAGATCGAAGCGGTTCTAGTGCAGATGATTTGTAGTTCTTCGTCTGTATAAAACTCAAGCTTGTGGACAATACCGAAACGGTCTCGTAAAGGGCCTGTTAAATCCCCAAATCTAGTAGTAGCACCAATCAGTGTAAACGGCGGTAAATCAACCCGTATCGACCTTGCTCCATTGTCTTTTCCTACAACGATATCAATCACAAAATCTTCCATAGAACTATATAGTATTTCTTCTACAATCTTAGGCATTCGATGAATTTCATCGATAAACAGGACATCTCCGGGCTCTAAAGAAGTTAAAATAGCTGCCAAATCGCCTGTTCGCTCGATAGTTGGTCCACTTACAACTTTCATGTTTACACCTAACTCGTTGGCTATTACTTGAGCCAATGTAGTCTTACCTAACCCAGGTGGACCATATAGAAGTACATGATCGAGTGACTCTGAACGTTTTTTAGCAGCTTCTACTGCAATTTGAATCATTTCTTTGACATTTTCTTGACCAATATATTCAAAAAAGCGTTGTGGTCGAAGTGTTGCTTCAATTTCATCATCCACAAGTAAATTATTACTAATTATTCGTTTATCCATACTCCACCTCACCAATATATTATATCATTATACATTCTAAAAAGAATGTGTTTTCTTTTTTAGGTGTGTTGGTTGTAATTCTTTGAGAATTAGTGTATTATAAAGTTAATATAATGTAGAGGTGATAAAATGGCTAAACAAAGCGTTAAACACTTTTATACAACCACCTCTTTTCAAGAACAAGTTGCTGCTCTAGAAGCGGCTTCTTTGCATTCTGCTGAGCAACGTAATCAAATTGAATCAAAATTTGATGAAGAAATTGTACGTGTTATAGAACATTTTAAGAATTATGAAAACGAATTTTTAGCCGATTATCAACGATATATGCAAGACCACCACTCGCTTACTTCAAGCGTTGTTAATGACTCTAAAGAAAAATTATCTACTCTTGATTCTCGATTTGTTCAACACCAAAAACAACTAAACATCTCAATATCAAAGGAAAATGAGACCTACCATCTCGTTCTCAATGCATTTGAAGAACTTCGAAAGAATGCAAAAGCTACTTTTGATCAACTTTGTGAGGTCTCTGATGCATTAATCGAGAAGGAAGTTCAAATGCATCGCCAGTTCGTTGCCTCTTCGGAAGCAGAATTTGCTGAACTGAAAGAAAAATATGTCACCATGAATACCGACCATTACAATCAATTGCTATGGTCAATGGAAAAATCAAAGAACGCACTGGAAGAGTTGAAGTCAAAATTACAAGATCAATCCTTCCAAGATATGAAATTATTGAATCAAACTGCTCTATTTCTACTTGAACAGCTCCGCGATACAAAAAATAAGATTACACAATTGTTTAAAACCACAACTCAAAAATATGCGAGACGAAAAGATGAAATGGAACGTCTTAGCCAAGAGCGTCAAATTCCTCATTCAGTTGTCAATCAGTCTTTAATAGATGGTTTTATTCGTCAAATTGATCAAGTCAATGAAAAGAAAACACGTTTTGAATCTCTCATTATTGAAGAACGCGGGATTGCACTAAAAGCTATAGGAGAAAAAATCATCATTGCAAACCAAGAAAACAGTAAAAAGCAGCTAGAGCGCTATATTCTTCAATACGAAATTGTAAAATCCAAAGCAAATTACCTTTTAAAACAAAATACTGAATTATCCGATCTTCTTATCACTAAATATCAAAATGAAATTCAAAAATTAAAAATCGACTCCTTCCGTCGAGTCGAAGAAATCAAGCTTGCTTATCATATGCCAGCTGCTTTTTGTCAAAATAGCATTACTCTTTATTCTAACTTTGCGTTTTATGTCAATGAAGCACTTGACTCCTTAGACCAAATGCTTTCTGAATTTATTCAAAATATCAATTCCTATGTGGACTACAAAACCACTTATCTATATGAGAGTTCAAAAACATTCGAAGATTACAAAGTAAATGTTTCGGTACTAACCAATACGATATCCAATAAAATGACGGATTTAATTCTAGAAATCGACCATATATCAAAAGAAATAATCCTACTTGAATCAAACAATCGTTTGGAAATTGCACAAGTTCAAAAAGATATGGAACACGCTGACATCACAAGCGATTACGAAAAGCATCTTGCAAAATTAGACAACGATTATTTCCTTGCTGATTATCAGCATGAACTAAACCTGAAAAACATAAAGAATTCAGCAAACCACGAAGCTAATTTGCTTCAAATTGAACGTACCCTACAAGAAATCTTAGAGAAAGAGCAAATGATTGAAGTAAAAACGAGTCAAGCAAAGCAGTTGAATATATTTGAACGAAATATTCATGATGCCCATTTTGATTACGAATTAGCCCTTGGTGAATTACACTATCGAAAACAAGTAGCTCTTCTTTCATCCACTCATACCGATGAAGAAACTGCAGTTCACCAAAAATATCTTCATGACATCTACTTTTGGTCTCGACTCTTTGAACTTCAAGAAAAACGCTTCTTGTTCATGAAACAAAAGGGATCTAACTATGTAGTCGACTATGTTCATTCCATGCAAAAAATCATTGATATGAATGCTTCAGATGTTAAAAACGAACTCATTTCGATACATACCGAAAGCAACAAACAAGAACTATTGCGACGCATCTACTTCAAACGTCAACATGCCTTGCAATACCTCGAATACCGACAAAAAGAAAGCAACCGTCAAGCAACCAATGCCATTAAGTTTTTCCATCGTAGTTTATTCCTTGTTCAAAAAGACGTTGAGTTCGACATTCAACAAATATTACTTCTATGGAAAAAAGACTTACTTGTACTCGATGATGACCATTCCTTGATCGTTTTAAACAAATGGCGACAAGCAGATTTTTACTTACGAAAAATCGTTCATATTATTCAAAATTCTGCCAAAAAGATGGAATCACTTCTTGTATACTATCCAAATTCTTCCATTTCTTCTAAACTAGATCAATGGAAAGATGATTCTTTACTCACACTTGTTTCTAACCTTTATCACTTTAAAGAAAAGTCAGAATCCATATCAAGTCACCCCTCAAAAGTGGAGCGATTGGCAAGAAAAACTCTCGTTGAGTCCATTGTAAATATAAAAGAATCCTTCCAAACGTACCTTGATTTGCTATCAGAATTTACTACATCGTTGATTACTCAAGATACTATTTTCCTTTTCCAACGTCTTACTCCTTATGTAGAAGCAAAGAAAGCCATTACGCAGTACTATAATCTTGAGTTGGGACGTGTCAACCAACTCCTCTCACATAAAAAACGCTTCGAGAATTATTTGATTGATAGTCAGTTATCTTTTGAAAAAGTCATCAAAGACCGGGTTTTACACCTGAATCAACTGTATTTACATGAAGTAAATCAAGAGTTAAAGCTTCTACATTACATAAAGAAGACAGCAACTCATGAAATCAAACAACTACTCGCTTTACAAACCCAAGAGTTAAAACAAGTTCAAAAATCAAAAATTATCCGACTACAGCAAGTAGAATCTACATGGTTAAAGTTCAAAAAAGGCTTTGAAACCATGAAAGTGAATAATTATGAGTTAACAGAAAAACACAATCGTTATTTAGATCAGCAACTTGGTTTAACCTACAACCAGTTTACGAAAGAACGAAACGAACTTTTAAAACAACAAGCGGATTCCCCAAAACAATTACTTCAAAAGCAACTTGAGTATCAAAACGAAAAGCTTCAATTGATTATGACTAAAGAAAATGAACTGATTCACCACTACGCACACATCGAAGAACAAAAATATTTATCTCGTCCTAAATTTGTCGACCAAATGAGTCAAATCAAAAACCGACTCGAACAAGATTACATTGATAAATACACTCAAATTACCGAAGCTCAACACAATTTCCTTCATGTTCAACAACAAAATACTGTAATGTATCATGCGGAATACGATCGATTCGTTGCTTCACAAAAAGCACATCTTGCGTTGATTCAACAAGACAACTCCTTCTTCCGTCCGTTTGATGAGTATTTCTTTACCACCAACAAAATCAATGATTTAACAAAAGAAGTATTTCAAACCACTTATAGCAAATCGTCCCTTGCTCGAGAAGAAATGAAAAAGCATCAAAATTCTTCCACAGATAATCAAAAACGAATCTTAGACGTCTAGAAAGGAGGTTCCTTTATGAATGACAGTAAGTTAAAGGTGTCCATTGACTCAACAAATCGACATCAACACATGAAAGCCATTGAAGAATCCTCTGATCAAGAGTTAAAACTCTATGAATCGTTTTATCAAAAAATTGTTAATAAAGCCACTACGCATCGACAAGTTTCAATCAATCACCTCACTGAAGTAGGCGAACGTCTCGAAGCTTTAAAACACGATGCTGAAGTATTGCGTAACCGAATTACTTATCATCATGAAGAAGTCGTGGTCAATCGTCAAAAAGTAATCCGTACTACAGAGATGAAAGTTCATGAAGAAAACTCTTCGGTTTTAACCTATGACCATGATCGGCTTCCTGAAACAATTCATTCCATCGATTACCTATCTCAAGCCATCAAACAACTAAAAATTCAGTTTATGGAGTTATACTCACGTCTTCATGTGACTAATCTTTTGGATTCAGAAGATTTATTTGCTTATTTTTTAGATAAGTCCGCTCATGTCGAAATGATATTATCAAGACATAATCAAGTGATTTATGATCATTTTCATGATCTTGATCATCAAGTATCTTCCATGGATAAGAAATTGACAGAGTTACTACGTACTAAAAACCAAAAAATCCAAAGCATTCATGCATTTTACGAATCTGAAATTGCTCACTACATCGATAATCAACTCACTTTTACTCATGAGGAAGATCCAACCTCCATTACAATTCAAGCCCTAGAAAGCGACAAACACAATCAACTGACAACGTTTAAAAAGCATCAAGAAATGCAACACAGAATGCTAAAAAGCAGCTGGGAAGCGGAGTACGCTACGTTGCATCAACGTCTTGTAATCGATTATTTACATCAAAGTGCAGCGAATTATAATGTTGATCGCACCATTTTTGATGATGTTGTTAAGCGTAAAGAAACCTTATCTTCTATGCTTCCTGCCCTTAATCCAAAAACTCAAGCTCCTGAAATTCAACGAATTCATAAACAACTTTTTGTATTATCTAAATACCCTGAGTTACTCAAAAAAGCCTCCGCAAAAGCTACTAAGATCTTATCCAAACAACACGCTCGAAAAGTCGCTTTGATTAAAATATCTGAATTACTTACTTTGGATCAAACCCATGAACTGGACAAAACCTATCAAGAATATAAGTCACTCATGCAAATAGATCCTTTCCTTGCTCAAACATGGGGCGATCGTTCTTCTAAGATTATTAAGCAGTTCCGTACACAACTTGAGGTTTTGCGTGTAAACAATGAGTTAAAAACCAACATTGAATATGACATTCAAATGACCCAATTAAAACATGAAATCAATCAATTAGAGCTTTCCATGATGTACGAAGTCAAGGAAGTCCACCTCATTTTAGAAAAGGAATTGTTGATTGAACTGATTCAAATTCATGAAGAACTACTTGAACGCAGCTTAACGCTCTTTGAATCAAAGAAAAAGATCGCTTTCGAACGAATTATGATTGAGCGTGTGGAACAAACTGCAGCAGAACACTTGCGTTTATTGTTGGAACAGCAAACCTCTCATCGTGTGCAACTGGCCACCACCGTCGAAAAACTAGTACAACACATCAGAAAAGCAGAGTCTCATGAAATCTATGTTGGCGATGCTAAAGGCGAACTTGATTACCTACTGAAGCAATACGATATGAAAGCACTCTATTTTAAAACACTCTATGAAAATGAACTCGCTTTCTTTGTTAGTCAACGAGTACGCGTCGATGAAGGACAAAAAATCCATTATGCGTTCGTCTTAACCTCTTTTGAAAATCAAATGCGCTTCGCTGAAGAACAAGTAAAACTTGCAAATTTTGAATATCGCACTCGCTTAGAATCGTTCTTAAAAGTAGCTGATGAGCAAAAACAATATCACCAATCTCAAGTGGACCACTTGTATCAATTGTATCAATCGAACTTAAGGCGAGTCGAAGAGGATTATCAAGCTACTTTATATGCAACGACCCACTTGTTATCTGAAACACCTGACAAAAAACAACGCATGGCACTTCAAAAATCATTAGCCACATCGACACAAGAATACGAAAAGAAAAAACGCACCTTAGACAATGCGTATCAACAACACCCCATTGTTACTCAAGCAGACGAACGATTAACTCATTTAGATGAACAGTTACAAAGAGCCATCGAAGATGCAGAAAACCTTCGAGATAAGACGATTGCCCAATACAGTGAACTCTACCATAAAGCCAAAGAACGCTATGATGCTCTAAAACCTTATGTCGACGAAAACATTAACGTAATGGATCCTGTCTTCTTTGACCATCTCGAACGAATCAAAGGTAATTATATAGAAGCACAAAATGCAGCGGAAGCGGAGTTGGAGCAACTTGTTGCTCCCCATTTACAACGCTATTTAGAAGTCTATTTTTCAGATCAAACCGAGCCAAACTATATCGAATACAAACAACAAATCAATGATATTGAACAAGCTAACACACTATTAGAAAAACAAAGTAATGAACGACTCCTTGCCATTGAACAAGATTATTCCAACAAGTTAAAAGAAATAAATGCGTTTTATAAAACACAAACGGATCAAGTTCAACCCTTGCTTTCCACCATTGAAGCAAAGAAAAAGTCCATAGTACAAGACTATGCTCAACTGCTTTCTTCCTTAGAGAAAGAACGTATCGATCAAGCTACAAAAACTTCAAAAACCGCCGTACAAACAATTGAAACCCTCACATCTGAATATCATAAGGCTTTAAAACAAGATGCAAAGATGGCTCAAAATATGAGCGACGATTTTGAAAAATTACTTCATGGCTATCTTCCTTACATCCAATTGATGAAGAAACGAACCAAGTTTCATCGTCAACTGCGTCAGATTCAAAAAACCGTCATTCGTTCTTACAAAACGTCCAAAAAAGGCATTCTAAAAAAATACCGTCGTTATCAGATACCTACACAATCCTAATGATATAAAAGAGGTTCCCGTCATGGAAACCTCTTTTCTATTATCGCAAATGTGGAATCAAACTAACACCATATGCTGTTTGGGAAACTTTAAAGTTTTGTGCAATGGTCGCAGCGATATCTGCAAATGTCTCTCCTGTTGGTAAAATTCCTCCACGGAGTATTTTGTTGTAGATGAGTAAGGGGACGTATTCTCTGGTATGGTCACTTCCTACATGTGTAGGGTCATTGCCATGATCCGCTGTAATCATCAAGAGATCGTCGTCTTTCAAGATTGGTAGTAGGGATGCAATATCGGCATCAAACTCCTCGAGTGCATTCTTATATCCGATGGAATCACGTCGATGACCATACAACGCGTCAAAATCGACAAGATTCACAAAGCAAAGTCCTGTGAAGTCCGTTTGCGCAAGTTGTGTAGTAATCTCCATGCCATGATGATTAGAGATAATTTTATGATGATCTGTAATCCCAGAACCATTGAAAATATCGTTAATTTTTCCTACTGAAATGACATCGTATCTGGCTTCTTTTAAGTAATCTAAAACGGTGAACTCCGTTGGACTCAATGCATAGTCGTGACGGTTGGTGGTACGTTTAAATCCTTGGACTTCATCACCCAAAAATGGTCTAGCGATGATTCGTCCGACCATCCATTCAGGTTTCATGGTAATTTCTCTAGCAATTTCACATACTTGGTACAATTCATCCAAGTCAATGACTTCCTCATGAGCAGCGATTTGTAGTACCGAGTCAGCGGAAGTGTAGACAATCATCGCACCTGTCTTCATATGTTCAGGTCCTAAATCGACTAGGATTTCTGTACCCGAGGCAGCGATATTCCCAATGACTTTGCGACCTGTTCTAGTTTCTAACTCACTGATTAATTCGGGAGGAAATCCGGTATCTGTAAACGTTTGGAATGGGACCTCTGTTTTGATTCCCATGATTTCCCAGTGACCAGTCATCGTATCTTTTCCGTTGGAAAGTTCTGCCAATTTCAATGCATATGCCCGTGGTTCCTCTACTGGTGATACTCCTAAAATTGGAGTTAAATTTCCAAATCCAAAAGACTTTAGAGTTGGTAAATGAATTCCGCCCGCTTTGATACTTAAGTTGCCAATCGTGTTGGCTCCTACATCACCAAATTTATCAGCATCAGGCATCGCCCCAACGCCAACAGAATCCATGACAATTAAAAAAATGCGCTTATATAACATCGTTATTCTCCTTTTTCATTGCTCGAGGATGAGATAGGTTGTATCCTTCTTGCAAGTGTTGATTTGATATGTGTGTATAATGTTCCGTCGTTAAAATATCTTCATGCCCCAATAATTCCTGAACCATTCGTAAATCAGCTCCACCCTCTAGTAAGTGAGTCGCGAAACTATGACGGAGAGTATGTGGTGAAATCTCTTTGTCGATATGGGCTTTCTTGGCAATGTGAACAAGCAACTTATAAAAACCAACTCTTGACAAACGGTTTCCCATTTTATTCACAAACAAGACTTCTTTTTGCTTAGGTTTTAATAACGGTCTTGCTGAGATTACATACTCTTTGATCGCTTTAATCGACTCTTCTCCAAGAGGAACGATGCGTTCTTTTTTGCCTTTCCCAAGAATATGTACCAATCCCATGTTCAAGTGCAAATCCGATGGTGCGATATTGAGTAATTCAGAGACCCGAAGACCCGAGCCATATGCCAGTTCAATCAACGCTTTGTTTCGGATGTCCAAAGGACTTTTGTCGCCTATGGAAGCTTGTAGTAATGCGAGAATCTCTTCATAGTTTAACACAGTTGGCAAATGTTTGACTGTTTTAGGCTTTGGAATATGTTCAATGATGTTATCACTCACCAGTTTTTCACTGTATAAATAATCATGAAAACTACGTAAAGACGATAACTTCCTCGTAATGGAGGCACTCGATAACTCCAATCGTTTTAATCTCGCAAGATAGTTTTGTACTTGAGATTTCACAATCTTTTGTGGATCTTTCACAGCATATTGCTTTTGTAGAAACTGGATATAATCCACCAAGTCTCGTTGATATGCAGAAATGGTGTTTTTGGATAATCCTTTGGTTATTTTTAAATAATACACATATTCTTTTAACAATCCTTCTAACACACTACATCAACTCCCTTTCGATTTGACCCAAAAAGAGTTGACCTTTTTGTGTTGTTTTCAAACATCCACGTTCGATTTCTAGTAACCCTGTATGTAAATGACGTTCTAAGGAAGGATAGTACTCAAATGGTGTCTTACCAAACCGTTGATGATAATTACTGATTGAAATGCCTCGTGTCAGTCTTAAACCCATAAATAAGGCTTCTTGAGGTAAATTGCAATCATCAAATCGTTCAAATCCAGTCTGATTCTTTTTCACTAAATCAATGTAGGCGCGAATTGTGGGTGCATTATGAAAACGGGTACTTCCCACTTGAGAATGTGCACCCATCCCTACTCCAAGGTATTCAACCACGTTCCAATACGCAAGATTATGCATGGAAGTGTATCCTGGCTTACAGTAGTTACTTATCTCGTAGTGTTCATACCCCAAAGAAAGGATTTCCTTGTGAAGAAGGTCCATCATCATAATAACTTCATCTTCAGAAGGTAGTGTGATTTTTTTACGCAGAATATCAAAATACAACTTCGTTTTTTCCTCTAGAATCAAGGAGTAAAACGACGCATGCGGAGCACGAAGCTGTTTAAAAAACGCAATGTCTTCTTGAAGTAAGTCCAAGGTTTGACCAGGCAATGCGTATATGAAATCCACATTAATATTGGTGATTCCGTTGTTTCGTAAATGATGGAATGCTTGAATCACATCCTGATTTGTGTGAGTTCTTCCAAGCTGAAGTAACGATGGTTGATTCGAGGTTTGAACCCCCATGGAGACTCGGTTCACCCCGTATCTAGAAAACAATGTCGCGAGTTCCAAAGAAACATCATTGGGATTGCATTCTACACTGTATTCTTCCACTTCTTGAAAGCATGGAAGCGTTGTGAGTTCTTGAAGTAAGCGTTCAAACAAAGATATGGGAATGGAAGATGGCGTTCCTCCTCCAATGTAAATGGTGCGTAGATGACGAAGTTGTTCTTGATAAAAACGGATTTCTTGTATCAACGAATCCATGTATTCCTCCATCAAAGAAATCGATCCTACCAACTTGGCAAAATCGCAATACGTACAGATGGAATGACAAAATGGAATATGGATGTATAATGCACGAATCATGGGTATCACCTTATATTATGTTAACATATTTGGACTCATTTGTCAGTTTCAAGCGAAAAAAAACGACGTTTATAAGTCGTCGTCTAATCGCAATACACTCATGAATGCTTCTTGAGGAATCTCTACAGAACCAACCGATTTCATGCGTTTCTTTCCTTCTTTTTGCTTCTCAAGCAGTTTTTTCTTTCGACTGATGTCTCCACCATAACATTTGGCTAAAACGTCTTTACGCATGGCTTTGACAGTGGATCGAGCAATGATTTTATTACCAATCGCTGCTTGTACTGGAATTTCAAACAACTGACGAGGAATCAATTCCTTTAATTTTTCACACATTCTCGAGCCTCGGTCATAAGCAAATTCAGTATGGACAATCATGGCCAACGCATCAACTGCTTCTCCATTGAGTAAAATATCCAATTTGATCAGTTTGGAGGTGCGATATCCACTTAGTTCATAATCCAAGGAGGCGTAACCTTTGGTAGAAGATTTTAGTTTATCAAAGAAATCAAAAATGATTTCAACTAGTGGCATTTCATAGGTCAATTGAACGCGATTGGTTCCAATGTATTGCATGTCTTTGAAGACACCACGTTTGTATTGGCATAGTTCCATTAAGTTACCAACGTATTCAGCGGGAGTGATAATGGTAGCTTTCACGATGGGTTCTTCGATGTAATCGATTCGTTGAACATCAGGCATCATGGCAGGATTGTCTACTTCAATGACGGATCGATCGGTTAAATGCACTTTGAAAATAACCGAAGGAGCTGTCGCTATCACGTTTTGATTGAACTCGCGTTCGAGGCGTTCTTGAATGATTTCCATGTGCAAAAGTCCTAAGAATCCAATCCGGAAACCAAATCCTAAAGCACTGGAAGCTTCTGGTTCAAACAACAGCGATGCATCCGAAAGTTTTAATTTTTCTAAGGCATCACGTAATTGAGGATAATCTGAGGTTTCAATAGGATAAATACCAGAATACACCATCGGGGTTAATTTGCGATACCCAGGAAGTGGATGACTTGCTGGACGAAGTGATTGTGTAATCGTATCTCCAACATGGATGTGTTCGATGTTTTTAATTTGAGCGACGATATAACCAACATCTCCAGTGGTTAAAATCGTACGCTGTTCTTCTTTTGGAGTATAGACACCTAAGTCAATGACTTCAAAAATGGCATTAGTGGCCATCATTTTAATCTTGTCTCCCCGTTGGATTGTCCCGTTTACAACACGTATCAACGGAATTACTCCGCGGTATTGATCGTAATAAGAATCAAAGATCAATGCTTGCAATGGCTTATCAATATCACCATTTGGGGCAGGCACAAAACGGACCACCTGTTCTAATATTTCTCGGATTCCAATGCCTTCTTTTGCGGATGCTAATATGGCTTGAGAAGCATCAAGTCCGATGGTTTCTTCAATTTCATGACGAACCTTCTCAGGATCTGCGGCCGGTAAATCAATTTTATTGATGACTGGAATGATTTCAAGGTTGTTATCGAGGGCTAAGTAAACATTAGCCAACGTTTGAGCTTCAATTCCTTGGGAAGCATCAACGACTAAAATCGCTCCTTCACAAGCAGCCAAAGACCTTGAAACTTCGTATGTAAAATCAACATGTCCTGGGGTGTCGATTAAATGAAAAATATAATCTTGACCGTCCAGTGCTTTATAGTTTAATTCTGCGGAATTCAATTTGATCGTAATCCCACGTTCCCGCTCTAAATCCATCGAATCAAGTAACTGTTTTTTCATTTCACGCATCGGTACGGCGGAGGTTATCTCTAAAATACGGTCTGCTAATGTGCTTTTCCCATGATCGATATGAGCGATGATGGAGAAATTGCGAATCATTTTCTGACGCGCGCGTAATTGTTGCTTATCTATCATAAATTATCCCCTCCTCGTGTCATCATTGTACACGAAAGACTGCGAATTTTCAAGAAAAAAAAGCATCGTATTTCATATGCTTTTTTTTGTCAAATCATCTGTAAGCCATGTTCTGTCTCTTGCAAGCAAGAGGGTAACCATTTATCTACGTTTGACCGTCAGCCTCGTCGATTCTGTTTCTCGCTTGGCCGTGCCCCTACCAAAATTTGGGTTGCTAGCTTGAGGGGTTTACCGCGTTTCATCCGTGTATGTTTTACACGACTCGTTTCTGTGGCACCTTAAGGACGTATGGGCCTTTTAAATCCCTTCGTCCGCCGTCGCCTTTTGGGCGCCTGAACTTATGGTTTCGTTCAGCACAATCACTACAAGCATCACAGCTTGTGCTAGTATGGACTTTCCTAACGCACCTATGTGCGCTTAGTTACCCGATGTTTGACACTTTATTATATCACAAAATAGTTTATTTTGCGATGCTTTCTAACAATGCTTTACGTGATAAAGCCACACGGCCTTTTTCATCGATTCCTGTGACTTTCACCGAGATCACATCTCCTAGTTTGACCACATCTTCGACTTTATTAACACGTTCTTTGGCAATTTGAGAAATATGAACCATGCCATCTTGACCAGGCCATAATTCAACGAAACAGCCAAATGCTTCAATACGTACTACTTTTCCGTGGTATACTTCGCCAACTTCTACTTTGCGAGTAATATCCTCGATTAATTTCATCGCTTGTTTGATAAAGTACATGTCTTCATGCATGATGATGACGCGTCCATCTTGTTCAATGTCAATTTTAACGCCGTTACATTGTTCCACAATCGCAGTAATTGTTTTTCCACCAGAGCCAATAACGTCTCTGATTTGATCTGGACTAATGCGCATGATTTTGACTTTTGGAGCGTATCTGGATAATTCTTCTTTGGGTTCTTTGATGGCTTCAAGCATGTTGTTAAGAATTTCAATCCGAGCTTTTTTCGCTTGAGTCAATGCCTCATGTAAAATCGACCGGGAAACCCCTTTGACTTTGATATCCATTTGAAGAGCAGTAATTCCATCTTTGGTTCCGGCAACTTTGAAGTCCAT
>JAUXXX010000124.1 GCA_030684695.1 bacterium
TAAAACATGGAACGATTGCATTAATTGAAGATGGAGTTCCAGTCATTGCCATTATTTCTCAATCCAACATCAATCATAATACTAGAGCAAACATACGTGAAGTTACATCGCGTGGGGCAGTGAAATTAGTGATTTCTTTACAATCCATCTCTGATGTTACAGATGAGATAATTTTAATGGATGTTCATGAAATGTTGTCCCCATTAATTACGGTTATTCCAACACAACTGATATCTTACTATTCTGCATTAGAGTTAGGCAAAGATATCGATAAACCGAGGAATCTCGCAAAATCCGTAACCGTTGAATAGGAGAACATATGTCTACATACTTTGGAACAGATGGTATTCGTGGTGAAGCTGATACTTTTTTAACAGTAGAATTGGCATATAAAGTTGGGTATTCTCTTTCCAAACTTTCTGTCAAACAAGTGATGATTGGTCAAGATACCAGAGAATCGAGCCCTCGATTGGAGCAAGCCATCAAAAAAGGGGCATTAGATGCTGGGATTAACGTCTTATCTCTTGGTGTTGTCCCAACACCAGTTTTGGCATATATGAGTCAAGAACACCAATGTTTTGGGGTAATGATTACTGCCAGTCACAATCCATTTCAGGACAATGGCATTAAAATATTTCGATACGGGAAAAAGCTTTTTCTTGAAGAAGAAGCAATATTAGAAGCCTTTTTACATGAAGAATTACTAAAAAATGAAAGCATTACTCCTGGTATTGTGATGGAAACATTGGATGCTTTTCACGACTATCTTGACATTTACAACTCTTTCATTCGACCTACATTAGCTCGAATTGTTCTTGATTTTGCTAATGGAGCTACCTACCAATACGGACCAAAATTGTTCACATCCATTGCTAAAAATGCCATCATCGTTGGAAATCAACCCAATGGATTGAACATCAATCTAGGTGTTGGCTCGACTCATTTAGAAACCATTAAAAACATCATTATCGATCAAAAACTCGATTATGGGTTTGCTTTTGATGGCGATGGAGATCGATTATTAATGGTGGATCATCAAGGCCAAGTGGTGGATGGCGATAAACTTATTTATGTCATCGCATGTTACTTAAAAGAAAAGTCCATTTTACAACATGATACTGTAGTATTGACCAAAATGAGTAATCTTGGTATTATCAAAGCTCTAAAAGACAAAGGCATATCGGTTGTTACAACGGATGTTGGTGATAAGTATGTGATTGATGCTCTTGATCAAGCTGACTATCAACTAGGTGGTGAAAATTCTGGACATGTCATTAATCGTCGCTTTATTAATACAGGAGATGGATTGTTAAATGCTGCATTTTTAATTTCCATCATGGAAGAAACAAAGCAGAATATTCAAGAGTTAACCAAGGCCATCCAATTTTTCCCAGATAAACTTGTAAACATTCGAAACATCAACAAAGAATTGGTCCATCATCCTTTAATGAAGAAAAAAGTTGCAGAAATTGCACAATTATTAGGAGAAAATGGTAAAATATTGGTCAGGGCATCGGGAACAGAACCGCTTGTTCGAATTTCTTGTAGTGCACCAACAATGGAGCAAGTAGATACCTTCATTTCCACTCTCGTTGAACTATTCAATAAACTAATAAGTAATCTGGAGGAATAACATGAGAAAATATGCCATTATATTAGCCGCTGGAAAAGGTACACGAATGAAAACGGAGTTACCAAAATGTGCGTATCCGTTATTAAAAAAACCGATGATTGCTTACATCATTGAGAACATCCAACTTTCTCATGTGGCAGATGAAATCATTGTCGTAGTGGGACATAAACGTGAAGTAATTCAAGAAATTTTGGGTGACCAAGTTCGTTATGCTCTTCAAACAGAGCAATTAGGAACTGGACATGCTGTCATGGTCTGTGAATCTTTAATACAAGACTTAGATGGACATACGATGATTTTACCCGGTGATATGCCTCTTGTAGACACAAAAACCATTGAACATGCTTTTCTTGAGCATATCACACAACAACACGATTTAACCGTATTAACTACAAAAATTGAGGACCCTACTGGATATGGCCGAATCATTCGAAACGAACAAGGGGTTTTAGAATCGATTATTGAACATCATGAAGCGACTCCTATTCAAAAAGAAGTGAATGAAGTCAATACAGGAGTATATATTGTCAATAACCGTCTTTTGTTTGAAGCACTTAAAAAAATCGATAACAATAACTCCAAAAAGGAATACTATCTCACTGATATCATTGCAATCTTAAAACATCAACAGCAAAAACTTGGAACATATTTCGTCAAAGAATCCTTTAAAACAATGGGTGTTAATGACTTATATACACTTAGTATTGCAGAAGCAAAACTACGTCACGTCATCAACAAACAACTCATGATTTCTGGCGTTGCGATGATTAACCCTGATACAATTACGATTGGTCAAAACGTCATCATTGAAGAAAACGTAGTCATTCATCCAAATACATACATTACCGGAAACTCAATCATCAAAAAGGGCGCTCAAATTGGTCCAAACACAGAAATCCATGAAAGCATCATTGGAGAACGTGTTGTTTGTCGTCATTCCATCGTTATGAACTCAGTAGTACATGAAGACTCTACCGTAGGTCCATTTGCTCATCTACGCGAAGGTGCAAACATTGGAGCCCATAATAGAATCGGTAACTATGTAGAAGTCAAGAAATCTTCGACAGGTGCTAACACCAAAGCATCTCATTTAGCATACATTGGAGATGCAACCGTAGGACATAATGTCAACTTTGGTTGTGGATCAATCACTGTCAACTATGATGGTGTGAACAAATACCAAACAATGATTGGAAACGATGTCTTTATCGGCTGTAATGCAAACTTAATCGCTCCCATTGTCATCGGAGATAATAGCTTTATCGCAGCTGGATCCACATTAAATAAAAATGTGCCAAATGATGCATTAGCGATTGCACGTGCTTATCAAGTGAACAAAGAAAACTACGTAAGAAATCTAAATGGAAAGAAAAAAGATAATAAATAGTTTGACATCTATTACCAAATAAGTTATAATAATATCGTTCAAAAAGTAGAAAGTAGAAGTCCCACTTCTCACCCGATTGCTCGATCAATGGGTTATTGCTACAACCATATTTCTATTAAGAAATTTGTTTGCAAAGTGGGTACTTCGGTATCCATTTTTTAATATCCAGGAGGTGTTCTTTATTTACAACAACAAACAGCCAGTCAGAAAAGATGAAACGCTTATCAATGAAGACATTCGCTTCAAAGAAGTATTACTCATTGGAGTAGATGGTTTTCAGTTTGGAACGAAACCAACAAGAGAAGCGCTCTACATCGCTCAAAAAGAAAACTTAGACTTGGTATGCGTTGCCCCAACAGCTACGCCTCCGGTTTGTAAGTTAATGAACTACTCTAAATTCCGTTATGAACAACAACGGAAAGCCCGTGAAGCAAAGAAGAATCAACACATCGTCGAACTAAAAGAAATTCGATTATCTGCTGTGATTGATACGCACGATTTCGAAACAAAGCTTCGTCACGGACAAAAGTTTTTAAGTGATGGCAACAAAGTGAAAATTTCGATTCGTTTGCCTTACCGTGCCGGTGTTCCCTTGATTACACAAGGTAAGGAAGTTATTCGTAGTTACATCGCAGGTTGTGCAGAAGTTGGCGATCCTGAAAGAGATATCGTCCAAGAAGGCAGAAATTTATCAATTACTGTCTCCGCTAAGAAAAAATAACAAAAACATTGCATGGAGGAATGAACAATGCCAAAAATGAAGTCCCATTCGGGCACAAAAAAGCGTTTAAAAAGAACGGGTACCGGCCTGCTTGTTAGAAAAAGCACGTTTGGCGGCCATTTAATGAGCCACAAAACCCCAAAACAAAATCGGCAACAACGCCGTAGTGAAGTCGTTGACGCATCTGACGTAAAACGAATTAAACACCAAGTACCCTATTTGTAAGATTGAGGAGATTAGACTACAATGGCTAGAGTAAAAGGCGGAATTGTGACACGCAAACGTCGCAAAAAAATATTAAAACTGGCAAAAGGCTACTATGGGGCCAAGCATCTATTGTTTAAAACTGCAAAAGAACAAGTGATGAATTCGCTTGCTTATGCATACCGCGATCGTCGTAGAAAAAAACGCGACTTCCGCAAATTATGGATTACCCGTATTAACGCTGCTGCTCGTTTGAATGATTTATCCTATTCAAGACTCATTGATGGATTAGCAAAAGCACAAGTAGAAGTCAACCGTAAAATGCTTTCCGAAATCGCTATTAATGATCCAAAAGGATTCAGCGCAATTTGTAAACAAGCAAAAGACGCTCTAAAAAAGTACCAAACAGCGGAGTAAGAGTCTAGAAATAGACTCTTTTTCACAATAAAAGAAAGGAATTCATATGAAACCAACCTATAAAAAGCCATCGGATTTAAAGTACTTCCCATTTGTCATTTT
>JAUXXX010000128.1 GCA_030684695.1 bacterium
TCGAGGATTTGGGGCACCCCAAATGCTTTTTGCCATTGAAATGTTCATGCATCACATCCCCCAACAATTGGGAATCGACCCCTTTACGTTTAGAAAACGTTATTTAGCCAAACAAGGCGATAAAACATCTACAAATGGAACGTTTAGAGACCCGATCTTACTACCTGAATTGATTGATTCCGCAACCAAGAAAGCAAACTACTTTGAAAAAGTAGCGCTGTATTCAAGCAAGAACTTGTACAAAGGAATTGGGATGAGTTATTTCTTGCATGGATGTGGATTTACCGGAAGCGGAGAATCGACACATATTCATGCAAAAGTAAAGTTAGAAAAAACCGATGAAAATATCGTCAAGATTTTAATTGCCTCTGTGGATATGGGTCAAGGAATCAAAACATCTATGATCAAGATTGTTTCTAGTATTCTAGATATTCCACTGCATCAAGTAACCTTTGAAAATCCTGATACCGACTATATTGTCGACTCTGGTCCTACTGTTGCTTCAAGAACCGTGATGATTGTGGGAGGACTTTGTGCAAGAGCCGCTCGCATATTAAAAGAACAGTGGATGGATCATACCCATCAGATTATTTATCAAGACTATGAACAACCATCCTATATCAAGTGGGATGAATCCACCTTCCAAGGAGATGCATATCCTGCCTATTCGTGGGGAGTCAATATCGTGGAAGTTGAAGTTGATCCCCATACGTATCAAGTCAAAGTAGAACACATCACGTCTGCGTATGATGTTGGAAAGGCCATCGATGAACGCATTGTGTTAGGACAAATTGAAGGTGGTCAGGCACAAGGAGTCGCATATGGCTATTTAGAAGTCATGGAAGAAAAAAATGGAGCAATTCGTCAACAAAATTTGACGGATTATATCATTCCTACCGCGATGGATATGCCTTCCATGGAATCCGAATTGATTGATAACCCCTATCCTTTGGGACCCTATGGAGCCAAAGGAGCAGGAGAATTAACGCTGGTGGGCGGAGCTCCCGCTGTAGCTTTGGCCATTCAAATGGCCATAAAAAAAGAAATTACAGCAATTCCAGCGACACCTGAAATGATTGCGAGGAAGATAGCTTATGAATGAGATACGATTTTGGTTAAACGGTAAAGAAGTCCATCATCCCTATGAACCCACCAAACGACTCTTGGATGTTCTAAGAGATCACTATTCACTTACTGGAGCCAAAGAAGGATGCGGAGAAGGAGAATGTGGGGCGTGTAGTGTCTTGATTGATTCGTTGATTTATCCTGCCTGTATTACTCCTTTGGCACATGTATCGAACGCTCAGGTATATACGATTGAAGGGATTAAAACCCTTCCTAGTTATGCCATCATCGAAGAAGCTTTTATTGAAGAAGGCGCGGTTCAATGTGGAATTTGTACTCCGGGTATGGTGATGGCAACTCTCGCATTGTTAAAGAAAACCCCGCACCCAACCTTGGAGCAAATCAAAGATGGAATATCTGGAAATTTATGTCGGTGCACCGGATATAACATGATTGTGAAGGCTGTCCTTCGTGCTTCATTAAAGGGGGAATCCCCATGGTAGAACACGTCATAGCTCGTTCGTTAGATGAAGCACTTGATTGTTTGAATCAACACGAGTATACCATTCTATCTGGGGGAACCGACCACATGGTTCAAAAGCGTTCGTGGGCTGGAACAAAACCATTGTTCACAAAACCGGTGTTATTTCTTCATCAAGTAAAAGAACTGTATGGGATAAAAGTCGATTCCAATGTCATGGAAATTGGTGCGATGACGTCGATGACTTGTATTGAAGAACATCCTCAAACTCCAACCATACTCAAAGAATGCATCCGTCAAATCGCTTCTCCTGGCATTCGAAACGCTGCGACCTTAGCAGGAAATATTGCCAACGCCTCTCCCGCTGCGGATGCGGTTTGCGTATTGATTGCGCTTCATGCCAAAGTCGTGATTTCTTCTGCAAATCATACCTATGAGACATTTGTGGAACAGGTGATTACAGGTCCTAGAAAGACGATCTTGAAACAAAACGAAATGATTACAGCGATTCATATTCCGTTGCTTGTGCCAACGTTTCATGCGTTTTATAAAGTAGGGGGAAGAATGGCCGATGCCATATCCAAAATCTCACTCGCAGGTTTTATTTACATCCACAATGGTAAAATAGCCGAGTTTCGTCTGTGTTTTGGGGCAGTGGGCCCAAAAGTCATCCGAAATGTCGAGCAAGACTTCGCAATGCTTGGGAAAGATATCGAGTATCTTGCCATGGAGATGGATTCATACATCGATTCTTATATAGAAGCAATCTCTCCCATTGATGATCAACGGTCTACCAAAGAATATCGACAAATGGTAGCGAAAAATCTCATTAAGAAATTTATTCTTTCTTTTGTGGAGGCCACCAATGGATAAACATCTCATTGATGTGGCATTAGGAAAAAAGCCTGCACAGCTTGTGCTAAAAAATGTACGTGTCGTACATGTATTTACCGGCGAAATTGAACTTACAAACATTGCCATACATAACGGATTAATCGCTGGATGCGGGGATTATTCAGGAATTGAAGAAATCGACTTCCATGGGGCTTATTGCAGTCCTGGATTCATCGATGGACATGTTCACATCGAGTCTTCCATGCTCGCACCTCATGAGTTTGCTTGTGAAGTCATCCCCAAAGGAACGACATCCGTCATCGCCGACCCTCATGAAATTGCCAATGTATGTGGAATCGATGGCATCATGTATATGCTTGAAAGTGCCAAACAATCTCCTCTAAACGTCCACATGATGATTCCTTCATGTGTACCTGCCACCCCTTTTGAGACGGCTGGAGCGCGCATTGATGTATCGATCATCAAGAAGTTAAAAAACCATAAACATATATTAGGTTTGGGCGAAGTCATGGATTACCCTGGTGTGATTTCTTCCAACCCTGATATGTTGGATAAAATCGATGCGATGAAGGATAAAGTCATCGATGGTCATTCTCCTGGTCTCAGCGGAAAAGAACTCAATGCCTATGCATCGGTAGGAATTCGTACCGACCATGAGCCTTCTTCACTGGGTGAGTTAACCGAACGTCTTCGAAAAGGAATGTATGTCCATTTGCGAGAAGGGTCTCAAACGAGGAATGTGTTGGATTTGCTTTCAGGAGTGAATGCACATAACCATACAAGATGCTTGTTTTGTACCGATGATTTACACCCAGAAGACATTCGAAAAGATGGACATATCAATTACAATGTCAATCTAGCTCTTCGCTATGGACTAGACCCGATTTGGGCCATAAGAATGGCCACAAGTAACATTGCCTCTTGTTATCAACTTCCAAACATCGGGGCCATCGCTCCTGGATACCATGCAGATCTCATTCTCTTTGATTCAATAGAACAAATACACCCCCATCATGTCTTTATCAAGGGGAAACTTGTCGCAAAGAATGGTGAATCTTTGTTTAAAGTCGTTGCGCCCAAATCAAGTAGTGTCCAAAATACGATGCATGTAAACTTAACCAATGTCGATTTACGAATTCCTTTACAACAATCCCTTGTACGAGTGATTGGTTTGATTCAAAACAATGTCACCACTACGTCACTACAAATGCATGTGCCTGTAGTAGATGGCTATTTTACTTATCCAATCAACCAAGACATTACCAAGCTTTGTGTGTTTGAACGACATACAAATTCAGGTCGTATTGGTAAAGCGTTGGTTCATGGATATGGATTACGTAGTGGTGCGATTGCCATGTCCATTGCCCATGATTCTCATAACATCATTGCCATTGGCAAAAGTGATGAAGATATTCTTGCCTGCGTCCAAGAAGTTTCACGAATTGGCGGAGGCATCGTGATATCAGACCTAGGAAAAGTAATTCATTCTCTGGTTTTAGATATTGCTGGACTGATGAGTTCAAGAAAAGCAGACTATGTCATTTCATCTTTACAACAAATGACCATTTCCGCAAGACGCATGGGCGTAAGTCCATTGATTATCGATCCATTTATCCAAGTTGCGTTTTTGGCTCTTCCTGTAATCCCTGAATTAAAACTCACCGATTTTGGATTGTTTGATGGAGTAGAGTTTGCATGGACAAGTCTTGAAGTAGGTGAGAAGTGATGAATGTCAGTGGATTTGTGTGTACGCTTTGTGGAAAGCATTATCCAAAGCAATATGAAAGTTTTACTTGTGAAGATTGTCAAGACATAGGAATTTTAGAAGTACTTTACGATTATGAGACAATCAAAAATACCTGGTCAAAAACAGATTTGCTTACTTCTAGTGTTGACTCCATGTGGAGATACCTTCCCCTCCTTCCTGTCAAAAACGCTCCCATAAACGCCTTACGAGTTGGAAATACACCACTGTACTTGGCGACTAATCTTGCAAAAAAGCTGGGATGTGGAACACTTTATGTCAAGGATGAAGGCCTCAACCCAACGGGTTCCTTAAAAGACAGAGCATCGTTGATGGCGTGTCAAAAAGCCATCGAAGCAGGATTTGATACCATTTGTGCTAGTTCTACCGGAAACGCCGCATCTTCCTTAGCAGGAAACGCCGCAAAACTTGGACTAAAAACAGTCATCTTCGTTCCGAAAAGAGCCCCCATTGCAAAAATCACCCAACTTCAAATCTTTGGGTCAACGTTGATTGTTGTAGACGGGGATTATAAGCAAGCCTTTGAGTTATCCACCAAAGCAATCAAAAAATATGGGTTTTACAACCGAAACGCTGCGATCAATCCCTTTCTTGTGGAAGGCAAAAAAACAGTTGCCATAGAAATTTGTGAGCAACTGAAGTTTCAAGTCCCAGACTGGGTGGTTGTCAGTGTGGGAGATGGGTGTACGATTTCTGGAGTCTATCAAGGATTTTATGATTTTTATCAACTAGGGTTCATGGACTCCATGCCAAAACTACTAGGGGTTCAAGCCACTCTTTGTCAGCCTTTGGTATTGCATGACCCCTTAACAGAAGAAATTAAGGAATCCAGTGAAGACACCATCGCCGATTCCATCGCCGTTGGCATTCCAAGAAATCCAAAAAAGGCCATCCGCGCAGTTGCTAATTCCAACGGCGCATGGATTGGGGTAACGGATCAACAAATATTAGAAGCCATGACTCTCCTTGGATCAACAGAAGGCGTTTTTTCAGAACCAGCCGCTAGTGCTTCTTTGGCAG
>JAUXXX010000129.1 GCA_030684695.1 bacterium
AAAAATGTGATATATCCTCGTTCATTCTTGGCGACTCCTGCCCAATCCAGTATAGCTGAAATGACATGCATTGGCTCATAAATACTGTCACCATCGGTTTTATTAAAGAACAAGTACCCAAGGACTCCAACCGCTGTCTCCATCGAGCATTTTATATCGCCTAACTTGGCGTTTCTAGCATTCCCTTTTGGAATCCTTCGATTGGAAAACCGATATGATTCACTACTCAAAATGTCAAATAAAGAAAAATTGTACCCATTACCAATAAGTTTATTTAAGCCTACCGACCAAAAAGTATCCGATTCAATAAAATATAGATTTGTGTTCTTTCCGTTCAATTGCCTTATCGAAACTTCTCCTCCTGCTGCTTTAAGTTTACTTGCATTATTATTTCTGATACTCGCATACTATTACCTCCTATTATTTAATTAATATATATAAAACATTAGTAAATATTTAAAAGAGTCGAGATATCCTCAATATTATGTTGGTGATTGATAAACAATTGTATATTCTAATCTGGTATTAATTGACTAAAGTTCCAAATTTGAATCAAATCGAAAGCTCAATATATCAACTTACTAATATAGTAGTTAAATAATTATTGATGCATACAAAGCATTACTAAACTTTGATTGGAATTATCAAAGGTTGTGTCAAGAATCTTGTGTACTTTCTTCTAATAGGTAATTAAGAGTCCTAAGGTATTTAGTCTTTGATTTGTTCTGTTTTGTACTGCTTTGTTTCGTTCTTTTTAAAAGTCTTTAAAGGTTTTGTTTTGTTCTTAATCTTTTCCAAGGAACGTATTAGACCTTTTTCTCTTAGCTCATTTCATACTTATCCACAATTCTTTTTTGGAGCTCCGGCTCTGCTTTACCAAATCCCTTGTGAATCCGGAAAGAATGCTTGATATTGTACTCTTCTAAACGACTAACAAAGTATTTTTCCATGGATTTCTCCGATGGAAATTGTACTTTGGCCTTCACTTTTCGTTTAATATCTTTATTCAATCCTTCAATGATATTAGTCGAATATAACGATGCTTGAATGCATTTAGGATAATCCAAATAGGTAAACAGATAGTGATTACCCTTGAGCGACTCTGTCACTTTGGAATAGATTTTCTCCCATTTAGAAACGAATTCAAGAAGTGCTTGATTGGCCAACTTTCTGGTCTCTTGAAAGCGAATCGCTTTGAATTCATTCAAGATTAACGATCGATCTTGAACTCTAACTTTCCAGGCTATATTTCTCATGACATGAACCAAACAACGCTGAATATCCGCTTTTGGATAAACAGAATGGATGGTATCTTCAATCCCTTTGATTCCATCTGTAACGAACAAGAGTGGCCGTTCAAGGCCTCTTTCCGATAGACTTATTAGTGGCTCTCACATGCTGAAAGAGGCCTCGTTTGGGTTAATTACATATCCCAATATCTCTTTCATTCCATCGAGTTTAATCCCTAATGCAATGTGAGAAGTCTCTTTACTAACGGTATCCCTTCGGAGCGGAATATAGGTCGCGTCAAAGTAGATGACGGCGTATTCCTGTGCAAGTTGTCTGTGCTTAAAAGCTTCAATATTTGCAATCACCTGATCCGTGATATTTGAGATCGTTGTGGGACTGTATTTCATTTCATATAACGACTCAACTATTGTCGAAATCTCTTCCATCATTAATCCTGTTTGAAATGGTTTTACAATGAAATCATTCCATTTTGATATCTCTACGTTCTTTTTGGGGACGACTGGTGACTCAAACTCACAATCACGATATCGCGGAATCATAAGGTTTAAAATTCCATAACTTGTGTTAAATGCTCGTTCGAAGTAACCGGTTCTATCGTTCTTTTTACTTAATCAAGATCGTTCGTACTTGGCGTAGTGTAAGAGTTCCTTTAATTCTATTTTGAGAAGTTCATTCACTGCTTTCTCTAACTCAAAACGAAACAATTCTTGGCTCGTGCCATCAAACACTCGCCCTTGTAAAGAAAAGTGATGATTTTTGTTGCAAAATCATTCATAGGAAACTCTCCAATGTGTGATGCGTTTTCAAACTCTATTATACAATATGGATTTCTCTTTTTATTTACCCCGGTCGATTTGGGACTGTTTTAGAAAGTGCACAAAATATTATAAACTATCCGATTTACATCCCAAAAAACTGGAATGTTATCTTCCTTCCATTCTAAGCTCCACTTTTCTGGCCTTTCACAACATTCACAATCTATAGTTAGGAGTTTACAATTCAAAAAAAGCAAGTTCTCCTATATTTGTTACGCTTTTTGGAATAAAGATTCTTTTTAATTTCAAGCACGAGACAAAAGCTCGAAGCCCTATTTTCTTTAAACCAGGTTGTATTTTGACGTCGCGCAATTTTATACAATTGAAAAATGCAAAATCATTGATTCGTTTCAAACTACTCGGCAAAGTAATACTAAACAATTTGTTACAACCTTCAAATGCTTTCCAAAAAATTGTTTCGGTACCGCTTGGAACTTCATATGTTCTGTTTGATTTTCCAGAAGGATATCTTAGTAATGTTTTATGATTAGCATCAAAGAGAACTCCGTCTTCCGAATAAAAAAACGGATTATCTGATGAGACATTAATTTGTTCTAAATACTGTTTAAAGAAAAACTCGCCCAATTGAATGGTATTTACAGTTTTTGGAATATAAATTCTTTTCAATGAATTACATAAGTTAAACGTATCAATTTCAACACTAAGAAATCCTTCTGGAAGGTGAATGCTTTCAAGATTGCTGCACCCACTAAAAGAATTAGAAATATTTCGGATTTTACTATCCTGCGGAAAAACAATTTTAGTAATACCTGTATTTTCAAAAGCGGAATGTCCAATCTTGACAAGACTTGTCGGAAACTTAATATCTGTTATCTTAACACAATTTGCAAATGCATAACTCTCAATGATTTCTAATGATGGGGGTAAGATAACAGTGACCAGTTCCATGCAATTATAAAATGCGAAATTACCAATGCCCTTTATTGATGTTGGAATTATGAAATGTGAAATCAGTTTATTGAAACCAACAGCAAAGTCACCAATAAACCGTATAGATTTTGGGATTTGTTCATACGAAATATCTGTGATGAATGGCACAAATAACAATTTGGTTAGATATTTATCGTAGAGAACTCCGTTTATTGACTTAAACACATTATTTCGTTCATCTACTTCAACCCATGCTAAATAATTTGTGTCATTAATTTTATTTTCGGGAAAATAGTTAATGATATTATCAACTTCAAAACAGTCATCACAATCTTGAGAAAATGCGGCACTTGAAATAGTATGAATAGAACGAGGAAGAAACAAAATTGTAATATTTTTTGCTAATTTATTAGATCGGATAGGCATATATTCTTTATAATCATAGTCAAATGCAAACTGTTCTTGTAAGAATAAGTGATTTGAAAGTTCGACTACAAGAAATTCAGTTATTTTTTCCGGAATCTTCACGCATCTTTTTTTTGTAACAATAGCA
>JAUXXX010000093.1 GCA_030684695.1 bacterium
TCCAGAAATGGCTATGGGGTTACCATCATTGATTTCTCGAAACCTAAAAAAGGTTGTCCAGAAGACGGATGTCTTCGAGATAAAGTCGATGCCATTGCGGGAATTATCCGCGTACGCGTTATTCATAACTAATTTTTAAAACCTCCCACACAAGGGGGTTTTCTTTTTTAGATATCTTTCATGATATATCCCATTTGCATAATCACAGCATGACACAAATGATGAGAGATATATATGCTAATATATTAGCGATAATTGACATATATAAATAAATATGCTAAAATAATAGCATTATGAAAAATAAATTTGATATAAGTGATTTTGTCCCTACAGTAACAGAACAGTCTATTAAATATGACATGGTAAAAAGATTTAAGAAAAGAAGGAAGGAGTTTGGAATTACACAAAGAGAACTTAGTGATCGCTCTGGTGTTAGTTATGCATCTATAAGAAGATTTGAAACAAGTGGTGAAATTTCACTGCATGCATTGTTACGTATTAGCTTAGTAATTGATTGCTTAGAAGATTTTAATGGTCTATATAAAAATCCAATTGTAAAGGATATTAGAAGATGAATGTAAACGTGAAACGACTAGTCGTCCAATACAACGATAAAGTTGTTGGATTTCTAGAAGAATTATCAAACAAATCAATCGCCTTTCAATATGATGAGGATTGGATGACGAGTATGTTCTCCATCTCTCCTTTCCACTTGCCCTTATCAAACAAAGTATATATATCAAAATCAGATTATTTTAGTGGATTGTTTGGCGTTTTTCACGATTCATTACCGGATGGTTGGGGAGAACTTTTAATGCGCAGAATGCTTACTAAAAAAGGGTTAAATTTTGATAAGTTATCGGCATTAACAAGGTTATCGCTTGTCAGCGCGAATGGATTAGGAGCTTTGACCTATCAACCTACCCAAAGTGAAACATTGGAGGGAATACCTTCAGATTTAGACACACTTGCTGAAGAAGTGAAGCGGATAAATGATTATGCTACTGAAAGCAACGACTTTGATGAAATCTATGCACTTGGTGGCGCAAGTGGAGGCGCAAGACCAAAAGTTCACATCACTTTAAACAACGAAGACTGGATTATAAAATTCCCATCAACCATGGATCCTAAAGATATTGGAATGTTAGAACATCAGGCAAATCAATTGGCACAAGAATCTGGCATCCATGTGAATGAGTTTGCATTATTTCCATCAAAAAAAAATAGTGGATATTTTGGGGCAAAGCGCTTTGACGTTGTTAATGCTAAACGAATTCATATGATATCACTATCTTCTTTACTAGAAACAACACATAGAATTTCTAATCTGGACTATTCTCATTTGTTTCAAGTCATTCAAAAGATCTGTGTCGATCAAAGTGATATGTATGAGGCCTTTAAACGGATGTGCTTTAATGTGCTTTATCAAAACAAAGATGACCACGGAAAAAATTTTGCTTTTTTATATGATGAGGTCTTAGGTGGATATAAACTTTCGCCATTTTATGACATCACACAAACCAAAGGGAAGTTAGAACATGAAATGACCGTTTTAGGCAATGGACAACCAACAGTATCAGAACTGATGGATATAGCAAAAGAGTTTCACCTTTCTACAAAAACATGTCAAACAATCATTCATAGAATTCAAACGGTTCTTTCAGCTAAAAAACTTGATATCAAAAAGGATAAGTAGAACGAAGTGATTCATAATGGTTACACATTTATCGTAAGCATGAAAAGTGCATAAAATAACACAATTGTTTTAGTTTGTGTTAAGATACAAGTAGATTACTATTTATAGGAGTGATGCTTGATGAATTTCTTTTTATTGTTTTTAATTGCCTTTGTTGTTTTCTTTTTGATTGATATGGTGTGGCTTGGCTTGATTGCCAAAAACATCTATTCGAAGTATTTGGGGTACTTAATGTCTCCCAAAGTTAATTGGTTGGCTGCGATCATCTTCTATGTGTTGTTTATCATCGGACTGGTGTTCTTTGTGATTCACCCAGCGGTCCAAAGTGAGGCAAGTGTTGGAAGTGTCGCATTTTCTGGAATGCTTTTTGGGTTAATTACGTATGCAACGTATGATTTAACCAATTTAGCTACCTTAAAAGATTGGCCCATCAAAATTACCATCATTGATTTAATTTGGGGCACTTTTTTAGGCACTGCAGTTTCTACAATTACATTTTTAATTGGGAGGTAATGTATGGATACGTTATTACTAAACGGCAATGACTTATACAAAGCATTCATTGCAGGAGCGAACAAACTCATTTCTCAACGTGCACATCTAAACAAAATTAATGTATTTCCAGTAGCCGATGGCGATACGGGAACGAACATGGGCTATTTAATGCAAACCATTGTCTTAGAAGCCAAAATGTCACCATCGGCTTCAGAAACGATGGAATCGATTGCCAATGCTGCACTCAATGGCAGCCGAGGCAATTCTGGAATCATCTTTTCTGAATATTTAAACGGATTGTTTGAAGCAGTGAAAGGCAAAGTAAGTGTTTCCACTCACGAATTTGCGGAAGCCGCAACGTTGGGAATCAAACGGGCCTATCTTGCCATGATGAATCCCGTCGAAGGCACGATTCTAACCGTGCTTCGAAAAGCTTTTGATCATAATAAAACCGATAATTTTAATGTCTATTTCAAAGAGTCTTTACAAAAAGCCAAAATTGCTTTGGAAGAAACACCAAAAGAGCTCAAAGTACTTGCCGATAACAAAGTCGTTGATGCAGGGGCTGCTGGCTTTACCGCATTTTTGGAAGGAATTCATTCCTACTTTGAAACAGGATTGTTTGGCAGTGTGGAAAGTATTGAATTAGAAGAAGATGTCATTGAATTTCATGACATGGAAATTACCGAGCGTTATTGTACTGAAGGGATGATTCTTAACCCAACATTATCCAAAGAGCAATTAAAAGAGTTGTTTGAAAAAGAGGGGTCTTCCTTAATTGTTTCTGGTCGAGCAGATAAGATGAGACTTCATATTCATACCGATCGTCCCGATCAATTCTTCTTAAAATTAGCAGGTGTTGGCCAAATCGTCGAACAAAAGGTTGACGATATGGCAAGACAAGTCGAAGCCATCAAAGAAGGACATCCTAGAGTCGCTGTTGTTACCGACTCGATTGCGGATTTACCTGAATTTATCATGGATGATTATTCGATTCATTTAGTGCCTGTGAACTTACTGGTAGATGGAGTGAACTTTTTAGATAAAGTCACGATTTCTTCAGAAACATTTTATGACATTTTAAAAAATGCAACGTCTGTTTCTTCGGCACAACCTTCACAAAAAGCCATTGAACGTTCCCTCGATTTCTTAGTAGACCACTACGATGAAATCGTTGTAGTCACGGTGGCTTCGAAGTTATCAGGAACGTATAATTCGTTTGTACAATATGCAAAAACGCATCCTAAGGTCCATGTGTTTGATTCTCGTCAAAACTCTGGAGCGGAAGGTTTGGTAGCCCTAGAAGCCGCTAAACTTGCGGTGGCTGGCAAGAGTGCTAAAGAGATTACAGCACTACTGGATGATTTCACTTCAAGAACAAAAATCTATGTTTCAATGGATACATTAAAATACATGGTCAGACAAGGTCGTATTTCTAAATTTAAAGGAATTTTAGCCAAAGTCATGAACATGAAACCTGTCATTGGCTTAGGACCAGATGGAGCGGGTGTCATTATTGACAAAGCGTTTAACCGACGTGCAACGTTTAAGAAAATCAATGCACTTTTACTCAAGCATAAAGTAATCCAGTATTCGATTGTTCATGCAGGGGCTGCTTCATTAGCAGAGTCTTATGCTTTGGAAGTGCAAGCACTCACTGGAATAAAACCACTCTTTATTACCAATATTTCGCCGATTGTGGCGATGAATGCAGGAATTGGTTCGGTAGCGATCGCTGTCACTTATGAAAGTTGGAACGAGTTATGAATCCACTACTGTATTTAATAGGAGCGTTTGTAACCATTCAAGTTTATTTCTTTGTCTTTTTCTTAGTGGCTCAAAAACTAAAGAATAACTCCATCGTTGATATTGGCTGGGGACTAGGCTTTGTGGTTGTGGCCATATATAGTCTTCTCTATACCATTATTGTCGGTGATTCGTTAAGTATCTTAATGATTGCCCTAAGCAGTTTGGTCGCATTATGGGGACTACGCTTGTTCTTATACATTGGCATTCGAAACTTTAAAAAGCCAGAAGACTTCCGTTATGTCAATATGCGGGCTTCTTGGGGGACCAAGCATCCAGTATTGAAAGCCTACATCAATGTCTTCTTTACGCAAGCGATGTTTATGTCGGTTATTGCATTGCCCATTTATGCGGCGTTTTTACATAGAGGCCAAGATATTTCACTTGGCTTGTTACTTGCAGGAGTGGCACTTCACTTGATTGGTTTCTTCTTTGAAGCTGTTGGCGATGCACAATTAAAGAAGTTTGTAAAAAATAAGGCAACGAGTAAAACTAAAATTATGCAAACCGGCTTATGGAAATATACCAGACATCCCAATTACTTTGGAGAAGCAGTTATGTGGTGGGCATTGTTTGTCTTAACATTATCTACATCCATATGGTTCTTGGTACTGATTAGTCCAGTGGTCATTACGTATTTGCTACGTTTTGTTTCTGGAGTTCCATTGCTGGAAAAGAAGTACAAAGACAATGAAGAATTTCAGGCCTATGCCAAGAAAACCCCAATTTTCTTTCCATGGTTTCCTAAAAAGTAAGCAGATATTCAAATTCAAAATGAAACCATTATTTCTTTGATTGTAGTGAATACAAAAGGACAAGGGAGTGTCTTGTCCTTTTGTATTGTTTGAACATCAATTGGTTTATAAAACAGAGGAAACAAATGTATAAATTCTGGGTCCAGCCAAATAAAAC
>JAUXXX010000094.1 GCA_030684695.1 bacterium
GATGCCTCAAAGCGAATGTGGATAATTTTTAGACGACGACATCCTTCAAAAGCAAGAAACGCCACTAAAAACCGATAGCTTATCAAACCTATCGGAGACACATATTCCAACGCTACTTTAGAAAAAAGAAACGAAAATCCAAAAATAATTGCAAATCCTAATCCGGCAAAATGGGATAATTGTTTCATACTTCCTCACTTAAACATTTAAAAAAACTGGCATTATTATACCATATTGTCGATGGTTTACATACTATTAAACTTCATTTATCTTGGAATCAGTTCGTTACAACAAGTCACGTGATTTGACCGAATGGCCCCCTTGAGATATAATGAATGGGTGTGATGTTTTAGAGCCACAAAATTACCAAAAAGGAGGATTCATTATGCCAATCGACACCAATTTGAAACCAACATCAAAAAGATCACAATCGATAAAAAGCTACAATGAACGTACCTCTTTGCCGTATATTCGACTTAGTTTTGGTATGTCCTTGGATGGTAAAATCGCTACTTACACTGGAGATTCAAAATACATCTCAGGTCCTGAGTCTAGACAGTTCGTCCATCGATTACGACACAACTCAGATGCGATCCTTGTTGGAATTAACACGATCCTAATCGATCATCCCAGTTTAACAACAAGACTCACCAACCAAGTTGGTAAAGATGCACATCGCATCATCTTAGATTCCACTTGTCGAATTGATCCTTATGAACCCCTTCTTCTTCAAACTTCAAATGCTCGAACCATTGTTGTAACAAAATTGAACAGTCATCCCCAAAAAATTAGTGCCCTGAGAAAACAAGGCATCCTGGTTCTAGAAATTGAATGTACTTCTTCTACACTTCCACTTCTTGAAGTGTTAAGTCAATTATATCAAATGGGAATCCGTTCAATTTTGGTCGAAGGGGGTTCTACGGTACACTTCAGTTTTATTCGCGATCATTTGTTTCAAGAACTCTACGCCACAATTTCTCCCTTAATCATTGGAGGAGAACAGGCCAAAGGTGCTGTGGGTGGACAAGGCTTTCAAACTTTAAATGAATCCATGAAATTACACATTAAATCGATAAAACATGTTGGCAAAGATTATATCATTCATGCCATCCCTGACATAAAAGGAGAATAAAACTATGTTAACTTATATCAGTGTTGAAAAGTCACTAAAGCGACTTTTGGAAGGAAAATCCATCATTGTTGTCGATGAGGAACACACAATCTCAGAAGCACACTTTGTCGCATTTGCCAGTACAACATTAGAAACAAACGAACTGAAACAGTTTAGTCAGCTCCAAGCCAAACTTTCCATTGCTCTAGGATATGATCGTTTTGGTGAAGTAACCGGGGCTAAAAAGAATGCAAACTTTGAATACGATGAATCGTTTATCAATCTTGTGTCTAAACACACTGATGGATATTCCCCACTCCAAGCACTTCAAAAGACACTCGAAGACTTACTTCTTTCCTCCACTACGGTTCAAGACTACCGAATGGATGGAGACATCCAAGTGGTTTCTACGAGACAAGGAGGCGTGTTAAAACGTGCCTCAGTCTATGAAGCCATCGTTGATTTGACAAAATTAGCAGACGTCCCACGTGTAGGGCTTGTAGCACACTTAGTCGATTCCTCTGGAAATTCTCTCACTAGTGAACACTTGTCTAACGCCAAAGAAGCTTATGAAGCCATCTCGATTTCATCCTTAATTCAATTTAGAAGACAAAGCGATGTCTTAATTGAACGTGTAGCCTCAGCCAAAATGCCAACGAAGTATGGTGATTTTCAAATGATCGGTTTTGTAAACAAACTCAATGGAGAACACCATGTGGCCCTTGTTAAAGGAGATGTCTCTAGTGACGAACCAGTACTCATTCGTGTCCACTCGGAGTGCTTAACTGGGGACTCATTTGGTTCAATGCGCTGTGATTGTGGAGAACAACTTCATACGGCATTAAAACGAATTGAAAAGGCAGGACGTGGAATCGTACTATACATGCGTCAAGAGGGTCGAGGAATCGGATTAATTAATAAAATTCGTGCATACGAACTACAAGACCAAGGACTCGATACCGTTCAAGCCAATATCGCACTTGGTTTTCCAGATGACTTGCGAGATTATGGCATCGGTGCTCAAATGTTGGTAAATTTAGGAGTTAAAAAAGTCAAATTGATGACCAATAATCCTAAAAAAATAGCAGGTTTGTCCGGGTATGGCATCGAAATTACCAATCGAGTAAAAATTCAGCTCAACCACAATGAACGAAATGAGTTTTACATGCGTACCAAACAAGAAAAAATGGGTCACTTGTTACAATTTAAAGATCAAAAGCCAACCAAGTAGACGTGAATTCGTCTACTTTTTTTGTGCAAAAAAAAGAAGCCCTTTGCAAGGCTTCTATCTGCATTCCTTAAAACTTAACTTTAACTGCTTTGCGTTCTTCTGCTTCGTCAACTTCAAAGAACTTTGCAAGTTCAAACTTAAACATTTTTGCAATGATATTCGTTGGAAAGACTTCCGCTTTGTTATTAAAAGCCATCGCTGTATCATTATAGAACTGACGATTGAACATGATTTTGTCTTCTGTATCTTTTAATTGAGCCATTAGTTCTTTAAAATTTTCATTGGCTTTCAACTCTGGATACGCTTCTTGAACCATGAGCAAACGACTTAACGCTCCCGCAACGCCTTTTTCGGCTTGTGCAGCCATCCCGACATCACCTGATTGTTGGGATTGTGCATACAATCCTCTTGCACGACCAAATTCTTCAAAAATACCTTTTTCATGTGACGCATAGCCTTTGACTGTTTCAACAAGATTTGGAATCATATCAAAACGACGTTTTAATTGCACATCGATTTGACTCCATCCGTTACGAACTTTGTTTCTGGCAGTTACAAGTCCGTTATAAACAGAAATAACGTATAAAACAATTACTAATAAAACAACTCCAACAATAATGTAAGGCATTCAACTTTCCTCCTTCTATATTAACGGCTTCTGCCGCCGCCTCCACCGCCACCAAAGGAACTACCGCCACCAAAGCCACCACCGCGGCCGCCAGAGGCCTTTGCGTGATGTGCTGAGATGGTTTGTAGCGAATTGGTGCGGGCTGTGGATAGTGTTTGATTGAAGCGACCTAGTGCATAGCCATAGTAGAAACCTCTTCTACCATATCCAAGTCCCATGTATGTCGCTCCTGAAGTATCTGCTAATTCTGGTGGTAGTTTCACGCGAAGTTGATCCATCACCTGATCAGCGATTTTAAACGATGTAGCATAAACAATATAATGTTCCCAAACGGTAACTGCGGGAATCGGATAATCTTTCATGTTTCCAAAATCAAGCATAAAGTTTTTAAAGGCATTCCATTTGGCATACAATTCATTTCCGTTGACGGAACGCTTTTTGATTTGGGCAACGTAGATTGCATAAGCAACCCCTAAGACCACGGAAACAATCAATGGAATGTTTGCTTCTACCACAAACATGGAACTTACTAATAGTGTAGCGATACCAAAAACAATGGGAATGGCAATAAACGCCATCGCTTTTGAACGATCTGTAGAAAGTGTTTTTTCGAAATAATCATGCTTCGATGCCGTTGTTTTCGCCAAACGGACAAACTCTCTAGCCTCTTTTTGAAAACGCTCTGCTTGTGTAATTCCCTTTTTTCCATACGCTTCAATGGTTTTTGTTGAAACTGTTTTGCCATCTCCGATGATTTGGAAAAACCACTTCAGTAAGTGAGATTCATGAGGTAATAACTCTGAAGTTGCTTTTCCTTGGTCCAGGGTCATCGAAAAATCTGCGTCTTTTGATGTCATATCTTGACCGAGGTATTCAATACTAATATATCTTCTACGGATCAAATCAAGAAGCGTTGCCGTTACATCTTCATCACTTACTTTTTGCATGTGGAATAAGTATCCAACTTCTGCTGGTGTTTCCGTGCTTGGTAAATCTCGGAAATATTGAGCTTGAAATGCTGGAGTATACTCTTTATCATATTTTAGATAGACTTTATACGTCACAAATATCATCAAGACAACCAGCGCGCCGGATAACCCAATCAACACCTGAGCAACTAAAATCCGTAGATTTGTTTGGGCGGCTAAGTCTGTTTCGTATGCTAACAACGCTGCTAAATTCATAGAACTTTGAATGACTTTGTTTCTAGATGGAAGTTGAGGAAACAACGTAGTGGGGGTTAGAATCCGAAATTCTAGATACTCCGTTTTTAAAATTTCATCGATAAGTATTTGCACTCGATTATTCGAAATTATATTGATCGTACCCTTTGACAACCCATGTCCAAAGACATAAAAATCTTCAATGGAATGTGAATTGACGGGGAAGTAAATATTGACTTCGGCTTCTTTTACTTTGGATTCCATGTAATCAAACAACCGCCAGTTTAATTCAGAAACATCGGAGTACTCAGTAATCGCTCCTTTAATGGTATATTCATACACAAAGGAAATATTACCGTACAATCCACCTACAAATGTAAAATTAACAAACAATGATTCACATTGCAACGAGTATGGCTCACATACGATGAAATTACCATATTCGTCACGATCATTTTCAAACGAATAACCAATTTGGACTTGTGATGTAATATCGACATTGTCTCGAAAGACTCGAACAGAAACAGCTTGTTCATCAAATGATGCTGTATTCAATGGTTCTTTATAAAGGGGATAACCATCTGCGTACTTATTATATCGAATATCACGGAAACGTACGCTGTACTCTCCGGAATAGACCATATCCCAACGCTCTGATACTTGTAAATCTCCACTCTCATTAATCGTAAGATCTGCTGTATACTTATTGATTTTGATATCTTCAAAGCTTAGAAACGACCCAATGACCGAAATCATTAACATCATAAAGCCAAATACTAGGAACGGGGCAAATTTTTTCATTTGTTTGCTCGCAAATGCGATACTCCTCTCTGTACTTCAACATTAATATCATATCACAAAATAAAAAATCAAACAGGGGCATATGCCTAAAAAATGAAAAAAACCACCAGAGTTTTCTAGTGGTTTTCGTTTAGGCTTTGGATAATGTCATATTTTTTTGTAGACTCTTCTTGTGTGCCCATTCAAAAGACTTGATTGTTACATACATAATCAAACACATCAAGATACTAATGGTTACAGCATTTAAATAAGGTACATCTTCAAGTGGTGGATGCTGTAAGTACATCGCATTGGGATCGTGCAATCCATTCACTTTAAACAAAAAATTAACGAAGATACCAATCAAACCATACCAGAGCAATCCAATGAAATAAACCACGATATTTTGTGTTGATATTTTAAAATAGCGATTGGCTAAAAGCCATAATCCACCAGCTAACATAGTGGAATGTGAAACCATGCTCTTGAATACTCCCCATTCAAACATACTGGGTGCTCCAAGATAGTAAACCGGGTAAAACAATGAAATTAACGCTCCAAAAATGCCACCGTATGATGCCATAATCGCCAACCATTTGAACCATTTCGAGGATTTGTTTCCCATGAAGGCAACAATCACTAGCATATACATCGATAAGTTACAAAAATAAATCGGAAACAACACATTATCTGGAACCATTGCTTGACCGTTCTTAAGAAAGTCAACCCATAAAACACTGGTATGTAAGAAGAAGGTGGCCAATGCAAAAAACTTTAGGACAATGTCTTTGTTTCCCTGACTTTTGATTTTCGTTGATCCAAAATAAACAAATGAACCAGTAATCGATAATGATATGATAATGTAAGCAGTATGCGTGAAATCAAACATTTGTCCCATATAACGTTCCCTTCGAACACAATCAACCCAGTATTGGCGTTCTTGAATCATAAGAAAGTGTTCTTATAATTCTTCGATTACAAGTATAAATCCGCCACTTGGGATTGTCAAGATACATTCAACATTATGATGGATGTGATTGTAATGTATGGAGTCCCTTCAAGCAATGAACTTGTTGAAACTTGAATCTTGTGATATAATCACATAAAAA
>JAUXXX010000099.1 GCA_030684695.1 bacterium
TGTGATGTTGCTTTGTATCAAAAAGCCACAAGTTTTGCAAATAGATATCAGATTCCATTCACTTCAGGAATTGTCGTTTCAGGAGATCAATTTGTCAACTCGATGGAGCTGTTAGCACCGATTGCTTCCACATTGCCAGGAATCGTGGCTTGTGAAATGGAAGCAATGGCCATCGCTCAAGTAAGTCATCATTTTAATATTCCATTTTTAATGATTCGTGGGATTTCAGATATCATAAGTCATGATCAGCAATCGGAAAGTTATCAAAGTAGTGTTCAGTTTGTGTCCGACCATACCGCATCGTTTATTCTTCAGTTATTGGACTAATTGCAATGGAATTTTTCGAACTAAAAGAGCAGTTGATTCCTTTAACGATTAAGAGGAAAAAAATAAAACATTTATATATGCGTTTTGATTCACAAGGTGGCATTGAAATTTCTTGTAATCACCTCATGAAAAAAGAACAAATTATAGCATTTTTACACTTACACAAACAAAAAATATGGAGCGTCTATCAAGAATATAAAAACCGTCCACTACTTCAATCTGGAAGTATCATGGTGTTAGGCCAAGAGATGATGCTTGTCCAAGATCCTCATGCTAAAAAAGCAGTTTTGTTTTCAGATGGAGTACATATTCCACTAGCAGTAGCGTATAAAAAGCAACAGGAATTACTCGATAATTTTTATAAAGAGCTAACCATTCACGCAGCGAAGCAACTGATGCCGAAGTATCAAATGTTGTTACCACAGGCGAATTTATCCGATATAACGTTAGAATCTAGGAAAATGAAGTCAAGATTTGGAACCTGTTATTATCAAAGAAAAGCTATTTATCTCAATTCAATTTTTGGAAGATTGGATCCGATTTATCTCGAATCTACGTTTGCTCATGAACTTGTTCATTTGACAATCCCCAATCATTCCAAAGCGTTTTATAAACAATTATATGACTTGTTTCCAATGTATGAACAAGTTCATCAAGAACTGAATCGACGATTTCGTTTTATGGAGGTGTAGACTTGTCCTTTATTCCCATTAGTAAGCAAGAAATGCTTGACCAAGGAATTCATCAACCAGATTTTGTTTTAGTAAGTGGGGATGCGTATTGCGACCATCCTTCTTTTGGCATTGCAATCATTGGACGAATTTTACAACGATATGGCTATACCGTTTGTATATTATCCCAACCCAACATTGAGAGAACCAGTGATTTTCAAATCTTTGGTGAACCAAAGCTTGCTTGGCTGGTATCCAGTGGCAATATTGACTCCATGGTCAATCATTATAGTGTAGCCAAACGAAAGCGAACCAAAGATTATTATACCCCTGGTGGCTTCATGGGAAAACGCCCAGACAGAGCCGTCATTCGCTACTCTACAGTCATCAAAAAACTCTATCCGCATGCCTCGATCATCCTAGGTGGAATCGAAGCATCGCTTCGTCGCTTTGCACATTACGATTATTGGGATGACCAAGTACGAAAAAGCATCTTACTCGATTCGAAAGCGGATCTTTTAGTCTATGGTATGGGCGAAAGATCGATTGTTGAAATTGCGGATGCATTGGCTTCTGGACTATCAATATCCGATATTATTTATATCAAGGGAACTGTATGGAAAACTAATAATCAAAACTTTCTTCCACACAATGCCATTACGCTTCCGCAGTATCAAGAAATCAAAATGAATCGTGTAGAGTATGCAAAATCGTTTCTACATCAGTATCAAAATACCGACTCCATCGCATCGAGCCCATTAATAGAACCTTATGAGGATCTCTACATTGTTCAAAACACTCCTCAAGATCCCCTTTCTAGAGAAGAAATGGATCAAGTATACACCTTGCCGTTTATGAGAGCTCCTCACCCAGCCTTAGAAAAAATCGGACACATTGCCGCCATGGATGAGATTAAGTTTTCCATTTCCATTAACCGAGGATGTTATGGAGGTTGCTCGTTTTGCGCTCTAACCATGCACCAAGGAAGACGTGTTCAATCCAGAAGCGAAGAGTCCGTTGTGGAGGAAGCCAAAAAAATCATTCAAGATCCAGAGTTTAAGGGCTACATTCATGATGTAGGCGGTCCCACTGCAAACTTCTATGACGAGGCATGCGATAAGCAATCGAGTTTTGGTGTATGTAAGACCAAACAATGCTTGCATCCCAGTCCATGTAAAAATTTGAAAGTAGATCACCAAGGATATCTTACCATTTTACGAAGTTTGCGAAAACTCGATGGAGTCAAAAAGGTCTTTGTGCGCAGCGGTGTACGCTACGACTATGTCATGTATGATAAAAATCCCGCTTTTTTCGAAGAACTTGTTGAACACCACGTCTCTGGCCAACTCAAAGTAGCTCCGGAACACGTGAGTGCGTCAGTACTAGATAAAATGGGAAAACCAAGACGAGCATTATATGATCAGTTTGTAAAAAAATATTATGAAATTACCAAAAAAATCGGGAAAGAACAGTATTTAGTACCTTATCTTATGAGTTCTCATCCGGGATCGACGATTCATGATGCCATTGAGCTAGCAGAGTATGTCAGAGACATGGGAGTCAATCCCGAACAAGTTCAAGATTTTTATCCTACTCCTGGAACACTATCCACTGCTATGTATTATACCGGTATGGATCCCACGACTTTGAAACCAGTCTTCGTGCCAAAAACACCAGAAGAAAAAGCAATGCAACGAGCGCTCATTCAGTATCGAGATCCAAAAAACCACGACCTTGTTGAAAAAGCATTGGTCTTGGCGAATCGGATGGACTTGATTGGATATTCTCCAAAATGTTTGATTCGGCCTAAACAAGGAACAAAGAGGTGATGAAATTGAATCACACGTTTCTTTTTGAGGTGCGAGAGGACGAACACATTGGCAAACGACTCGAGCACATTCATCGTTTGGCTGAAATGGCTTCATTCTCACATGCACAAGCCTTGGGCATTGGAGATGATGTCATCCGACCTCTTGGAAAAATGTGGCTGGTTGTTAAAGTTTCTACCAAGCTTATGGAGTTACCGGTTTTCGCGGCAGAAATCCAAATTCAAACCACCCCATTGTTTGGTTTGGCTTCTGGAGTACTTTGGATGGTAGAAGCAACGTGTAACCATCAATTAATCTTTGAACAAGCTATTTTATGGGCAATGGCGGATCAAACTTCACAAAAAGCCATTCGCTTACCAGAGTTCTTTGGTCAATTTGAACAGCAAAAATCACTCGTAAAAGAAAAAATCAAGGATTGGTTTCCACTAGATGCTTCGATGATTCATCCAACTCGGGTAAGTGAGCCTCAAGTAGTTCACCCATCCCATATTGATTTTAACCATCATTTACACAATACAAGATACATTGAATATTTATTTGTATCCTTTCCAGTCCAGCCAAGAGAGATAGAAATTCACTATCTAGCACCAATTTTGCCTAATGATATAATTGTTTTTGAATCTTGTTTAATTCATGATACAATTTTAGTGAATGGGCTTGCTTCAAATCATCAACAGATAACAAAATCGTGCATTGCACGCATTCAACTATAGAAAGAGGGTATGTTTGATGAATTATTTACTGTTAGCAGGAATTGTTACAATCGGATTGTTTATTGGTTTAAGTATTGAAAAAGCAAGTTATGGGAGTAAGTACTATTTCAAGTTCAAAAAAAGAAGTTATCTTGCATTTTTTGCACTCTTTATTGCATTCTTTGGTTTCGTTACACAAATTGATGCAAACATGGTTGGGATTGTCTATGACCCATTCCGTGGAGGGGTTCAAGATAGTACATTATCAGAAGGAATTCACTTTGTAACCCCGTTTCAACAATTCACTAAAATTACTACAAAAAACCGGACTCGCCAAGTAGAAACAGCTGGTCAAACAGAAGACGCGATTTATGCGACCTTTCAAATGACGATTATTTATAAAATTGAAACAGCGAATGCAGGAAGATTCTTCCGGGCAACTTCCAGTCCTGATATTTCTGAAATCGAGTTCCAAAGTTTAGTAAAAGAGTCGTTACAACGAAATGCGGTTATGTATGATATCTATGAGATTTTAGGTAACAGTTTGGATTTGTTACGGACTCAAATTGAAACAGACTTAAAAAATATTTTTATGGCTCGATACTCGATTACCATCGTGAGTTTATCATTTGATGATGTGGATGCAGGAACTCAAATTGAGCAAATCATCCAAAATAAAGCTCAAGCCATTCAACAAATTGAAATTGCACAAAAAGAACTAGAAAAAGCCCAAATTGATGCGCAAACACTTCTTATTCAAGCACAGGCGTTAGCAGATGCTGTGGTTATTCAAAAGGAAGGGGAAGCTGCTGGGATTTTGTTGATTGCTGGAGCGAATGCCGAGGCGATAAAAATCAAGCTAGACGAGGTCCTCATTACATTAGGACTAGATCCATCTATTGGATTAACCGATTCTCAATTACGAATTGTTGCAGAGTATATGGCATATTTAGAATATCTTGTAGTATGGGATGGAGCGTTGCCCAGTGTTGTAACCGATGGAAGCACTGGTTTCATCTTAAACATTCAACCATAGCATTCGACCACACTCTTACACAGTGTGGTTTCTTTTTTTATGCTATAATAAAAGAAAGGATGTGAGTATTATGTGTGGACGAGTGAGCATATCAGGAGCACGAAGTGACTTCATTAGCTATCTTAGAAATCAATTTCAAATAGAGTCAATGAAAGATGACATTGTACTTCCACGCTATAATGTCGGACCAGGACAAGACGTTATTGCAGTATTGCATGATGGAGTTGAATACAGGTCTGGACTCATCCAATGGGGGTTTTTACCACCCTTTGAAAGAGATAGATTTCAAAGTCATAAGATTATCAATGCCAAATCAGAAACCATCGATTCTTTGCCAACCTTTCGTCAATCGTTTCAAAAAAAACGCTGTGTGATTATTGTGGATGGATATTACGAATGGAAAAATACATTAGGAGTCAAACAACCGATGCGGATTGTTCTTCAAAGTAAAGGGTATTTTGCACTTGCTGGGATTTGGTCTATGAGCAAGCGTCCTGATCAAACGAACCAGTTTACTTGTGCAGTGATTACGGTCCCAGCAAGTAAAAAACTTCAAGAGATCCACTCACGTATGCCACTTGTTTTAGAAGGATCTTCTTTAGAGGCGTGGCTTGACACACGCATTCAAAATCCTCAGGAGATTCGAAAGTCAATGCAACCGATGGATGACTCAAAATGGAGTTTTTATCCAGTATCCTCTATTGTAAACAAAAGCACGAATGATGTTTTGGCATGTATTGAACCTCTTGTGTAGAAGGTTTTATAATCAAGTCATGAATCTATGACTTTTTTTAATTTTTATCATTTGATTGAAGGAAAAAGCGTTTCGAAGTGAGGGGTTTTACCTTTCTAATTGGTTGAATATTCACGGAACGCGGTTGCGTGATGAAATCTTCTACAAGAACAACGAATTGGTTGAACTCCGAATCAATCGAATCAAAAAAAATGGACTTTTACACAGTTATTGAGTATAATATGTGTAAGCTTTTGGAGGTATCACATGCTCGAGTTATTTCTTAAATTAAAACATGTCATCCCGGATGATTATGTGAAGACAGTCTATGATATCTCATGGGCTGACATCAAACTAACTGGCATCAAAACGGTCTTTATCGATTTGGATAACACCTTAATCCCATATGATGTTTCAATTCCAAACCAAGACATTGAACAACTGATTTCTAGCATTCAATCCTTTGGACTTCAAGTGATTATTGTTTCTAACAATCGAGGAACTCGAGTTGCTACTTTTTCACAAATGGTTGGACTGGATTACATTTCCAGTGCGAAGAAGCCAACACAAATTGGCTTTCGTAAAGCGGAGAAACGACTAGGTCTACATCGTGGCGATCAGATTCTTTTAGTTGGCGATCAAATTATGACGGATGTATTAGGTGGAAAACGTAGGGGATATAAAGTTATTTTAGTAGACCCGATTAATCTATCGAGTGAAAAGTGGTTTACGAAAATGAATCGTAGACTTGAAAAAAAAGTCATTAAACGTATAAAAAGAGAAGATTTCGAAAGCTATCAAAGACTACATTTGCATGAAAAGAGGTAATCCGATGACGCATCTTACTTGCATGGGCTGTGGTGCCATTATTCAAACAGAAGAAAAAACAACTCCTGGATACATACAACCCAAAGTGCTTGAAGAATCAGACCACAAAACGGTTGTTTGTCAACGTTGTTTTCGACTTAAAAATTATTCTGATGTCATAACGGTATCCTTATCGAATGACGATTATTTAAACGTAATTAACAAAATCTCTAAAGAAGATGCGTTAATCGTAAAAATCGTCGATATTTTTGATTTTAGTGGCTCTTTTGTGCCAGCTATTAAACGATTGACGGGTCAGCAAGATGTCATATTAGTTGGAAACAAGATGGATTTATTACCCAAAGCCGTCAAACATGATAAAATATTGCTTTGGCTCAAGCAAATGTTAGCAAGTGAAGGTTTTTCAGTATTAGATTCCATGTTGGCTTCTGCCAAGTATGGACACAATATGGATGAGTTAATGGCACT
>JAUXXX010000101.1 GCA_030684695.1 bacterium
AAGGTGTAATCCAAGTGTTTTATTTAAATAGTCAAGCAACCGAATCGTTTGTGGGTAATCCAAATGTCGTTTTGCCAGATCATCTCGATGAAACAATTGATCCGGTGTTCCATCAAAGACGAGCTCACCACTGTCTAAGACAATGGTTCTTGTGGCATATCTGTACACCAAATCCATATCATGAGTAATTAAGATGATGGTTTTTTGTGTAACTCTTTGGATTTCTTGGAATAAATCCATCATTTGAATTTTTCCTGCTGGATCCAACCCAGAGGTTGGTTCGTCTAACACAAGAATTTGTGGATCTAAGGCTAAGATGCCTGCAATCGACACTCTCTTCTTCTCTCCACCCGATAGATTAAACGGATTTCGTTTTAAATAAGACTCATCGAGTCCGACAAGTTGAATGGCTTTACGAGCCAAGGCTTTCGCCTCTTCTGGCGTTTTCTTAAAGTTTAACGGTCCGAACATAATGTCTTTTTCGACGGTTTCTTCGAATAGTTGATACTCCGGAAATTGGAACACTAAACCAACCTTTTGACGGAGATCATTGTACTTAATGGTCTTATCTCGTTTAGCAGTAATGGTTTTACCAAAGAGAGTCACGGTTCCTTCACTAGGAAATACCAATGCATTCATGTGCTGAGCCAACGTGCTTTTTCCAGAACCAGTATGTCCAATTAAGGCAATGAATTCATTAGTAGATTCGATGGATAAAGTAATGTTCTTAATGGCTTCGTGCGGGTGCTTCGTATGACCTGAATAATGATAACTTACTTGCTCGAACCGAATGCCCATAATGCGTCCTCCAGTTCTTTTGTCATATAGGGGGTATTTAATAATTGATAATAGATTTCTAAAGAGGCCGGAAGTTCTAAGCGCGCTTCTTTAAACATATGTGGTTGTTTCAAAAGTTCATCCCTATTTCCTTGAGCCAAGATTTCTCCTTGTTTTAAGATGACCATTTTTTGAGCTAACATGGCTTCTTCAATGTCATGAGTAATCATAATCACTGTCAAGCCTTCAAGGTTTAGTTGCTTGATATAATCCATTACCTCTGCTCTAGCATAAGGGTCAAGCATGGACGTTGCTTCATCAAAAATCATTACCTTGGTATTCATCGCCAAAATACCCGCAATCGCAACGCGTTGTTTTTGTCCCCCTGATAAAGTCGCTGGTTCTTTATCTAAAAATGGCGTTAAACCAATTTTTTGTGCAAAAAATTCGATGTTTGACAACATTTGTTCCCGAGGGATGTTTAGGTTTTCCATTCCAAAGGCAATATCATCTCTGACTGTCACGCCAACAAATTGATTGTCTGGATTTTGAAATACGATACCAACTTGATTTCGTACTTCATACAACGTTTCTTCGGATAATTTCACACCATTCACAAAGATTTCTCCTTCTGTTGGTTGAAGTAACCCGACGATGGTTTTTGCGAGGGTTGATTTTCCGCTTCCATTATGACCAAGAATGGCGACCCAGTCGCCTTTTTGAATGGTTAAGTTAATGTTTTTTAATACTTTCCGTTTTGTGTTATATTGAAAAGACATGTTTTTGATTTCAATCATTTATATTCCCGCCTTACTATTCCTTGTCTATTATATCATAACTACGCTTTGATGAAAAGAATAGACCTTTTGACATGGGCTACTTTTCGCCATTTCTTTGGCAGAGACTAATTGATTTGTACTCCTATAGATTCACCATATAAAAAAGACTCCTTGCATGGAATCTTTTAACGAGATATAGCGAATTTAGCTATTGTGTTCACTTTGATAGGTGAACACGACGTTATTCATAGCATCCAAGCCAACAATGTCAGCGTTCATGCCTACACACAATGATCCGATCTTTGTATGAATTCCTAGTTCCTTGGCTTGATTGGTAGATGTTATGTTAGCGATGTCTTGCCATGATGAAAGAGTATCTTCCTTAAAATGACGCACCGCTTCCCCCATGGTAAGGACACTCCCGGCTAATTGATTTCCAAGTAAGGGTACTCCATTCACAAGTTGTATGGATTGTCCCCCTAATTCATACACTCCATCTGGCATATTTTTAGCCCGAATAGAATCGGTCACTAACTCAATAGAAGTTGTTGGCTTACATTTTGAGACCAACTGTATGGCTTCTTTGGATACATGGTGATGATCACAGATGATTTCCACTGTTAAGTCATCATGCAAAAGCGCTGAGCCCACCAAGCCAATTTCGCGGTGATGAAGCGGACTCATGGCATTATAGCAATGCGTGACTCGTTTGACTCCAAACTTCATTGCGTGTTCTACCTGTGAATGTGTTGCGCTTGAGTGACCCATCGAAACTAGAATGCCACGCTGTTGTAACCCTTGTAAAAAGTCATCACTTTGGACTTCTGGAGCTAGTGAAACCATTTTGATACGGTGATTGCTGGCTTCTTGAAACTCATCAAAAAGTTTCAAGGAACCCTCTATAATGTATTGAGGGTCTTGGGCCCCTTTGAATTGCTTATTGAGAAATGGTCCTTCCAAATGAATCCCTAGTAGTTTTGAGCCTTTATTTGATTGAAATGTCCCAAGTGCTCGAAGTGCTTTTAAAATATTGTCCACGCTATCTGTCATAGTGGTAGCCAAACAAGAAGTGACCCCTTCTTTTAATAATTGATCAAGTATGGTTTGGATGGATTCATGGCTTGCATCCATAAAATCACATCCATTGGTCCCATGAACATGCATATCGATAAATCCTGGTAACAGTGTCATCCCAGAGCAATCGATGCCTTCTTGATTGGAAAAGATGCCTATTTCTAGGATAATTCCCGATTCAATAGTGATATATCCAGATTCAATCCATTGAGTGGGTGTTTGAATGGAACAATTTACGAGTGTTATCATTTCTGATTCCTTTCCTAATGCATCTTTATTATATCATTAATTTGATGGTCAATGACGACGGGTTGTAAAGTGTAAACTTGAAACATTATCATTACCCATTGCACATACAAAAATCGTAACAGAAAAAGAAAAACAGCGGTCCAATGGATCGCTGTTTTATGTATTATACGAGTTCTAGAATTGCCATTGGGCATGCATCGCCCAAACGGTTTCCAATGCGGTAAATGCGGGTATATCCGCCGTTACGGTCTTGGTATTTTGGTCCATACTCTTTAAAGAGCTTTTGAAGTGCAGTTTGATCGTTAATCGACAAGTCACGAACAGTTTGACCTGCAAGACGAATGGAATGAAGATCGCCTCTTTTTGCTAATGTGATTAACTTTTCCGCTACGCGTTTGATTTCTTTTGCTTTGATGACTGACGTTTCAATTCTTCCATGAAGAAAAAGTTGCGTAGCCAAATCGCGAATCAACGCATGTCGGTTGTCACTGCGACGGTTTAATTTACTATATCCTCTCGCCATGATTAGCCTCCTAAATGATTAATGTTTCGCCAAACCTAAGTTGAGTTCTTCCAACTTTTGTTTGACTTCTTTTAACGATTTTTTACCGAGATTACGGACTTTCATCATGTCTTCTTCGGTTTTTTCGATTAGTTCACCGAGCGTATGAATGCCGGCACGTTTTAAACAGTTGTAACTTCTGACCGATAAATCTAAGTCTTCAATTGGTTTTTCCAAATTGCGACCGATTTCTTCGCTCTTACGTTCGATCATGTAATCTTCGGCCATTTGTTTGTTGGAAAGTTCCACAACAGAATATAAATGGTCAATTAACATTTTCGCGGCCATCCCGATGGCTTCCTTTGGTCCAATAGAACCATTGGTCCACACTTCGACGGTGAGTTTATCGTAGTCGGCAGAATCGTCGACACGGGTTTTATCAATCACATAGTTGGCTTTCACAACAGGTGTGTAAATGCTATCGATTGGAATAACGCCTACCATGTTTTCATATACAGCGTTTTTTTCTGCATTTACATAGCCATTGCCTCTTCTAGCATGCATTACCATCCGGAACCGCTTGCCTTTGCCTACATGACAAATATAATGGTCAGGATTGATAACTTCGACTTCGTCGTCGGCGATGATGTCGCCTGCGCGTACATCACATGGACCGTCAACGATGACTTCCAAGCGTTTTTCGACAATCGGGTTGCTGGAATCGATGGTTAAGACGACGCCTTTTAAATTTAAGACGATCGTAGTAACATCTTCGACTACGTTTTCAATGGCGGTGAACTCATGTTCTACGCCATCAATTTGCGTATTGATGATTGCTGCTCCCGGTAGAGATGAGAGTAAAACTCGACGAAGCGAGTTGCCTAAAGTCGTTCCAAAGCCACGATCAAGTGGTGTAATGGTAAAACGCCCATAGGTATCGTTGATCTCTTCTGTAATCGTTCTTGGTTTTTCGAATTTCAAGTCCTTCAAGAAAATTACCCCCTAACCTCTGGGTCGTTTTGGTGGACGACATCCATTATGAGGAACTGGCGTTACGTCTTTGATTGCCGTAATTTCAAGTCCGGCTACTTGTAAGCTTCTGATTGCGGCTTCACGGCCTGGTCCTGGACCTTTAACCGAAACTTCAACGCGTTGCATACCATTTTCAATCGCTGCTTTTGCGCAAGCTTCTGAAGCGATACCAGCGGCGAACGGCGTGGATTTACGGCTGCCTTTATACCCGACTGCACCAGCAGAGCTCCAAGCAATGGCGTTACCAGCTGGATCGGTGATGGTGATGATCGTATTGTTAAACGTTGAATGAATGTGTGCTACACCAGAAGGAATATTCTTTTTAACTTTACGTTTTTTAACTACTGTACGAGCCATTTGTCATAATCCTCCTATTTCTTCTTATTCGCAACGGTTTTTCTCGGTCCTTTACGGGTACGAGAATTGTTACGCGTATTTTGTCCGCGTGTTGGTAAACCTTTGCGGTGACGAATTCCGCGGTAGCAGCCAATTTCCATCAAACGTTTGATGTTTAAACTTACTTCCCGGCGAAGGTCGCCTTCTACTCGATACTTTGCTACTTCGCTACGGATTCTGCCTAGTTCGTCTTCGGTCAAATCTTTAACGCGCTTGTCTTCAGAAATTCCCACGGCTGCGAGAACTTTTTGGGATAGCGATTTACCAATTCCGAATACATAGGTAAGCGAAATAACAACGCGTTTGTCTCTAGGAATATCTACTCCTGCTATACGTGCCATCGATTTCCCTCCTATTTACCTTGTCTTTGTTTGTGTTTTGGATTTTCGCAGATGACCATAACGGCACCATTGCGTTTAATTACTTTGCATTTGTCGCAAATCTTTTTTACGGATGGTCTAATTTTCATACCATGTCCTCCATATGATGTTTAAAATTTATTGGTTCATTCGATACGTAATGCGGCCACGTGTTAAGTCGTATGTTGATAGTTCAACTTTGACCTTATCGCCTGGTAAAATGCGTATGTAATGCATGCGGATTTTACCAGAAACGTGTCCGATGATGCGATGACCGATTTCGAGCTCGATTAAGAATTGCGCATTGGGCAATACTTCAATCACAGTGCCGATCATTTCGATGACGTCATCTTTTTTAGACATTGAATCACTCCTATGTTAACGCTTCGTCAAAATTTCATACCCAGTGTCAGTGATTAAGATCGTGTGCTCAAAATGAGCAGAGTATGCTTTATCAACTGTTACCGTTGTCCATCCATCCTCTAGGACGCGAACGTCTTTGGAACCAAGATTGATCATGGGTTCGATGGCAAGCGTCATCCCTTTTTTTAAGGTGATACCGCGACCTGGAAGTCCATAATTCGGAATTTGTGGTTCTTCGTGGAGGTTTGACCCGATGCCGTGACCGACGAAATCACGAACCACTGAGAATCCCGCTTGTTCTGCGTGAACTTGTATGGCGTGTGAGATGTCAGATAACCTAGCACCTGGTTTGGCCTGGGACAGGCCTAGAAATAAACTTTTTTCAGTTTCTTCGAGTAATCGGGCTGCGTTTTCTTGGATACTACCTACTGGGTATGTCCATGCGGAATCCCCATGATAGCCTTTGTACTTTGCACCGATGTCAATGGAGACGATATCTCCTTCTTTCAGTAAGTGATTGATTGAAGGGATGCCATGTACGACGACTTCGTTGACAGAAATGCACGATGCCGCCGGAAAGCCGTTATAATGTTTGAACGAAGGAATTGCTCCATGTTCCACAATCACGGCTTCGACGATTTCATCTAATTTTAGGGTCGATACGCCTGGACGAATATAGGGTTGGACAGCCTTATGGGCAAGTCCGACGATTCGTCCAGCTTCTCGCATCAGTTCAATTTCGCGGTTCGATTTGATCGTTACCATGGTTTGGTTCACCCAATCTTTTGGTGATGTCGGCGAACACTTCATCCGTTGCTCTTGTACCGTCCACCACTTGAAGGAGACCTTGCTTTTGATAGAAGTTTAGCAGCGGTCTTGTTTTGTTGTTGTAAATACGAAGTCGGTTTAACACCGATTCTTCTAAATCATCTGCTCGTTGAATCAAGGCACTACCGCAAACATCGCATACCCCTGGAATGACGGAGGGATGGAAATGAATGTGGTAAGTAGCGTTGCAAGTGGAGCAAACGCGGCGCCCAGCCATGCGATTTAACAAAATATCATCACTGACATCCACATTGATGCATGCAGTTAATGCAAGACCAAGAGAAGCAAGCATTTGATTGAGTGCAATCGCTTGAGTTTCTGTTCGGGGATAGCCATCGAGCATAAAGCCGTTTGGATAATCCTTTCTACAAAGAATCTCACGGACAATATCGTTGGTCAGATCATCGGGGACGAGTTCACCTTTTTTGATGTACTTTTCCGCTTCGATTCCGATCAATGAGCGTTTCGATATTTCATCCCGGTAGACGTTACCAGTAGAAATGTGTTTCAATTGATAGTAGTCGAGCAGCCTCGTCGCCTGTGTGCCTTTGCCAGCACCAGGTTTGCCCATAATCAACAAGTTTAACATCGATTTTACTTCATGAAACCGGCGTATGTCTTGTCTTGGGTGTCGGTTTGAATTTGTTTCGCTGTTTCCAGCGCAACCCCAACAATGATGAGGAGCGACGTTCCGCCAATCTGAGCATAGGAGTGTCCTAAGACCATCGAGGTAATGATCGGTAAGGATGCAACTACTACGAGGTAAATCGCTCCAATAACCGTCACGCGGAACAAGGTTTTGGTAATGTAAGCTTCGGTTTCAGCCCCTGGACGGTATCCTGGAATATACGCATTTTGTTTTTGTAAATTATCGGCTGTCTTTTCGGGATTAATTAAAATAAACGAATAGAAGAACGAGAATACAAAGATTAATAGCATATATAAGAAGAATCCGATGGGTTCGCTATACGTAAAAATTTGGTTGAGCCAATTTTGCGTGTTCGTCGCTGCTGCTGTATTCCCCCATTGAATATAGGTGAAAACAGTTCCTGGCAAACTTAAAATGATGGATGCGAAGATAACTGGTATTACGTTCGCTGTGTTTAATTTAATTGGAATGTTTGATTCTGATTTTCCAGAGAATTTGGATCCTGCTGGACGGTTTGCATATTGAATAGGGACTTTGCGAACTGCACCTTGCATGTAAGTAATTCCAACCAATACGAGCACAAACATTAAAATGGAAACTCCGAAGAGGGCATAGCCCGCTAAGCTACCTTGTGCGGCGTAAACACCGTTTGGTAATGTTCCAGTAATGTAGTAAGAAATCAAACTAGCGATCGTTCCTGGGAAGGAAATGATGATCCCACCGACGATTAACATCGATGCGCCGTTACCGATTCCTTTTAACGTAATTTGGTCCGCAAGCCAAATCATAAATGCACTACCTGCTGTTAAAACAACAGCGATATAGAAGTAAATCAAGAACCATAAGTTTCTCGTTCCTCCGCCGGTTGCCCAGTCGGAAACCCCGAAGTCAAACAACGAAGCTTGAGAACTATGGAATGCAAATGTCATTGCTAATGCTTGGATGAACGCAAGAATCATCGCTAAATAACGAGTGACACGTGCGATTTTTGCTCTACCGACTTCTCCTTCATCACTCCACTCTTTCAAAATAGGCACAATGTCCATTTGAAGGAGTTGAACCACGATGGATGCAGTAATGTATGGGCTAATTCCTAGTGCAATGACAGAATAGTTACGTAATGCATCTCCAGAAATGGAGTTGACAATTCCTAGGAAACCAGAATTATCGAATAAATCCGCTAACGACCCTGCATCAATCAATGGCATGGTAACGTAAGTAAGTAACTTGAAAACTAAAAAAGCGAGCAACGTAAAGCCAATTCGTTTGAGAACAGCCTTGTTTTGAAGCACTTTTTTCAGTGTTTCCATGTTAAATCACCTCAGCTTTGCCACCAGCAGCTTCAATGATCGCCTTCGCCGATTCCGAGAACTTGTGCGCTTGAACTGTCAGTTTGACGTTTAATGTTCCATGTCCTAGAACTTTCACACCAGACAATACTTGTTTGATATGTCCATTCTTTAGTAATAATTCTGGATTAATCACGGTATCTACTGGATAAGCGTTTAACTCGTTAACGTTAACCGTTGCGAATTCTTTTCTAAAATGATTGGTGAAACCGCGTTTCGGAAGACGTTTGAACAAAGGAGTTTGTCCTCCTTCGAACCCAAGACGAACACCGCCGCCAGTCCGAGAGTTTTGACCTTTTGTTCCTCTACCAGATGTTTTACCAGTTCCACTAGAAGTTCCACGTCCAACGCGTTTCTTATAATGGGTAGCGCCATCTACTGGCTTTAATTCATGTAATTTCATGTCAGTTCCTCCTACTTCACTTCTTCGACTTTGACCAAATGCGATACCGTATTGATCATGCCACGAATGTCTTGTGTGTCAGCTTTGATGACTGCGGAGTGTACTTTGGATAAGCCAAGTGCTTTGACAGTTTTGATTTGATTTGGTTTATGACCAATGGTGCTTTTCACTAATGTGATTTTAATATCAGCCATTATTTCAAAACCTCCGATGAATCAAGTCCTCTGGTTTCCGCAACTTCATTTAAGTTACGTAAAGAGGTTAACCCAGCAATGGTTGCACGAACCATGTTGATGGGAGAGTTTGATCCAAGTGATTTGCTCAATACGTCTTGAATTCCAGCAAGTTCCAATACAGCACGAACTGCACCACCGGCAATAACTCCGGTTCCTTCACTTGCAGGTTTCATAAAGACTTTAGCAGCTCCAAATTTTCCGAGTACTTCATGAGGAATGGTCGTATGGGTCATTGGAACCTTAACGATATTCTTCTTCGCATCTTCGATGCCTTTCTTAATTGCGTCTGGAACTTCACCGGCTTTACCAGTTCCGAATCCGACGTTACCGTTTTTGTCACCTACGACAACCAAAGCAGCGAAACTAAAACGACGTCCACCTTTCACAACTTTGGTCACACGACCGATGTGAACGACTTTCTCTTCGTATTGTTTTTCTTCTTTAGGACGACGTGGGCCACGCGGTTGGCGTTTTTCACGATTATCTCTTGTGTTTGTATTATCTTGCATACGGGGTTCCTCCTTCACTAGAAATCTAGCCCTGCTTCGCGAGCAGCTTCAGCTAGTGCTTTGACACGTCCGTGGTAAATATAACCTCCGCGGTCAAAGACGACTTTAGTAATACCAGCTTCCAAGGCTTTCTTCGCAACGAGTGCGCCGACGGCTTTGGCTCCTTCGATGTTTCCGCTCATGTTTTCTAATTCAAGAGTGGATGCACTTACTAAAGTGTGATGGATTTCGTCGTTAATAATTTGGGCATAAATCCCTGTGTTGGAACGGAAAACGTTTAAGCGTGGTCTGACGGCTGTGCCGACAATGTTCATTCTCGATCTGCCGTGACGTTTGAGGCGTTGGGCGTTTTTATCTACTGGGTTAAACATATCTAATCACCAACCTGCTATTTCTTAGCAGTCTTCCCTTCCTTACGACGTACAAATTCGCCACGATAACGGATACCCTTACCAAGATATGGTTCTGGTTGCCGAATCTTGCGAATGTAGGCGGCGAATTCGCCGACTAATTGCTTATCAATCCCTTTGATGTGTACTTCGGTATTAGCGGGTAATACGACAGTAATTCCTGCAGGGATTGGAACTTCAACTGGATTGGAATATCCAGCATTGACGACTAATGTTTTGCTGTCTTTTAATAAAGCACGGTATCCGACACCCTTGATATCAAGGATCTTCGTATAGCCTTCAGTTACACCTTTAACCATATTCGCGATCAACGCTCTTGTTGTTCCGTGTAATGCACGGTGACGTAGCTGATCCGATGGCCGGGTTACAGAAACCTCATTATGAGCAGACTCAATCGTAATTTCTTTGTGGAAATCAAATTCCAAGGATCCATTAGGGCCTTTTACAACAACGTGGTTGAATTGATCCACCGATACTGTAACGCCTGCAGGAACTGGAATTGCTTTTCTACCTACACGACTCATAGCTTTCTTGCACCTCCATAGATTATTCTTTCTTCAGAATAGTAAGTTTCTTACCAAACATAGGCGAGTACTTCGCCACCAACTTGAAGCTTTCTAGCTTCACGGTCGGTCATAAGGCCGTGCGAGGTCGAAACGATAGCAATCCCAAGACCATTTAATACTCTTGGAAGTTCATCGTTTTTCGCGTAAACGCGAAGACCTGGCTTCGAGATCCGTTTTAGACCACGAACAGCTCTTTCGTTGTTCTTTAAATATTTAAGTGTAACGCGGAGCGTTCCTTGAACTTCACCTGCGATTAACTCAAAGTTTGTGATGTATCCTTCAGCTTTTAGCAAGGTCAGGATTTCGGCTTTTAATTTCGATGCCGGAACATCAACGGTAGCGTGCTTCATTTGATTAGCATTGCGGATTCTTGTTAGAAGATCTGCAATAGGATCGGTCATAACCATTTATAAGTTCCTCCTTCTTACCAACTAGCTTTAGTGACTCCGGGAATTTGCCCTTTATAGGCTAACTCACGGAAACAGATACGGCAGAGTTTAAATTTACGGTAAACTGAGTGGGGACGACCACAACGTTCACATCTGGTATAATTGCGGACTTCAAATTTTGAGCCGCGTTCGGTTCTAATTTTAATCGATGTTTTTGCCATGTTGTCCTCCTAGTTCTTTCTAAACGGCATACCGGCTAATTTAAGAAGTTCGTAAGCTTCTTGGTCGGTTTTTGCAGTCGTAACGATGACGACGTCCATGCCGCGGACTTTGTTGACTTTGTCATAATTGATTTCTGGGAAAATGAGTTGTTCCTTCACACCAAGTGTGTAGTTTCCACGTCCATCAAATCCTTTTGGATTGACACCGCGGAAGTCACGAACACGTGGAAGTGCGATAGTAACTAATTTGTCCAAGAATTGATACATGCGTTCGCCACGTAAGGTCACTTTGCAACCGATGGGCATATCTTCACGAAGTTTAAAGTTCGCGATGGATTTTTTTGCACGTGTAATAACTGGTTTTTGTCCTGTGATTTGTGCTAATTCGCTTACTGCATCATCCAAAACCTTTGGATTCGCTACTGCATCCCCAGCACCAATGTTAATGACCACTTTTGTGATTTTTGGACATTCCATAACGGAGGAGTAGTTGAACTTAGCTTGCAAAGCAGGCATAATTTCGTTATTGTATTTTTCTAATAAACGATTCATCTATGTCATCCTCCTTATTGTAAGACTTCGCCGGATTTTTTCGCATAGCGAACAACTTCGGTGACTTCTTGTTTTTTAACTTTTTTAGTAATGGTTTTGAATCCAATACGAGTTGGTTTTTTCGCTTTTGGATCTAATAACATGACATTGGAAACATGAATTGGTTTGTCAATTTCCATGATTCCGCCATCTTTATTTGTTTGAGATGGTTTCACATGTTTTTTTACTTTAGCAAGATTTTCGCCTTCTAACAATACCCGTTCGGATTTTGTTAAAACACGTAAGATCTTCGCTTCTTTGCCTTTGTCAGCACCTGCAATGATGACGACTTTATCGCCTTTTTTAAGTTTCATATTCGTCCTCCTACAATACTTCCGGAGCCAAAGAGACGATCTTTGCAAAGTCTGCATCTCTTAGTTCGCGTGCGACTGGTCCGAAAATACGGGTACCCTTCGGGCTCTTATCATCTTTAATGATGACAGCTGCGTTGTCGTCGAACTTAATATAGGAACCATCTGCACGACGAACTCCACGTTTTGTTCTCACGATAACTGCCTTGACAACGTCCCCTTTTTTGACGACGCCACCGGGGGTTGCGAATTTTACTGTAGCGACAATAATGTCGCCGATATTAGCATATTTACGGCTTGTTCCACCCAAAACCTTAATGGTTAGGATTTCACGGGCGCCGGAATTATCTGCGATTCGTAATCTACTCTCTTGTTGAATCATTGTTCATTCCTCCTCTTCGCCCAGCCTATAGATTGCCGTCTTTGCCAACAATTTCCAACAAGCGGAAACGTTTGGTGGCAGAAAGAGGACGACATTCCGTAATGATTACAACATCTCCGGTTTTCGCTTCGTTACGTTCGTCATGAGCACGAAACTTTTTCGAAGAAATTACGCGTTTGCTGTATAAAGGATGTTTTTTGTAAGTAGTCACTAATACCGTAATCGTTTTATCGTTTTTATCCGATACCACTGTACCAGTGAACACTTTGCGTATGTTATTTGCTTCCATAGTGCCCTCCTACTACTTCACGTCGCGTTCAGTTAAAATGGTAAATAACCGAGCGATGTCTTTTTTTACGGTGTTAAGCCGTGCTGTATTTTCTAGTTGACCAGTCGCTTGTTTAAAGCGAAGTTCGAACAATTCTTTTTTCAAGGATTCGATTTCCTTGTGGATGGCTACGTTATCCATTTGCCGGATTTCTTTAGAGCGCAGCATTCGAATCACCAATCTCTTTCTTGACGAATTTCGTTTTGATGGGAAGTTTGTAAGATGCTAAGCGCAATGCTTCTTTGGCAACTTCTTCCGAGACACCAGCGATTTCGAACATGATGAGTCCTGTCTTCACAACAGCTACCCATTCTTCGACAGACCCTTTACCAGAGCCCATGCGGACTTCCATTGGTTTTTTGGTTTTCGCTAAATGTGGGAATATTTTAATCCAAACTTGTCCAGCACGTTTCATATAACGTGTCATGGCGATACGACTTGCTTCGATTTGACGCGCACTAACCCACGCACCTTCGACAGCCATTAATCCGTATTCACCAAATGAAATCTGAGCGCCACCTTTTGCGAGGCCTTCATAGCTTACACGATGAGGACGGCGATATTTTGTTCTTTTTGGCATTAACATGGTTATTTAGCCTCCTTCTTTGCAGGAAGGATTTCACCTTTGTAGATCCATACTTTGACGCCAAGTTTTCCATAAGTGGTTTTGGCTTCTGCTAATGCATAATCAATGTTGGCTCTCAAAGTATGCAAAGGAACGTTTCCTTCGCTGTACCCTTCGCTACGTGCAATTTCTGCACCGGCCAAACGTCCAGAAATTAATGTTTTACATCCTTTTGCACCAGATTTTAACGCTCTTTGAATCGCCACTTTTTGTACACGGCGGAACGAAGCACGGTTTTCTAGTTGAAGCGCAATGGATTCAGCAACTAATTTTGCATCTAATTCTGGATGTTTAATCTCAACGATATTTAAGAAAACTTCTTTTTTCGTTAAGGCTTTTAGTTTTTCAACAACAGCGTTTTTGGTCGCTCCGTCGCGTCCGATAACCATACCTGGTTTAGCGGTGTTGACGGTGATGATGACACGTTGTTTTCCGCGTTCGATTTCGATTTTCGAAACACTAGCGGTTTTATATAGATCGTAGAGTAAGGAGCGAATCTTTAAATCTTCTTGAAGCAAATCCGCTACGTCTTTTTTATCAGCATACCATCTGGATTCCCAATCAAGGATGATTCCAATACGCAGTCCAATTGGACTAACCTTTTGTCCCATGATTTCTCCCTATTCCCTTTCTGCCACAGTGATCCACACGTGGCTGGTTCTCTTCAAAATTGCGAATCCGCGTCCTTGAGAACGTGGTTGCATACGTTTTAACGTTTTTCCTTCACCAACGAAGATTTCTTTGATGAAGAGTTTATTTTGGTCGAGTTGGTTGTTATGATCTGCATTAGCTACTGCAGATTTTAAGAGTTTTTCGATAACTAAGGATGCACCACGTGGTGTTCCTCTTAAGATGGCGTATGCTTCACCAACGCTTTTTCCGCGAACAAGGTCAACGACCAAACGAACTTTACGGGCGGCAATACGCACTGTATTTACGGATGCTTTAGCTTCCATGCTATTTGCCTCCCTTAGCGACTTTTTTGTCGGCATGACCGCGGAATGTGCGGGTTGGAGCGAACTCGCCTAATTTGTGGCCAACCATATCTTCGGTAACATAAACGGGAATATGTTCTTTACCGTTGTGAACACCTAGGGTTAGTCCTACGAATTGTGGGAAGATTGTCGAACGACGCGACCAAGTTTGGATAACCTTCTTGGAGTTGATCTTATTAGCTTCCACGACTTTTTTCATTAAGTGGTCGTCGCAAAACGGACCTTTTTTAACTGAACGTGACATGTTGAGTTCCTCCTTCCTTACTTGTTGCGACGTCTAACGATTAGTTTTTCGCTAGATTTCTTATTTTTTCTGGTAATCTTTCCAAGTGCTACTTTACCCCAAGGAGTAAGTGGCGATGGATGTCCAACTGGTTGCTTTCCTTCTCCACCACCATGAGGATGGTCGACAGGGTTCATAACCGAACCACGAACGGTTGGGCGGACATTCATATGACGTTTACGTCCAGCTTTTCCTAAGGAGACCAACTCGTGGAATTCGTTTCCGACTTCTCCGATGGTTGCTCTACATACGCCAAGGATACGACGTACTTCGCCTGAGGTTAAACGTACTAAGACATAACGTTCTTCACGGCCAAGGATTTGTGCGCTTGTTCCAGCTGCACGGACAAGTTGTCCACCTTTACCGGGATATAATTCGATGTTATGGATGACACTACCTACTGGAATGTTTTGAATAGGAAGTGCGTTTCCGATGACGATATCGGCTTGTGGGCCAGATTCGACAGTCATACCAACGACCAATCCTTTTGGAGCGATGATATAACGTTTTTCACCATCTGCGTAGTGGAGTAAGGCAATATTCGCGGAACGGTTTGGATCGTATTCGATCGTCGCTACTTTTCCGCCGATTCCGTCTTTATTACGTTTGAAGTCGATGACACGATACTGACGTTTCGCGCCTCCGCCTTGGTGACGAACGGTTAATTTGCCTTGGTTGTTGCGTCCTGCTTCTTTTTTAAGTGGTCTAAGAAGCGATTTCTCTGGCTTGTCCGTGGTAATCTCTTTGAAGTCAAGAACTGACATTCCGCGAGTACCAGGAGTCATTGGTTTTAGTTTTCTAATAGCCATTATGTTTTCCTCCCATTACGCAGCGTACACATCAATTTTAAACCCTTGTTCCAAAGTCACGATGGCTTTGCTTACAGCTGGTTTAAAACCGGAGTGTTGTCCCACACGTTTCGCTTTTGCGATTTCGTTGATGACATTTACGCTTTTTACTTTCACGCTGAAGATTTCTTCGACAGCTTGTTTGATTTGAATTTTATTCGCATTTTTATCGACTTCGAACGTGTATTTTAATTGTTCAGCGAGTTTTGTCGTTTTTTCGGTAACGATTGGGCGTTTGATCACTTGATATTTATCCATATTATACTAAGAGACCCTCCTCAATCTTTTTCGCGGTCGCTTCGGTTAATACAACGAAATTGGTGTTCAAAATGTCATAGACACTTGCATGTTCGTAAACAGCAGTTTGTACATTTGGCAAGTTGCGTGTCGCAATTTCGACGAATTCGTTTTGACCTTCGACTAATAACATAATTTTTCCTTCTACCTTGAGGTTGTTGAAGATTTCAACCATCCCTTTGGTTTTGAAGGATTCGAGTGTTAAGCTGTCAAGAACGACGAACTTAGACTCATTGACTTTGCTTGAATAAGCGATTCGTAAAGCGAGACGACGAATCTTCCGATTGACTTTGTAGTCGTAACTACGAGGTTTCGGTCCGAACGCGACTCCACCACCAACCCATTGGGATGCACGGATCGACCCTTGACGGGCGTTTCCGGTTCCTTTTTGACGATAGGGTTTTCTTCCACCGCCGCTTACTTCTGTACGGGTTTTGGTGCTATGTGTACCTTGACGCATTGCGCCTCTTTGAGACTTAATGACATCATAAATAACTTGTTGGTTTGGTTCTACTCCAAATACTGCATCTGCAAGAACTACTTCTCCGATGTTTTGTCCAGCTTGGTTAAACAGTGCTACTTTAGGCATAGCAATTTCCTCCTTTCCTATCGTTCTCTCTATTTTTGTTTTTTAACTGCAGTTTTGATAACGAGAAGCGATTTGTTCGCTCCTGGTACGTTGCCTCTAACCAATAAAATGTTGTTTTCCACATCTGTGCGGACAACAGTCAGATTTTGGATTGTAACAGTTTCGCCGCCCATACGTCCTGGCATCTTTTTACCCTTCCGAATCCGGTTTGGCGCGATGGTTCCCATCGACCCAACTCCACGGTGGTATTTCGATCCATGAGCCATAGGTCCAGTTCCGAAGTTGTGACGTTTGATCACTCCTTGGAATCCCTTTCCTTTGGACGTTCCTTGTACGTCTACATACTCTCCAACGGCAAATATATCACACTTTACCTCTTGGCCGACTTCGAATTCCATCATTCCGGGAAGACGAATCTCTTTGATGTAGCGCTTAGGTGTTGTGCCAGACTTCGCGAAGTGGCCAAGTGCGGGTTTGTTAGCGAGCTTTGCCCGTTTTTCCATGAACCCTAATTGGATTGCTTCGTATCCGTCGGTAACAACTGTTTTCTTTTGTAGGACAACGTTTGGCGTTACTTCAACCACTGTGACAGGGATGAGTATTCCATCATTGTCGAACACTTGAGTCATTCCTACTTTTCTTCCTAAGATACCTTTTGCCATGAGTACACCTCCTATTAGATTTTGCAAAAATTATCGATTGTAATGCGTTCCACTTACTTCAAGACGATGTCGACGCCCGAAGGTAAGTCGAGGTGCATCAATGAGTCGATGGTTTGTGGTGTTGGATTAACGATGTCAATCAAACGCTTGTGCGTGCGGCGTTCGAATTGTTCCCGAGAATCCTTGTTGACGTGTGGGCTACGTAAGACAGTAAAAATTTCTTTTTCGGTTGGTAGTGGAATCGGTCCGGATACCAATGCACCTGTCTTTTTCGCGGTGTCAACGATTTTCTTAGCTGATTGATCTAACAATCTGTGATCGTACGATTTCAATCTGATTCTAATTACTTGATTTGTTGCCATTTGTGAGTCCTCCTTTGCATATAAATTCTCTTATACACTTGCTCGTCGTGAATTCCCCAACCACATTGCGTCGTTTACATAACAACGTGTATGTGTGTGTCAGCCACCTCACGAGTCATTGCCATCCTGTTTTTTACAGGCTGTTATATTTTAGCAAAAAAAAGACGCGAATGCAAGGATTATTTCCTTTGATTTTCGCGTTTTTTTTGCAATATGCATCTTTATTTATATGTTACGTGCGTGTATATGTAGAATCATCCCAAAATAGTTCAATCATCGCTTTGATTTGTGAAGGATTGGTTTCGATTTGAAGATGACTCCAATGTTTGGGGTATAAACTAAAGTATTTTCTAGATGCAAAGCGATCATCGATCAAAATAGCGACTCCTCGGTCATTTTGAGTGCGAATCACACGCCCCACTGCTTGAATAACTTTATTTAATCCAGGATACGTATAAGCAAAATCAAACCCATTGTGGAATGTTTCGTCATAATGAGATCGTAATACGTTATTGAACGGAGACAATTGGGGAAGCCCAACTCCGATGATCAGAACACCAGATAATTGATCGCCGATTAAATCAATCGATTCTCCAAACACGCCTCCCATCACAAAGAACCCCACTTGCGAACGAAGGGAATCGGTTTGAAACATTTCAATCGTTCCTTCTCGTTCTTTTAATGACATGTCTTTTCGCTGAATGATTACTTCTGCTACTTCAACTGATAAACGCCAGTGGTCTTTGATTAATTGTAAATACTGGTAAGAAGGAAAGAAAATAATGTAGTTTCCTTTTTTGGCTAACACTAACGATTCTGCGATTTCGACCACTTTTTGGATGGAAGTTTGACGATCGTTGTATCTTGTAGAAATATCATCCACCAGTAACAAGCATAAGTTTTCTTGTGGAAAAGAGGATGGAAACTTGACATCTTTACCAGACGATTGTGTTAACAGCGATTTATAGAAATGAATCGGTTCGAGTGTTGCTGAGAAAAAGACGGTTGATAATGTATGCTCTTTGATGGTTTGAAGGATATATTCGCTTGCATTGAGACATTTAATTGAAACCATCATGTCATAATCGTTTCGCTCAAGCAAAAATACAAACTCTTGATTGTAAAATTCTGCGATTTTAACAAACTGAACCACTTCATAATAAAAAAGCGTAACTGCACTTTTATTAGGTATCTTCTGTTCTCCTAAAAATGCTTGATCTAGTTTACGAAGTAGTTTATTGAGTTGAAGTAACAAGACCTCATTGATCTGATCTTTTTGAACAAAATCAACTTCGAGAAGCTCGGTTTCTAACAAGGATAAGGTTTCGATGATGCGATTGATTTCTGCCTTAGGACTTGGCTTGATCCCAGATGAAATATCAAAAAACTCAAGAAACTGATTTTTTGTTAAGGTAGATGAATACATTTCCCGACTTCTTGAGACCATATTATGAGCCTCATCTACAAGTAGTATTGGTTGATAGGTCGTATCATCGAAATAGCGGATCAGATGCGCTCTTGGATCGAATGCATAATTATAGTCACATACAATCAAGTCAGAATAATTAGATAAATCAAGTGATAATTCAAATGGACATACTTTATGTTTCTTTCCATAACTCTTGATTAGTTCCTTGGTTAACAACGATTCATGCGAATACACATCTTCAATGGCTTTGAAAATCTTCTTAAAGTATCCTTTGGCGTAGGGACAGTTCTCTGGATCACAATCCCGCTCTTTTAATAAGCACATCGAATCTTTAGCGGTAATCTCAACTGTTTTGTGGTGCAGTCCTTTGTCTTCCAATAACCGAATGGTGTCCAAAACAACACGTTTTCCATCGTTTTTCGCGGTTAAATAAAACACTTTTTGACGATAGTCATTGATGGCTTTTAATGAAGAAAATAAGGTGGCGATGGTTTTACCAATTCCCGTAGGAGCACTCGCATATAGGATTTCTTTTTCTAGGATTGTTCGATACACAGAAGCCATAAATTCCCGTTGACCTTCACGATATTCAGAAAATGGGAACGTCAATCCCACAATCGACTTCGCGCGGTTTGCTTCGTGTGACTTAACAATGCGAATCCAGTTGGTGTATTGATCGATGGTTTTCATAAAGAATGTTTCTAAAGCTTTGAATGTAAATTCCTTTTCTACGAAGATGGATTTTTTGGTTAGTACATTCACATAAGTAAGTCGTACTTTTAACTTCTTCATTGCTTTTTCCAAACAATAAAGATATCCATATAACTTTGCTTGAACAAAGTGAGCAGGCGTGGTTGTTTCATCCACAGAATCCAGGTCACGATGTGTAGACTTTATTTCTTCTAAAATGAGTTCTTCTTGAACTCTGATTATTCCATCGATTCGACCGGTGACTTCAAGTTCGAATTCTTTATAAGTAAGCGAAGCTTTTACATACACTTCCGCTTCGTCTCCTAAAAGGTATTTACTTTGCCAATATTGATGGACTTCTATTCCTTCTTGAGCACGAATCATTTGAAGGCGATCACTTGATAAATCACCAGATCCATACAACAACTCTGCGATATCTTTGGCACTAATACGTATGGGTATCAAGCTAACACCTCCCTCATTCTATTATACTTCAATAAAAGAAAAACCAAAGAAACGATTTGGTTTTTCTGTATTTATTCAATGGATATTTTAAAGGGTAATAATGGCAAATCGTTGGTGGTATATAAGTCACAAACGGGGAAATTTTCCCAGCAATACATGATTTCTTGAAGTTGCTTGATTCCCTCAATGATAATTTGATTGGCTTGGGTTTTGACTTTCCGAAGTGGTTTGATAGTACCATCTTGATATTTTCCATAAAATCCCATAAAGTTTCTAGATCTGGATACCAAATGGAGATGATTATACTCGGTATAGATGGCTAATGTATCGTTGGTAACTTGATGACTATAATACGCAGGAGACATGGAACTTTTCTCTAATTTATAGACTTTTTCTAAAATAACCTTCGCAATACGTTTTGAAATTGCGCTTTTTTCTCGAGGAATCGGGCTAGATTCTTCCCCTAAATCTACTGCAGATGCGAAATACACATGATTTGCAAGATCAATACATCGACGTTGTGCTTCACGCATTCTTGGAATCACATCGTGATTGATTCCTTGATAATGATGTCCTGTCATTTGAACAACCACAAACGGGAGTTTGGGTTGTCGAAAGTTTTTTCTCCATGATTGAATGAGCATTTTTGTAATATCTTCCACGAAATCGACAACACCTAGATCATACTCGCCAGCATATAGTACAACGGCTTTTACACCAATGTCGCCATATGGTTTTATCATATGCTCAAACAACCCAGAAGGTCGGTTAAAATGCTTGGGTCCCATGGGGAGATAATAACTGATTTGCGGAAGGATGTTTTGTTTTGCAATGTATCGACTGATTCCTTGACGTTGTTCTTTCTTTACAGCATCCAAAAATGCATGTTGTTTGGCTGCTTGGATGGCATATGCTTGATCATAATCGGTTGATAATTCATAACTAGACACTTCTTGTTTATAATACGATAAAATTTTTCCTAAACGGTCAAGTGAACACAAATCAAGCATTCCCGTCCATGAAGATAACATCGAGTCTTCAAACGAAGCAGTGATGATACCCACAGGGATATCGAGATCATATTCGAGTTCTTTGGAGATATGATACCCCAGTGCACTCATCATTCGAAGAGTGTCTTTTTTACATACGTTCCATGATGCATTATTTGGATATAGCGATGGGCTTTGGATATGTGCATCCAAATAGGGCATTTTCGGAATATCAAAATAACGAATCATCGAATTGGGGCTAGGGAGGTCTTCATAGGATTCTTCTACAGTCATTGCGACTTGATCTGCCCCACAAAGGATAAAAACATCCCCAACCAGACAGTTGTCTAGTACAACTTCTTGGTTTTTACAAGTTATAACGATCTCAAATGGTTCTTTGATACTTGGAAATGGTTTGATTTCGAATAAAAACGTTGACGAAGTGGTTCTTTGTTTTATACAGTGGTCAATGAACTCCAGCTTGATTTCGATTCCCTTTTTACAAGTACCAAAAATTCGAATCGGTTGGTTCCATTGGAATACCATATTGCTTGTGAAGATTGGTCCCAATTGAAATAAAGTTTTCAATGCAATACCTCCAAGTAATTTGATTCACAACATGTTTTCCATTATATCAGTAAAGGGCTAAATGTAAACAAAAAACCACACATTTATCCTAAGATAAATACATGGTTTTTACATTATATTATTCATCAATATTTGAATGGTTAAGGTTTTTTTACTTTTGCTTTTCTTTTGTATTTAATCCGATGAACTTGGAGGTAATTTTCTTTCACAAACTCTAAGGTATCCGATATCGTAATCGATAAATCTCGTGCATAAAACTGAAGTTCGTCTATGGCAAGTTGATTTGAAAAGTGGTAATTAGAATGTAAAACAACAATGGAATAATGGGTAAATAATGGTTTTTGTTTCACGATAAAGTAATAAGCTTCCGCAAGGTAGCTCATTGCATAAATAAACCAATATGCAATCTTGGTTTTTATCGGATTTCTGTGTGACAAGGATGTAATCAAATCAAGCAATTCCTTTACTGTGATTTCGTGTCCACTAAGAATATAACATTTTCCACGCTTTCCATAAACCGCTGCGTTCACAATCCCTTTTGCGACATCTCGAACATCCACAAAGTTGTATCCACCGGACATATATGCAGAAAGTCTTCCAATCAAGCAATCAATGAATAACTGACTAACATTGGATAATTGATAATCATTGGGTCCAATGATTCCTGAAGGGTGAACAACAACGACATCCAAAGAGGTGTCTTTTTTGCTTAATACATAAGCTGTTGCTTCTGCTTTTGTCTTGGCATACGTTCCTTTCACTAAGTCTGGATGAAACGTTTCCACTTCCGACATGATTTGCGGAATTGGCAATTCTTTGATGGCATGAACACTAGAAGTGTATACCAACCGAGGGATGAAGTTTTCCAAACAAACATCCACAATGTTTTTGGTTCCTTGTACATTGACTTGATACATCAGCTTCTTTTTTCCTGATCCTATTTCCACAATCCCTGCTAAATGGAAGACACAATCCACATCTCTTAGATAACTACGAAGGAATTCGATATCTAAAATGTTGCCTCTGATGACTTCTGCATATGCATCAATCATAAAGGTGGGGTCGTTTGGAAGACATAAAGCACTCACTTGATGTCCGGACTCATATAATTCTTTGACAAGTACGTTTCCGACATGTCCTGTCGCTCCAGTAACAATACATTTCATCTCATATCCCTCCTTACATAGTCAGTATACACCGATTTATCTATAAAGTAAACTAATGTTCACTAATAAGGTACTTCGTCACTACTGTGTCAATGATTCATGATAGAAAAAAGAACACAACGTCGTGTTGTGTTCTTTGGTGGTTTATTTAGAAGCTAGTAAATAAATCTTTTTAGCATCTTCAAGCGTCAATAATTTGAAGCTTCCAAAGGATGTTCCTTTGTTGTGCTCTAGTTTTTCAATCAACTTATCAATGTCTTCTTTTTTCGCTCCAAGATCTTGCAAGGTGAGTGGCATTCCGATTTCTTTTAAGAACCGTTCGAAACGAGCAATTCCTTCTAATGCTACCCCATAAGGATCGGTAGGATCATTAACCACATTCCACACTTGTACAGCTAGCCTGACATACCGATTGACGTCTTCATGTAGGGTGTATTTCATAAATGCAGGAAACATTACAGCCAATCCTGCTCCATGAGACACATCATAAAATGCAGATAACTCATGTTCAAGAATATGAGTGGACCAATCCTCTTGACGACCAACCCCTAAAATACCATTATGTGCAATGGTTCCAGCCCAACAAATCGTCGCTCTTGCATCATAATCGGAGGGATGTTTTACCATCACTCTCGCCGCATCAATAATCGCCTTTAGCACGCCTTCACACATATGATCCGTTAATTCTACTGCTGTAGTTTTTGTTAAGTATCGTTCAAAAATATGACTCATCATATCGACAACGCCTGCACTTGCATGATACATCGGAAGCGTATAGGTCAATTCTGGATTAATGATGGCAAATACAGGACGAAGCAAGTCCGAACCAGTTCCTCGTTTTAACATCCCGTTTTCATGAGTAATCACCGAAGCGGTGGATCCTTCTGAACCGGCAGCTGGAATCGTTAACACAACACCTACTGGTAACGCCTTCGTGATTTTTGCTTTACGATCATAAAAATCCCAAAAATCCCCGTCGTACATCGAACCCAAGGCGATGGCTTTTGCGGAGTCAATCGCAGAACCTCCACCAACTGCTAAGACAAAATCGACACCTTCTTTTTTACATAAATCGATTCCTTCATATACAAGGGAGCTTCTAGGGTTAGGCATCGCTCCACCCAATACCAAATACTTAACCTTTGATTGGGATAATGAATCTTGAATCTGTTGGAGTAACCCGCTCTTAACAACTGATCCTCCCCCATAATGAATCAGGACTTTTTTGGCATTTCTTGATTGAACCAATGAGCCTACTTGATGTTGTGTATCTTTTCCAAATATAAATTTAGTTGGACTATAAAACTGAAAGTTTTCCATGTGAACTCCTCCTTTTTCAACTATATTGTATCATAGATTTGATGAATTCGCTTCCACGACAGCAACAACTAACACCAATTAATCTTCAAGTATGATATAATATAGCCAACTTCAGTACTCTGTAGGAGGACATTATGCGTGACATAGAATGGTTAAAGCATTCATTTATTGCACACCGTGGTAGTCATAGTTTTGATTTTACCATTCCAGAAAACTCCATGAAGGCCTTTCAAATTTCCATCGAACGCGGATTTGCAATTGAGTTTGATGTCAATTTAATGGGTGATGGAACGCTTGTGGTCTTTCATGACAAAGATTTAAAACGGATGACTGGCATCGATGCAAAGTTATTAGATTTACGATTTGATCAGATCAAGAAGTATCGTCTCCTCGATACTCAAGAAACCATCCCTACATTAACAAAAGTCTTGGAACTGGTCAAAGGAAAAGTTCCTTTGCTCATAGAACTAAAGAACCATGGTCAAAATGAAACATTGTGTAAAAACTTTATGGAAACAATGAAACATTACCAAGGGGTTTGGGCCGTACAATCCTTTCATCCTTTCACGATGAAATGGTTTCGTACACATCATCCCCACGTAATCAGGGGACAAATTAGCGAATACTTCTTACAAGACAATGATTTAAAGCCGCTCACGAAGTGGTTGTTAAAACGAATGGTATTTAATTTTTTAGTCCAACCAGATTTTATTAATTATGGGATAAAGTATATGCCCAATCGTTATGTGGATCATGCTAAAAAAATGGGTACAATCGTTATCGGCTATTGTGCAAGAACACCACAAGAATATGCTTTTTGCAAGCATTACATCGATAATGCCGTCTTTGAGTTTTTTGATCCTACTGTAAAATGTGAATAAACCAACAAACATCATAAAAGGGCACTCTTTGCGGAGTGCCCTTATTTTATTCATTAATGTGCTGAATGACTAATCCATATCGACATCAAAGTTTTCAATCACGGATGCTTTTTTGATTACTTTCGCGTCGCCATGTCGAACCATAAGCATTGTAATAAATGCCAATGCAACGAATAATGTCGCATATGGGAACAACGCTTTTCTGCCAAATTCATCCATTAAGATCCCCGATAAAATCGGTGTAATGATTTGAGCAGACATCGAGAAGGTGTAGTAATACCCGGTATATTTACCCACATTAGAGCCTTTGGAGAGTTCCACAACCATCGGGTAAGAGTTGACATTGATGGTAGCCCAACCAATTCCAGTGAATGCAAAGATAATATTCATCAACCAACTGATATTTTCGTTTAAGAAGAATACCGAACCAAAACAAACGGACAATATCACAATTCCAATTAAAATGGCTTTTCTTCGACCAATCTTTGTCGCGATAATTCCAATCGGTATAAAAGCAAGCAATGCGGCACCTTGAGCAATCAGTAAAGGCATGGAGAATCCAATTCCTAATACTTTTGGGGCGTAATCCGATAATTTAGTCGTTACTGCATTGTATCCAATAAACCATAAGAATACCGATATCAAGATCAAATACAAACTCTTTTGTCTGTCTTTTGCTAAATTTCCAACTTGTTCTTCAGCGGCTTCTGACTCTTCTGATAATCCATATAACGCATCTTCTTCCATTTTTTCTTGAACCAGTTTAGGCTCACGAACTTTCCACATGAAGAACGCCAACAATAACAACATCAAAATACTGACCGTAATAAATGCTGGTGTATAATCCACATAGGATTTATTATCCAAAGCAAATACCGTTAAGATGACAATCGCAAGAATTCCCCCAACGGTTCCCATGAGATTGATCACCGCATTTGCTTTCGAACGCAATGGTTTAATTGTGACATCTGGCATGAGTGCAACGGCTGGAGAACGGAATGTCGACATGGTGACCAGTGCGATAAACAAAGTAATCGCAAAAATTATGAATGTAGCTGGGTTTTGAGAGGTCAGTGCCCATGCTTGATTGGTTAAATCAAGATCATAAATCGCATCATAGACTTCATCTACCCAATATAAATATTCTTTTTGAGTTAAAAATCCTCGACCAAGTGCATTGGTGGCAATCTCGACCATCGGATTATAAACACTTGCTAACCAATTGTCATATTTTGTTTGATTCCACGCCCCACTTGCCAATGCCGCGTCGGCTTCACTTAGTAAGAAAGGATTGTGTTCATCTGACCATTTCAGCATCGCTGTTTCCCATGCATCATTCCATTCGGAGAATGCAGTAGCGCGCTCTATATAATCTTCATACTCTTTTGCTAATATTGTTTCGATTTTCATGACTCCACCCGTTAGAACCGCACCGTTCATGACGTTTCGTTCTTCTTGATAGAGTTCGTAGTTTTCGATGATCGAAGTTTCTTGTTGAATTTTTACGGTTTGATAGGAATCCGAAAACGATAACGCTAAAAAGGCAAAAGCAGCGAGTACGGTTCCAATTACAATATAAGGAGTTCTTCTTCCATATTTTGAGTTTGTTTTGTCGGACAAGCCACCAAACAATGGAAGTAATACCAATGCTAATACATTGTCAAATGCCATGACAACACCAGACCATGTTTGATTCAATCCAAACTTATCAATCAAGATTTTTGTAATGATCGAGTCATATGTTTGCCAAAACAATGTAATCAAGAAAAACGCAACACCTACATAAAATACTTTCTTTAAGTTGAGTTTCATAGATTCTCCTTTTAGTCGTCGTCCATACTGGACATGGTATATTCATTATATCATGGTAGATACTAAGAATTCTTGCGATTTTTGTAAAAAAAAACGCCATATCGGCGTTTATGATCGTGCGTGTACTCGACCTGCAATGTATTTTAAAGCTTCTTCATTAATTTTCTTTGGGAAAAACTCAATTGCTGTTACTTCAGCCATCCCACTCTTGATTTTTAAGTACAATGTTTTATTCACATGAAACATAAAGTACAGTCCCATAAGCGCAAGGAGTCCTCCGATTGCGTATATGTGGTACCACATTAATGCAACGCCCGGAATGGTAATGGTTAATGCTCCCATGTAGGTAGCGACAACTAGAAACGCTGCCGCGAAAAACAACAATAATCCAAAGAAACGCACAAGTAACTTGAAATAAACAGACTCATAGAAGTATTCATAACGATGAATCGAGGATAGATTAATCTCGTTCATTGCTTGACGTTTCACACTTCGTCCTTTGACTGTTTCCTTCCCGTACGTATAAATGATTAATCGGTGATTTGTCACAAGCATCGAACAAAGTCTGCCTTTAGCTGGCATGTTTCGAAACTCACGAAGGATTGTTTCTGCTGGTTCTAAACTCACATTGCGAATCAGTTTGTTCTTCATGTGAACCACTCCTTATTACGGATTAAATCCATTTTACCTTATCTATCAAGCAATTTCAACTATATAGCAGATATTCGCTGTTTTAGCGTCAAAAAAGTTATTCATTCATGGAAAAGAACGTTTTTAATCACATTCATTCATTAAAAAAAGTCGACCGTAATCGACTTTAGTTCCAAACCGAGATTATTTAAAAAGATTGTCTGAAATTGGTTTTTTTTCGAGCCATTGTTTGGATTGATGTATCGCAAATTCGAACAGGAGGGCTAACACAATCAATAACAACGTCCAAGCAAACACAAAATCATACCGCAAAAACACTTTTTCCAAGTAGAGTTGATACCCAATGGAGCGAGGCGTTTGGGCTAAATACTCCGCCATAACAAGAACTTTAATACCCAAACCTGCAGATTGGAGTAACGCGGTTTTTAAATAGCCTGCGATTAATGGCAAAATACAATAACGAATCATGCGAATCGGGTGATGATCGTCTAAATGATAAACATCGATTAACTCAGAGTCAATGCGGATCATCCCTTCATAGGTAGCTTGATAACTGATGGGAAATAACATCAAAAAAGTTATCACATAAGGAGTAAAGCGCATCCCAAGTAAAATTAAGACAATCACAATAATCGATACCACAGGAATCGTTCGAAACACGGTAGCGATTGGATGAAGGATTGCTTTCATAAAAGGAGAGAAACCAGAAAGCAATCCACCAATCACACCGATGATAAATGAAGATGTACTCGCAAGGAGTAGTCGAAAGAACGTATGAAATATCGCTTCATTAGAGGTAGTTGAACCAATCAGTTCAATGAATGCAGAAAGTACTTTTGTTGGGCTCGGTACTAACAATGGGGTGTTGACCAAAGAAGAAATAAGGAGCCACACCAAAAAGAACATAAAAATCACTAGTCCGTTGGAGAGCCACTTTTTCAACAACACTCACCTCTTTAGGGTTGATAGTAAAATTCGTTATTGGGTAGTACACCGCCAATTAACTGCGGTGAAACCCCTAAAATCAATGTAAAATATGCTTCTAAACTACTTTTTGAGTCCATCGCTGAAACAAATAATAACCGACTTCTAGGAATGGCTTGTAGTAACACTTCTTTACTATAAGGGTATCCCAACAAAACCGCTACATCACTCGCATCACTTACCAGTTCGTTAATCGAGTCAATCGACAAAACGAGATCCGACAAAACGCTGTTAATGACTTGCTTGGATAAACTCTTTTTCACAAACACTCCGGCTTGTGGATACGAAGTGGAACCACTTGCTTGTTGATAATAGTCTTGAAGGTCGATGGTATAAATGTTAGGACGCAGGGATTGCAATACCGACAAGGATGGTTCTGCTGTTAAGATAATTTTCGTTGAATCCGCTAGAAACAATGCCTGAGCGGTTTGAACGGAATCGACATATTCGATCGTGACGTTTATATCAAATTCTTCAAATAAATAGCGTACGATGATATCCGATGTCTGATTTTGTCCAAACACGACAACGGTTAATTGATCCAACTCTTCTAGCGTCTTTGGAGTAGAACTAACAAAGTAGAAATTCCCCCATGTAATTGTTCCAGCAAACAAGTATTCAATCCCCCCTTGATAGAGTTTTGCTCCTACATTGGTGGGGGCAATAATCACATCATGGGATTTAGAGCCAAATGCCGCAACAAGTGGGTCCGCACCATTTACAAAATCAACTGCGTAGCGCTCCGGATTATTTCGTTGATGAATCAACGCCAAAGCAGGAGAGCCCATTGGAGCTAAGATTGTAACTACTTGAGGTTTTTGACACGCTTGAAGAAGACCCATTACTAAAAATATGGATAGTATGAGAACAAACTTTTTCATTCCTTTACTCTTTCTTATCCGAATATGCTTCACGCATATGGTAATGAGTATGTAGTAAATCATGAGCAACGTGAGAACCTGGTTTTCCAAGGAACTCTTTATATAATTGTTGTACTGCTTCATTTTGATGGGACTTGCGGAACTCATTATTGGCATCAATGTTATAAAGTACTTTGGAACGTCTCGCACGAACATCCACTTTTTCTAACGTTTCAGCGTTGACAATGGGTTGACCTCCCCCATTAATACAACCACCTGTACAACCCATAAACTCAACAAAATGGTATTGTTTGTGATTGCTTTCCATCAATTTAAAGAAGTCTCCGATGGCTCTTCCACCATGTACGACCGCAACATTGACGTCCATACCAGCGACTCGATACGTCGCTTCTTTGATGTTTTCTAACCCTCGAACCTCATTAAAATCAACAGGAGTGGAATGTCCTTCTAAGATTTCTGTCACTGTCCGTAAAGCCGCTTCCATAACCCCACCGGTTACCCCAAATATGGAGGCAGCTCCTGTATAAGAGGCTAATAGCCCATAGGGTTTTATCGGATCGAGTTCATTAAACTTAATGCCCCGGTGACGAATCAAACGACCGATTTCTCGTGTAGTTAAAACGATATCCACGTCTTTGTAACCATCCCGTCCCATTTCAGGACGATTGGCTTCAGCTTTTTTCGCCACACATGGCATAATCGATACACTCACGATATCATGAGGGGATTTTCCTAGTTTTTGGGCATAGTAGGTCTTAATTAACGCTCCTGCCATTTGTTGAGGGGATTTACAGCTGGATAAATTCGGAATGTATTCTGGATGATACAACTCTAAGTAATTGATCCACCCTGGAGAACAAGATGTGAACATCGGTAAGACGCCACCTTCTTGAACGCGTCGAATAAATTCGGTTCCTTCTTCCATGATCGTTAGGTCGGCAGTGAAGTTGGTATCCATGATTTCATCAATTCCAAGTTCTTTAAACGCTTGGAACATTTGTCCTTCGCAGTTGGTTCCGATTTTATACCCAAATTCTTCCCCAATCGCTGCGCGAACTGCAGGGGCTACTTGAGCGATGACAATCTTTTTGGGATCGCGAATGGCTCTTTCTAGGGCTTTGATGTCGTCTTTTTCACGAATGGCTCCAGTAGGACATGCTTGAATACATTTCCCACAGTAGATACAACCAGCATCTTCTAAATTGTGAAATAATGCGGGTCCCACATAGGTTTTCGTTCCACGACGGTTAAAATTTAAGATTCCCAGTCCGGTTTCTTTTTGACAAGCGGACACACAGCGTCCGCACAACACACATTTGGAACTATCGATAATCATCGATCCCGATGTATCATTGAGTTGAAATGTTTTATGTTCGAACTCTTCGGCAGAGTAATGATTATCAACCGAAAAACGACGGAGTAAATCTAAAAACTCACAGCTGTTTTCGCGAGAACAACGCCAACACTCGAATTTATGATTCGCGGCTAACAACTCAAGATTCGAAGACACAGAGTCATAAATATCTTTGGTATCGGTCGTAACAACCATTCCTTCTGTAACTGCTGTTTTACAAGAAGGTTTTAATCCTTTTTGTCCTTCAATCTTAACCACACAAACCCGGCAATTTGCCTCTTCATGGGTTCCTTCTAAAAAGCAAAGACGAGGAACACGTACTCCAGCCATTTCAGCTGCTTTTAAAATGGAGTAATTGGATGGAACGCTAACTGCTTTTCCATTTACGGTAACATTCACTTGGTTAAGCATTTAGAACACCTCTTACATCTTCAGGTTTACTCGAAATTGCATTCACTGGGCAGGCTTTCTTACAAGCACCACAACGAATACATAACGACAAATCAATCACATGCTTTTGTTTCACAGAACCCGTGATTGCATTCACTGGACAGTTCTTCAAGCACTTTGTACATCCAATACAGTTGTCAAGTACTACATATTTGGTTAAGTTCGCGCACACCCCAGCAGGACAAGATTTGTCCACAACATGCGCCATATATTCTGCTCTAAAGTGCTTTAATGTCGATAATACGGGATTAGGAGCGGTTTGTCCAAGTCCGCATAAAGACGCCTCTTTGATCATCGTTCCTAATTCTTCTAAGCGATCTAAATCTTCAACTTCGCCTTCGCCTTGACATATTTTATCAAGGATGTCGAGCATCCGTTTCGTTCCTTCTCGACAAGGCGTACATTTTCCACAAGACTCATCTACGGTGAAATCCAAGTAGAAACGAGCCACGTCCACCATACAATTGTCTTCGTCCATGACAATCATTCCACCGCTTCCCATCATGGAACCAAGTTGGATGAGGTTATCGAAATCAATAGGGGTATCCAAATCTTTTTCGGTAATACATCCCCCAGATGGTCCGCCTGTTTGAACGGCTTTAAACTTACGACGGTTGGGAATTCCTCCGCCAATATCAAAAATAACTTCTCGTAAAGTCGTTCCCATTGGGACTTCTAACAATCCGGTGTTCTGAATTTTTCCACCGAGTGCAAAGACTTTCGTCCCACTTGATTTTTCTGTACCAATCGATTTAAACCAATCTGCCCCTTTTAAATAAATCACAGGAACGTTGGCAAGAGTTTCCACGTTGTTGACGTTGGTTGGTTTTCCCCATAATCCTCGTACGGCTGGAAATGGTGGTTTCATCCGAGGCATTCCTCGTTCACCTTCGATGGAAGCAATTAATGCAGTTTCTTCACCACACACAAAGGCACCGGCGCCTAAACGGATTTCCACATCAAAGTGAAATCCAGTTCCGAAGATATTTTTTCCAATGACATTGTACTCACGTGCTTGTTCAATGGCGATTCCCAAACGCTCTACCGCCACTGGATATTCAGCGCGAACATAAACATATCCTTGATTTGCGCCAATCGCATAGCCGCAAATCGCCATGGCTTCAATGACTGAATGTGGATCCCCTTCTAAGACAGCTCGGTCCATAAAAGCACCTGGGTCGCCTTCATCGGCATTACAAATTACATATTTTTGATCACTAATCGAGCGATGAGCAAATTCCCATTTCACGCCTGTTGAAAACCCGCCGCCGCCTCGACCGCGAAGACCTGATTTTTTCATTTCATCAATGGCTTCTTTGGGTGTCATTTCAGTTAACACTTTTCCAAGTGCTAAATACCCATCCTTAGCAATATATTCGTCGATTTCAAGTGGGTTGATATTTCCGCAATTACGTAAAGCAATCCGTTTTTGCTTGGCATAGAACTTCAGTTCACTAAAATGTAATAGTTTTTTGCGGTCGTCTGGATTGGTTACTACTAACCGATTTACGACACGTCCTTTGAGTAAATGCTCTTCACAAATTTCTTTGATGTCGCGTAGTTTAACATGAGTATAAAAGGTTTCGTCGGGATACACAATCACGACAGGACCTTTTTCACACAAGCCAAAACAACCAGTTAACACCAGTTTAATTTCACTTCGAATGCCAAGTTCGCCTAAACACTTATCGAACTCGATTTGAATTTCTTTGGAGTGGGAGCTTAAACAGCCGGTTCCCCCACAAATCAATACATGGCAACGTTCTAACATATCGTTACCGCTTGATTGCGGAAAGCAGATATTTTTGAATCCGTTTTCCACCCATGATATGTTCTTCGATGATTTCGTGAACCATCCGTTCGTTCACACGTGCATAAATCGTCGACGTACCATCTTGTTCGACAATTTCAATGATGGGTTCAAAGGCACATTCCCCCATACATCCCACTTGTGTAATCCCTACGTTTTTAAGATTTTGCTTGGCAATTTCTTCCACGAATTTGTTTAAAACAGGTCGTGCTCCGGCCGCAATTCCGCATGTTCCCATGCCAACTTGGATGCGAGTACCACCGACTTGGTAACGCATTTCCATGTTTTTTAATGCTTGATCACGAAGCTTTTTCAAGTCTTCTAGTGACTTCATGATGTTCCTCCTATGATAGGTATAATGGTTTGCTTCAAATATTGTTGTATATATTGCATCACGAATGGCTCAAGTATCGATAAAGGCGATACGATTTCTACAATTTCCGATAGCACAAACGTCATGTGTTGTTCCTGGTGTTGAATGGTAAAGATAAACTCTTCAATGTCTTGATGAATGGCAATGGAAAAGACACTGCTTGCGATGTCCCCCAAGGGAGGACAATCAATGTGAGACTTTTGAAACGTAGCTTCCAAAAGAGTTCCACTTCCTTGTATGGAATCAATCACTAAGCTTCCCTGTGCTTGCTCACAGGCAAGTTGTAAAAAGGGAATGCCAAGTCCAACTTTTCTAGTCGTTCTTGTGGTATAAAAGGGATTTCTTACTTGAAGTAGTTGCTCCTCACTCATTCCACATCCATTATCCTTAACACGCATGGTGATTTGGTCTTTAATGGAGTCAATGAGTAGATGTACTTCAATACAACTTGCTTTTGCTTTTATCGAGTTTTGTACGATGTCTAGAAGATATAAAGATAAATCAACCATGGTAAAATCCCTCAAAGAAACAATCAACGCTGCCACATTCAAGATCAACGACATTTTTTCTTCCCTTTTCGAGGATTTGAACTAAATCGTGGGCATCCGAGTTATATATCCATGGAATGTTATCTACTACATGGGTTGGGGGAGTTGAGGAATCACTCCATTCGACTGCATCAAACTTTGCAAGAGATAATACCTCTACTCCTTTTTCCAAGTACCGGTTTAGATGCGCCAACACTAGTAAATGTTCATAAGGAGACATGATTTCTTGTAATTCAGAAATGCTTAAATTGGTATTTTCTCCAAGTGGAAGTAACACCATCTCGCTAAAAGCATCATACTCATCGGTAAGGTGAGAGGATGGAGTTGAAATATCGATATGTTTACAAGGAAGATGAGATTCCACGATAGAACCCACCACCAATGCATCGGATAAATGCTTGAAATAGCATAGTACATGAATGCCACTAAATAAGGATACTTCTATTCCGTAAATTTGTTTCGTTTTGTAGGATTCCCCAATTTTTGCTAACATTGGTAATTGTCTGGATGAGTTGTGATCCACAAACGCCACGAAATCAAGTCCTTTTAACGAAACCATATTCCATAAATTATTGGGCGTCATCAAGACATCTGCACAAGGTGATAATACGGTATGAATGTGCAAATCATAATAGTACTTCATATTATTTCCTGTTTTACGAGTTCTTTGATCACATCAACGCTTTTTTTCTTTGTGGAAAAAATAGCGATTTGTTCTTGATTGGCTTTATCGATGATGTTTTGAGGTACTTCATCATTTTCGGTAAACAAAACTACTGGAATATCTATCAATACAGCCACCGCGACTGTATTTAAATTGCACAATATTGTAACCAGTAAATTACCCGATTCAGCGCTTTTCATGACTACACTTAATAAATCACCCACATAGGCACCTTCAAATTCATCTTGTAGGGAGACCGATGTGTGAACTTGATATCCTAATTCTAAAAGACTAGATAATTTCATTGGCGTCCTCCGTGTGAAGGAAAAATTTTAATTTTAAAATGGTACCATTGGGATCTGAAATCAATGTCATTTCATCGGCAGATGCCTTGATATTTACAAGCCCCATCCCTGCCCCAAAACCATTGAGCCTAGAAATTTCACTTGCAGTGGTATATCCTGGTTTCATCGCCAACTCAATATCATCAATTCCTGGACCACTATCTGTGAACTGAAGATACAAAGTGTGATTCACTATGTGTAAATCAACACTTCCTCCAAAGGAATGAATCACAACATTGATCTCTGCTTCATACGAAGCAACACTGACTTTTTTAATAATATCCTTGGATACTTTCAATTGCTTTAAGGTTTTTTTGATATCACTAGAAGCACTACCCGCATTAAAATAATCATTGGGTAAAATCGTATAGTGCTTATGGTAGAAAGAACTCATTGTGCAGAGGTGATGCCTCGGACACCATGAGCATACATCTGTCCGCTGGCATTAAACATCGTTGTTTTCGTACCAAGTAGTGTGATATTGGATTCATTGGCAAGTTCAATGACTTGCGAAGCGGGTACTTTTCCTCGCACTAGTAAGATGACTTCTACATCCAGCATTTCAGCAGTCCGTATGGATTGATTCGTCGCAAGACCAGTAACCAAAACTGCTTCTTCTAATAACCCCGTATCCCGAACTGTGGATAAAATCATTAACGCGTCACTCATCAGGTCTGCACAAAATGCGTGATTGATTTCTTGATGAGGATCATATATTTCTTTTGTGTATACTTCGCATGCAAAAAGCTCAACGATTTCGCTTAGTTTCATAGGCTACCTAATCGTCTTCATAATCTCTTTGGCTTTTTGAACCGAAACATTTCCATACACCGTTTCATTGACTGTAAATACAGGTGCTAATCCACAGGCCCCAATGCAACGTGTTGCTTGCAAGGTAAACTTGCCATCTTCTGATGTCTCGCCGACTTTTAGTTTGAGATCATCAGCAAATGCGTCAAGAATTCCTTGTGAACCACGAACATAACATGCGGTTCCTAAACAAACTCCTATGATTTTTTCCCCTTTTGGAACAATAGAGAATTGACCATAAAAGGTAACTACCCCATTAATCTTGGCAATACTTTCTTTTAATTCTGTCGCAATCATTTTTTGGATTTCGAGGGGAACACACCCAAATATTTTTTGCGCATCGTGTAATGTAGGCATCAATGGACCCGGCTTAGTTTTGTGTTTGTCCATTGCGGCATACAACTTGTGAAGCTTTTCATCAGTGATCTGAATTTGAACGCTCACAGTAAATTTGACTCCTTCCTAATTGTATTCTGGCATGCACATTATAACATAATGAAGATTATTATAAAATAAAAGAAAGCGACAAAAGCGCTTTCTTAATCGAAGTAAAACGTTTACTTTTTTGGTTTTAGCTTCCACCACAACACATTAGATAAAATTACTCCAAGTCCAAGCATTCCTGTTGTAATATAACTCCAGTTTTTCGTAAAAAATTCAACAATACTAAATAGAGGATTTTGTATGATGGGATCGATAATTTCAATATTTGAATCTTTCACTAAGACTTGAAATAGATATGTTTTAGTGTCCTTGAATTCATCTTCAAAGGATAACTCCATATGATATCTTCCTGGAGTTTTATAATGCTTTGTATAATGATCTTGTTTGACAGTCACTTGGTAAGCGCGGTTGGCTAATAAATTACTCTTAATGAACATCTCCGTGATGTTGGCTAATGTGAGGTAGGTATTATTATAAACAGCTATGACTTGAGTATCAAAATACAAAATCGGACCTTGATTATCCACCACATTAATCACTAACACTTTTTGTGAGATGTTTCCCGCTGTATCGGTAACTTTATACGTCAGTGAAAATTCACCCACTTGATAAGGATTTGCATAGTATGAATTGGCAATAATTTGTATCTTATTTGTAACGTTTCCATCGTGGTTATCATGAGCGGTGGCTAATGCAAGTAACTCCACATACCTCAAAGGAACTCGGTAACCCACTGTGATTTGATTGGGCGCACTAATGATTGGAGCTTCTTGATCGATGACTTGAATCGTCGTTTGAAATGTACTCACATTCCCTGATGAATCTTCCACAGATACTATGAAAGGATATTCTCCTAATATGAGTTGTTTGGAATGATACTTATTTTCAATCACTTGAATGGAGGAATGCAAGTCCCCATCCACATTATCACTGACAGTAATCATGGCTAAAATTGATTCTAGTGTACGAACTTGAGGGTAGCTGACCGCAATGATTATCGGCCCAGTAATGACTGGTGATGTAATATCAATCACTTGAATAGAAATTGTTTTTGATGTTTGATTCATACTGTCATCAATTACCATCAATTCAATGGCATAGGTCCCTACGGTTTGTTCATTGCCGGAGTACTCATTGATTCCTATTTGAATTCGTGATGAAACATCTCCAACAATTGCATCATGCGCAAGAAATGCTTCCATTATATCTAAAATGGTCAATGGAGAGTCGACATTACTTCGAAGTAGGGAGTATGGCCCAAAATTGGTAGACTGAGTATCAATGATATGTCCTGGAATGAATGGCTCAAATCCAGTGAATGTCGTTCCTTCTTCCATTTGAAACCATTCGGTTGAGTGAGTCGTAAAGTAGGCACTTGGATTGGTTAGGTAAAAACTAACATAATTGACAACCGTTGGAAATGTAAGGGTTGCGAAGTAATAATTGGGATCACTTGAAATAAAGAAATCGGCATTGATGAGGGAATAATCATCGATATACGTACCATCATCATAGACAGATATATGTACTTCCCCATTTGCTTGATAGTAACTTGTAGGGATGGAAACGGTATAAGGGATATGGGGTTTAATCATGGTATAACTTGAAGTCATCATTCCATTGCCATCAAAGACAAATAAGGAACTGTTAATATAGTTCTTTCCACCTGGTAATAATCCATTCATCTGAGCGTGTACATTGTTTTGCCCACCACTTAGTATTATCAAGCATAATAATAAAGCCAACATCGTTTTTTTCATTGGTATCACTCCTTTGAAAACATACTACGATGAATATCATAAAATTCTTTCAAGATACTTCAATATAAAAACCATGACCGGTCAAAAGAGCGGTCATGGAAGTTTTTATTTGGAAATGTTTGTCATTTATGAAGCAAATCTAGTCTTTGAAACAACCCATGCTTTCATTTGGATATTTACACAAACGCCATACATACCAAGGGTAATAAGAATGTTCGTGCTAGTTTAACCGAGTAACCCACCTCGAAACGTTGACTTTTCCATACATCTTCCTTTTATTTTTTGATTCTTTTCATAGGCTTTCCATTTTGAAAATTTTAAAGTATAGATTACTTCTTTTGTCCTTGCTTATAGATATAATTACGTAGACGTAGTTAAAAGAGATTCTTTTTTAACATAAGTAATTCTTCTTTTTCTTCTTGAGTGAATCGACGACTTTCTCTACACTTCTGAATTGCTTTGTTCACTATCTTCTTATTTAACTCTTTATGTGAAATCAAGAACGAAAGTGTTTCTGCTTTGTGTTGAATGATACACTCACAAAGAAGCCAACCGGCCATCATAATCACATAGTACTCTTGTTCTTCTTTCAGTTCGAGGAGACGTTCATAAATAACCGGTAATACTGCCTTGTCCTTACCCATTTGAAAAAGAATCATTAAGGACAATCTACGAACAAAAGGACGTTGGTCTTTTGAATATTCAAGTGATAACCTAAGATAGTCTTGATATAGATGTGGCTTTATTGGAAAACTTAATATGTCACAATGAGCCCAATTTTCCATGACGTTCAAATATTTGGATAGATATCTAACCATAACATGAAAATCAGGAATCTTTGTTAGTAACCCTCCATAGATAACAATCGCTTCGTAATGGTCAAAGATTTCTAAATCTAGATACGATATATAGTTTCCTAACAGTATTTGATTCTTAATCTCATAAATTACTTTCGTAGGGATTACAAGAAGCTTTAGCTTGGTATTGAGGATTTTTCGAGCCCATGTTTCTTTGTCGGTTTGTTGGAAAGTAGAAAGATATTCTAAGAACGGCACAATATCACAATTTGTCCATTGTTCTTTGATTAGGTTCATCATTAGCCCCCTTCATAATCGATAGGATGTTTTACTATTTTGAATCTTACATATAAATTATCTGTATATGCGTTGTGGCCTATCAATAATCCATATAGCGATATATTACACACAATGTATATCTAAAAGATACTACTTATTAATGATTATACATCTGGATATATAAACGTGAAACAGCATCCAAAGAAATTTGACTACACTTATAAATCTTTGAGTGATCAAACCTCCACTTAGGATTCACAGTTTTCTTCAAATCAAAAGAACGCAGAACTTTCTGGTACAGATCATTGATACAATGAGAATTTAAATTCCTTAGTTACCTTACATCTTCCAACACATATTCAAAAAGTAACTACACATCATTTTGAATACTATCCATCATTTAGCTTCGCAAAACGTAAGGTAACCACGCTTGGAAAATGCACATACCATTCAAAAGGTTCTAAAATGATATCCAATCCATCAAATGAAAATGTTCCGGACAATTTCATCGACAAATCATTTTTACTCCATATTGTAAAGGATTCATCTAGAAATGAAATCCACACATTATCTTGATCCCATGTTCCTTTCACACTATAACCATAATAGTAATGGAGATCATCATTTACAAATAGAAGTTTGTGATCAACAGATTCCCACAAATTATATATATAATTCAGTGGATTGACTTGTTCATCGTAAACTCGGTGTAATTCAACGTCTAATCCAGTTAAAATTTCATGTTCTTGATTACCAAAACTTTGGATACGTTCTTTCAAATACATAATATCATAATCCAATTTTAACCAATTTACTTGCTTAAACGATACCCCTAAGTAAAACGTAGAGTCTTCCAACTCTGGTGCACTGATGTATACTATAATCATTTCTCTTGGGATGAAATAATCAGCCACAAACGAAATCATCTTATCTTCTTTTAAGATATAGAGTCTTCCAGTACCATGGCTGACACTAAAAGGGATTTCCAATCGAACCGTCTTATCTACATCTTCAAAGATAACATACTCTTCACTCCCAAGAGGATTAAAAGAGGAAGTAAAACAGCCAGACAATCCAAATAAGAGCAATACAAGTAGTAGCAAAGCAATTACTTTTTTCATTTTGTCCTCCCCTTTATTGTAATCTGTGACTATTTTGTAAATTATCCAAGTGGTATAACATAGAGCTCAAGCCCCTAAAGGGAACAAAAAACAAAAATCATGGTTTTAACTCTTCAGGAAACCCAATCGTGATCCAGATATCATTGAATCTTAGTTTATCTCCGACAATTGTAACATTTGTGAAGTTATTCGAATCAAATGCACCTTGACCGATTATTGTGACACTTTCTGGGATGGTCACACTGGTTATGTTGTTCCAAGAAAATGCATGATGCCCAATCACTTTTACGCTATTGGGGATGATTACACTAGTTAAATTGTTAGAAGAAAATGCACCATAACCGATTATTGTGACACTATTGGGTATGATTACACTAGTCAAACTATTCGAATAAAACGCAAACTCCTCGATGACTGATACCCCTTTTGGAATGGTGATGCTGGTTAAATTGTTAGAATAAAATGCATTATCTCCGATTGTTGTTACACTATCTGGAATGGTGACGCTGGTTAAAGAATTTCTAGCAAATGCATAATCTCCGATTGTTGTAAGACTATTTGGGAGGTTTAGGCTAGTTAAACTATTTTCATTAAATGCATAGTTTCCAATTGTAGTTACACCATCTGGAATGGAAACACTGACTAAGCCGCTATAATAAAATGCATAGTTTCCGATTGTTGTAACACTGTTTGGAATATCTACACTAGATAAACTCCCAATACCTGCAATCACTGTTCTTCTATCTCCTGATAAAAGTAAGTTGTTTTCATAAACAATATTTTGATTATTGTTAATACTAAAACTATTTATTGTGTACCAATCAAATGCATAATCTCCGATTGTTACCAAACTATCTAAAATGGTTACGCTGGTTACATTGTTCGAAGCAAATGCTTTTTCTCCGATTGTTGTTACGCTACTTGGAAGGATTACGCTGGTTAGCATATTATGAAAGAATGCAAAATCTCCGATTGTTATAAGACTATTCGGAAGGATTATGCTAGTCAAATTATTATTAGCAAATGCAGAATTTCCGATTGTTGTAACGCCGTCTTGAATGGTTAAGCTGGTTAATTTATTTTGATGGAATGCAAAATTCCCGATTGTTGTAACACTGCTTGGAAAGAGTACGCTAACTAAATTGTTCAAAGCAAATGCTCCTTCTTCGATTGTTGTAACACCATCTGGGATGGTAACGTTGGTTAAGTTATTCATGTGGAATGCATTACTCTTGATTGTTGTTACAGTGTTTGGAATCTTTACACTGGATAAACTTCCAATACCTGCAATCAGTGTTTTTCTATCGGCTGTTAAAAGCAGGTTGTTTTCATAAACAAAGTTTTGATTATTGCTGATACTAAAACTTTTTATCTTATCCCAATCAAATGCATAGGCTCCGATAGTTGTAACACTGTTTGGAATGGTTACACTGGCTAAATAAATTCTGGAAAATGCAAAATCTCCGATTGATCTTACGCCCTCTGGAATGGTTAAATTAGTTAAATTATTCACATAAAATGCATAGTCTCCAATTGTAGTAACACTGTTTGGAATGGTTAAACTAGTTAATTGATTCACATAAAAT
>JAUXXX010000102.1 GCA_030684695.1 bacterium
CAGAAACAGCAATTGAACTTACGAGAATATCTTGATTTGATAAAGTAATCACTAACGTACCATTGATACTTGGTGTACTGACAGAAGTTGCTTTGACAGTGACAGTACCATTGGTAATGGCCGTTAATAATCCAGCAGAACTAATAGATGCAGTTCCGGTACCAGGGATAACACTCCATACGACAGATTTATCCGCTGCATTCGCAGGCAAGACAAGAGCTGACATTTGTAAAGTGCCATGGAATGTGGAAATCGCTACTGCGGATCCAGCTCCAGAAACAGCAATTGAACTTACGAGAATATCTTGGTTTGAGATTGTTATGACCATCTCTCCAAAAATTTCAGTTCTACTAGCTGAAGTTGCACGTACAGTTACTATGCCATCAGTGATAGCACTGAGAAGACCAGATGAACTAATGGACGCAGTCCCTGATCCGTTTATGACGCTCCAAACCACGGTCTTATCATCTGCACTCAAGGGCAAGACAAGAGCTGACATTTGAAGTGTTCCTCTTGATTCTTGAATTACTGTGGCATCTCCACTACTGAAAACAACAATGGAGTAAACTGCAATGGGACCAACAGTTGTTGTGACTGTTGTAGTCGCGATTGTCGAAATTGTTGTTTGGGTAGTTGTGAGTGTTGTGGTGGAAGTAGTAGGTGCCACACTCGTAGTCACGGTAGTGGGAGCTACCGTTGTCGGCAAGGATGTGGTGGGTATTGTACTCGTTATGGTAGATGTGGTAGGCAACGAAGTTGAAGTGGTGGTCGCATTCGTTCCACATGAAACTATTAGCATAACAAGACCAACCAACATCATGACAACAAGTGTTCTTGTTGTCAATCGATTCTTAATTAACATATAATCATTCCCCTTTCAGAGGAGTCGGGTCCATCTTATATACCAAGTTGCCTTCAGTATATTCTTTTAATTTCATAATGTCAACCATATATTCATATATAAATATCAAAATACATAAGATTTCATATAAAAGACAATTTGAGTGTAGTATTTTCAATTGTTATCGTGGCAATTTTGATATATATAGAGTGATATTTGTTAAATATAATATTCTTTTATGGCATAAATAGTCGGAAATCTTACTAACAATGCTGTAATGAGTCATCTTGTTGCGAAGAAAAACCGTCAGGTTCAGTCAAATGTTACTTTGACTTCACCTGACGGTTGTGATTATTCAATCACAAAGACCATCATTCTGGTATATGTAATAGGAGAAAACATGTGGCCATAGATGGAGATCGTGATTATGTGATTCGATTTTTTGTTGTTTATTCGGCTTTTCCTACGATGATATTAGCATCAAGAGTAACCGCAGTTTGAGCAAACAATTTACCGTTTACAGTAGCGCTTGTGCCAACAGCGATGCCTGTCTTACAAAGAATAGTTCCTTGGAAGTGAGCAGAAGCTCCAATTGCAACGTCACCAGCGACTTGCCAGAATACATTTTCAAATAAAGCACCACCAGAAAGAATTACTTGAACAGCAGCTGCTTCTGATAATGAACCAGAGATTTGGAAAATCCAAACGTCGGTTGCGCTGCCTGAAAGTGTCACGTTGGTGTTGATAATGACATCAGTGCTCCATTTGTAGACTCCAGCGTATAGAGTTTTTCCGCTTAAGTCACCTGCATGTAATTCAATGAAGTCAGGTGTTCTTGCGGATGCATCGGCGTACGCGATTTCCATATCACCAATTACTGTCGTCATAAACGATGGAGTTGGTGCGGAATAATCGGATGCATACACATTACCGTTTACTTGGGTGGACGTGGAATAATTTCCACTAGCATCAAGTATTAATGAGAATCCGGTAATTGCGGTGGAATCAATTGGACTTACACCAATATGACCTGTGATAGCGGATATTGGGGAGGTAGATATTCCAGTTTTTCCTAGAATAGCGAAGTCATCCGCTGTTCCCAGATTGACTGGTTGAAGCAATAGTACAACGACTTGATTGGATAAAGTAATTACAATCGAGCCACTGACTGAAGGTGTCGAAACTGATGTAGCGATGACAGTGACCGTTCCGTCTAGAACAGCGGATAAAAGTCCAGAACTATTGATAGTGGCTTGGCCAGTACCATTTGTTACACTCCATATTACGTCAGTGTTTTCGGCATCGATTGGTAATATTGCCGCTGACATTTGAAGTGTTCCTTTATCTACGTTGATAACTGTTGCCATCCCAGCACCAGTGACTGTGATTGAAGACACTAATACATCTTGATTTGTTAAGGTAATCACTAACGTCCCATTGATACTAGGTGTACTGACAGAAGTTGCTTTGACAGTAACGGTACCATTGGAGGAAGCGGTTAATAAGCCTGAAGTACTAATGGAAGCTGTTCCTGTGCCATGTACTACACTCCAAACGACGGATTTATCGTTTGCATTAGCAGGAAGAACAAGTGCCGACATTTGTAATGTTCCACGGAATGTGGTAATGACTTCTGCGGATCCAGCACCCGATACCACGATAGAATTCACTAGGATTTCTTGATTTGATAATGTAATCACTAGGGTACCGTTGATGGAAGGAGTACTGACAGACGTTGCTTTGACAATGACAGTTCCACTTGTAATGGCGGTTAATAAGCCAGTTGAGTTAATGGAAGCTGTTCCGGTACCAGGGATAACACTCCATACGACAGATTTATTCGCTGCGTTGGCAGGAAGAACAAGAGCTGACATTTGTAAGGTACCATGATAAGTGGAAATGACGGTTGCCATATCCGCGCCTGAGACGGCGATAGATTCAACGAGAATATCTTGATTCGATAAAGTAATCACTAACGTACCATTGATACTAGGAGTACTGACAGAAGTTGCTTTAACAGTAACTGTACCATTGGTAATGGCTGTTAATAATCCAGCAGAACTAATAGATGCAGTTCCGGTACCAGGGATAACACTCCATACGACAGATTTATCCGCTGCATTGGCAGGAAGAACAAGAGCTGACATTTGTAAAGTGCCATGGAATGTGGAAATCGCTACTGCGGATCCAGCTCCAGAAACAGCAATTGAACTTACTAAAATGTCTTGATTTGATAATGTGACTAATAGAATACCATTGATACTAGGTGTACTGACGGAAGTTGCTTTGACAGTTACAGTACCATTGGTAATGGCTGTTAATAGTCCAGCAGAACTAATAGATGCAGTTCCTGTACCATTGATAACACTCCATACAACTGATTTATTCGCTGCGTTGGCAGGAAGTATCGCGGCTGACATTTGTAAGGTTCCATGGAATGTGGAAATCGCTACTGCGGATCCAGCACCCGACACCACGATCGATTCAACGAGAATGTCTTGGTTTGTTAAGGTAATCACTAACGTCCCATTGATACTAGGTGTACTGACAGAAGTTGCTTTGACAGTGACAGTACCATTGGTGATTGCAGTTAATAGTCCAGAAGAACTAATAGAAGCGGTTCCGGTACCATTGACAACACTCCATACAATGGATTTATCCGCCGCATTAGCAGGTAAGACAACAGCTGACATTTGCAAAGTACCATGGAATGTGGAGATTGCAACTGCGGAACCAGCTCCAGAAACTGCTATTGAGCTTACTAGAATTTCTTGATTTGATAATGTGACTAATAGAATACCATTGATGCTAGGGGTACTGACAGAAGTTGCTTTAACAGTGACAGTACCATTGGTGATGGCGGTTAATAATCCAGCAGAACTAATTGATGCAGTTCCGGTACCAGGGATAACACTCCATACGACAGATTTATCCGCTGCATTGGCAGGAAGAACAAGAGCTGACATTTGTAAGGTTCCATGGAATGTGGAAATCGCTACTGAAGATCCAGCACCTGACACCACGATAGAGTCTACTAAGATTTCTTGATTCGATAAAGTAATCACTAACGTACCATTGATACTTGGGGTACTGACAGAAGTTGCTTTGACAGTAACGGTACCATTGGTGATGGCTGTTAATAATCCAGTTGAATTAATGGATGCAGAGCCTGTGCCATTCATAACACTCCAGACAACCGATTTATCCGCTGCGTTGGCAGGCAAGACAAGAGCTGACATTTGTAAGGTTCCATGAAATGTTGTGATAACATTTAAGGATCCGGCACCAGAGACAACGATCGAAGATACTACTACCTCTTGGTTGGATAATGTGATGACTAACGAACCACTAATGGAAGGAGTACTGACCGATGTTGCTTTTACGTTGACAGTACCATTGCTCACAGCAGTTAATAGTCCGGAAGCACTAATGGTAGCTGAGCCTGTGCCATTGATAACGCTCCAAACAACTGCTTTATTGTCGGCGTTGGCAGGTAAGACAACTGCGGACATTTGCAATGTTCCTTGGAAAGTAGAAATGGTAACGGCTGAGCCTGCTCCAGATACTGTAATAGAGGAAGCTAATACTTCTTGATTCGATAGAGTAATTACTTTAGTTCCAACAACAGATGGTGTACTAACTGAAGTTGCCCGGACGGTTACTGTTCCATTGGACAATGCAGATAATAAACCTGTGGAGCTAATAGTTGCTGATCCTGTTCCATTTAGTACACTCCAGGTGACTGACTTATCGTCTGCATTGGCAGGCAATACAAGTGATGACATTTGCAAAGTTCCTCGGAAAACGGAGATGACTTGTGCATCTGAAGCACCAGAAACAGCTATTGAAGCCACAAGAGTTTCTTGGTTTGTAATCGTGATGGTTTTACTTCCATAAATGGTTGGATTTGACACGGAAGTTGCGATGACAACAACTGTTCCATTTGTTAAAGCAGTTAGTAGACCGCTTGCAGATATCGATGCACTTCCCGTTCCATTTGTAACACTCCAAACGACAGAATCGTTTGATGCATTTGCGGGTAATACATTTGCTGACATTTGCAATGTTCCACGGTAGGAATCAACTACAGCCAAGTCTCCAGCACTGGATACTCCAATGGATGCAACCATTACTTCTTGATTGGAGATGGTAATGATTCGAACACCATTGATTGCCGGTGTAGACACGGAAGTGGCTTTTACTGTGACAGTACCATTTGAAACGGCGGATAAAACTCCGATGCTGCTAATGGTGGCCTCCCCAGTTCCGTTGATGACGCTCCAAGTTACTGCTTTGTTCGAAGCGTTAGCAGGTAGTACAGCTGCTGACATCAGCAGTGTTCCCCCAAATTCTGTAATTGTAGTTGCAGAACCAGCTCCGGACACGACAATGGAACTTACTGGCACTAATGCAGGTGACGTAGTCGCAGTAGTCTCTTTATCACAGGCCGAAATGGTAAAAAATAAACCGACCATTAATATAAGAGATAACAGCTTAGACAAGGTCATTCTCTTCTTTAATAACATAAAACAATTCCCCCTTTAGGTTATTCTTGAGTCCATATTGTTTACCAAGTTGATTTCAGTATATTCTTATAATTTCATATTGTCAATACTATTTTCATATATAAAGTTGTATTTACATAAATAATATGTTATATTCATAATAAGCGTAATATAAAACTATAAACGCTTACATCTTCATGTATAAAATATAAGGTTTTACCTTGGAAGAGCAAATGCATCCTCATACGCATCTATATTTCATATACACACACGTATGAAGTACCTTCCAAGAGGGATTAGAAAAATCAAAAAATCGCTTTTTATGTATCAATGGAAAGGAGGAAGTTCAAATGAATATTTTATTATGGATCTTATTTGGTGGATTGGTTGGTTGGTTAGCAAGTATCGTTACGCGTGATACTTATAGGATGAGCATTTTTGCTTATGTACTTGTGGGTCTATTGGGCTCTGTTTTAGGCGGATTAATTGCATCATTTATGAGTGTTACTCCAATAGCTACGTTTAGTTGGCTAAGTTTAGGTTTTTCTGTTCTAGGGGCAGTGTTGTTACTGTTGGCATTAAGCACGATTCGAAAACCACGGAACAGATAAGGAAGATTTGGTTTTTAGTAACAAGTGCATTAATATATACAAGGATGAATATGTCACCTTATCCACCAGTTTCACAAAAATTGAGTTAGGAGAACACTACTGATGAAAAGAAACAACGCTAGTTTATTCAATTATATTGTGGTAGTCATCGGATTTCTTTCAGTAGTCATCGCCTTTCTACCAGCATTAATGTATTCGGATTCAGAAACAGTATTTAAAGGATATGAACTAATAATCGGCACGCAGTTTCTCAATCTTGGAAGCATTGCAAGTGGACAAATCGAACCCAATATGATCATTGGAATCGGCTATCTATTACCGATTGTGGCTTGTTTACTTCTGGTTTTTTCAAAAAAAAGTGCATTGATTTCTTTAGTTCTATTTATCGTTTCCATTGGGTTACTATTTCTTACTCCAGAGTTTGTGGTTACGAGTGTCACCGTCGTGGGAGTTACCAATGTAATTGATGTCCAGTGGTCGATGGCATATGGTTTATATGTAGCGATCGGCTTATCTTTCTTGGGGGCATTATTTAGTATTTATCCTATTGCGAGCCGTTCTTTTCAAGACTAAGTTCATTATTTTATCTGGTCATAAAGAAAAAGACTTTTTCCCCCTAATTTAATTAGGAAGAAAGAGTCTTTTTTTCTGATTTGTTAGGTACAGTAGTATTAATCGCTTGATAATGATATCAATCAAAGCCTCACTTGAACGCAACTTGTAAAGCAAGTAAACGTTTCTTCATGCAAAATTGAGCAAATGGACTATTACTGGCCGCGTCATATCCATGGAAGGTTCCCATTGTTTCAAACAACGTTACTGGAATGTCCTTTGTTTGTAGGATGGATGCATAACGGACACCATCATCGTGCAGACAATCAAACTCAGCTGTTTCAATGTAGGCGGGAGGAAGATGATCAAAACTGGGGTTTAACAACGGATACGCATATTCTTTCAGACCAAAATAGCCATTCTTATAGACAATCTTGTTGATAAAGGCGAAGTTTCTAGTGTTAAAGACCGGGGTTTCTTTAAATTTACGACGAGAGGTATAATTCGCTGATAGTTTATTCAAAGCCGGATAGAGTAACATTTGAAAACAAACAGTTGGTCCTCCAAAATCACGCAACATCATAAGTGTTCCAGCAACAAGGCTACCACCTGATGAATCTCCTGCTAAAGCAATTCTTGTTGGATCAATCCAAAGTTCTTTTGCGCGTCGGTGAATGTCTATGGTAGCGTCTACAGTATCATATAAAGCGGTTGGAAAAAGATGTTTTGGGGCCAACCGATAGTGTACTAATATAACATGACAGTTGCATTGTGAGGCAATCGTTGCAGCTGAACTCTTGTGAACGAGGTTCGCACCCATCATGAAGCCACCTCCTGGGAAATAGAGTAAGCATGGATACGTTTGATCTTTCACAAGTGGAGAATACATGGTCATGGCAAGGGTATGGTTGTCTCGTGTTATGACAGTTTCTTTGCTTATTCGAACAGACTTTGGGTTTTTACTGAACAGATTTGTAATCTTTAACAAAAAATTGATGAATTTCATTGCACATAGACTTCTTGGCATATGAAATTTCTTAAATTTTTCAAACTCGGGTTTTACCGCATATGATTTCATAAGTCCTCCTTCGTCTAAATCAATGATGCATCATTGGCTTGTTACTTCATATTACTACATTTCATGGATTTAGAACACAATATATATGAAATTAGGACATAATAAATGAAAAAATATGAAAAATAAGTTCATATCATCTGTTTTATCCGATTATAGATCTACAACGACTTCCCTAGAGGATTTCATTCTTATAGTTGTTCAATAGATCAATTTGTCTTCCAAGGATGCTATTTTTCCTCCTTCTGTAAGGAAGAGTCCATTTTATACAAAACAACACGATAATCTCTAAGCATCATTGAGCATATCATTTGATATTCTATACCCCATGGGGTATCATAGAACTATCTATAAAAGGAGGAATTGCTCATGATCTGTGATGTATCGGTAACCAATCGAATCAAGCGTACCAAAGGACAAATGCAAGGAGTATTAAACATGATGGAAAATGGCGCTCCATGTGAAGAAATTGTAACTCAACTAAAAGCCATCAAATCGAGTATCGAAAAAGCCATTGCTTTGGTCACAACAAACAACCTAATTCAGTCTATTGAGGATGAAAATCATATCAAAGTAACGAATGTGAACCAAGCGATTAATTTAATCATTAAAGGAATGTAAGAATAGAAGGTGATTTACCATGTTTAATTTTAGTTTTGAACCAACCAAGAAAACTTCCGTTTTCCAAGATAACCGCTTATGGGATTTATTAATCATTGGAGGGGGACCTGCAGGATTAAACGCTGCACTGTACGCCAAGCGTAAAGGGTTAGCAGTGGGGCTTCTTACCAAAGAAATTGGTGGACAGCTACACAACACCAGCGATGTTGACAATTACTTAGGTCTCAAATTGCTCAAGGGAGAAGAACTCTCTGCTCAGTTTCTAGAACATGTTAATGGCTTGGATGTCCCAATTTATAAAGATGTTTTCGTAAAAAGCATATCGAGCACTCTTCCAAACTTTGAAATAGAACTGTCTACAGGGGAACGATTGAAGACAAAAACAGTTTTGATTACCACAGGTGGTGCCCCAAGAAAACTTCAAATCCCTGGCGAAATGGAATACGCCAATATCGGCGTATCGTATTGTACTACTTGTGACGCTCCATTCTTTAAAGGAAAAGACGTCATTGTTTCTGGTGGCGGAAACAGCGCTGCAGAGGCCGTTTTGGATTTGGCAGTTTATGCATCCTCGATTACGGTGGTTCATCGCAGTCAGTGGCGTGCAGATGACATTCTTCTAAAGAAGCTAAAGCAAGTTCCACATTTGACCATTCATCTTGAAACCCAAATTCTTGAAGTGATTGGCAAAGAACAGATGACTGCCATTCGAGTACTTGATAAACAAACAGGTCTTGAACGCTTGATACCAGCACAGGGGATGTTTGTGGAAATTGGTAGTATTCCAAACAGCCATGTAGTCAAAGACTTGGTTTTGTTAAATGATCGTCAAGAAATCATTGTCGACGATACCCAAAAGACTTCGTTAGCAGGGTTATTCGCTGCTGGTGATGTCACGAACCAACCATTCAAACAAATCATTATATCCGCAGCTCAAGGAGCTAGCGCAGCATTAAGTATCAGTCACTATTTAACACACACATATAAAGGAGAATAACCATGGCAAAATTATTTAACAAAGAAGTAGAAGCTCAAATTAAAGAAGTACTATCTCAAGGAATTGAACCGATTACCATTGTATTATTTACGTCCAAAGGGGAATGTAATACTTGTGAAGAAACAAAACAATTATTAACAGAAACTGCCGCGTGTTCTGACAAGATTAGTGTTGTGCTAAAAGATGTACAAGAAGATCAAGAAGAAGCAAAAAAGTATGGAATTACCTTAACACCAAGTTTCGTCATACTCGATAAATCAGGAGTTTACAAAGGGGTTAAGTTTAACGGAATTCCTGCAGGTCATGAAATCAACTCGTTTATCAGCGCGTTATTAGAAATGTCAGGGCTTACGTATCAACTCCCAGCGGATGTGTTAAAACGAATTGGCAAAATTAAAAAGCCTGTAAATATTAAGGTGTTCGTTACATTATCTTGCCCTCATTGCCCAGGTGCAGTACAAAGTGCACATCGATTAGCGATGCTCAATAGTAATGTGGTTGGCGAAATGATTGAAGCTCAGACATTTTATGATTTCTCGAGTAAATACAACGTGTCAGGTGTTCCCAAAATCGTGATAAATGACAAATATGAATTACTAGGCAATCAACCTATCGAAGCGTTTTTAGATAAAATAGAGCAATTATAAAAACACTAGAATAACACCAGTATGTTCAAGTAACAACTTGTCTACCATCCTAAAAAGTCACGAAATGTGACTTTTTCTTTATAGTTCATATTCAGTTCACAATGAAGCGTTATAATCCATTCATCATCAAGGAGGAATCAACCATGTTAACATTAAAAGAGATTAAAAAAGACTATGTCGTCGCAGGAAAACCCATCCCTGCTCTAAATGGAATTTCTTTGCACTTTAAAGAAAATGAGTTTGTATCGATTTTAGGACAATCAGGATCAGGTAAAACAACGCTTCTCAATATTATCGGTGGATTGGACCGGTATACGAGTGGTGATTTATTGATTGATGGAAAATCAACAAAAGACTTCCAAGATTCGGATTGGGACGCATATCGTAATCAAACCATTGGCTTTGTATTTCAAACCTATAACTTAATCACTCATTTATCCGTTCTTGATAACGTAGAAATGGCACTTCGGTTATCAGGAGTCAGTGCCGCTGAAAGAAGAAGTAGAGCCATTCAAGTACTTACAGAAGTTGGACTCGCAGATCAAATATACAAGCGACCAAACCAATTATCTGGTGGTCAAATGCAACGCGTAGCGATTGCAAGGGCATTGGTGAATAACCCAAAAGTGTTGTTAGCAGACGAACCCACTGGAGCACTCGATTCGAAGACTAGTAAGCAGATAATGGCGTTAATTAGCGAAATAGCGAAGGATAGACTCGTGATTATGGTGACCCATAACTCCGAGATTGCAAAAACATACAGCGATCGTATCATATTGTTGGTAGACGGACAAGTCATGGAAGATTCCCATCCTCAAGAAGCTGTTATCGAACAATCAGGTAAACTCAAAACTACGAAAACATCCATGAGTTTCTTCACAGCTCTTAAAACCAGTCTTAAGAACTTGTTGACGAAAAAAGGTAGAACAATTATTACCTCCATTGCAGGAAGTATTGGTATCATTGGAATTGCATTGGTGTTATCCATTTCCACTGGAATGACCAATTATGTAACGGAGCTTCAAAGTGATGCATTGGCAGGATTTCCCATCACGATATCAAAAAGTGTCTCAACAGATCGATTTGGACCTGGGGCGAATGGACCACTAAACCAAAATACGAATACGTTTCCCACAAACTCAATTATTACACCATACGATCGTCAGGAAGCGACTACTACGCATACCAACATCATTAATCAAGCATTTATCGACTATTTAAATGCCATGGATCCGACTCTTCGAAACTCGATATCGTATTCAAGAGCCATTGGGATTCACCTGTTGGCTCAAACCTCATCTGGTGGTGTCATCAAGGTAGTGAATACGGCTGGAACTTCTTTTTTTAGTTCAGGAACTCGTGTGATATCTGAAGTTCCAAATAATCCAGCCTTTATCTTGTCACAATATGATGTTTTATCAGGTACTTATCCCACAGACTATACAAAACTAGTATTGGTTGTGGACGAAAACAATCGACTGGATACCACCGTATTAGAAGCACTTGGAATTGAGTTGGCGGAGGAATATACCTTTGATGATTTAATTGGAAAGACCTTCAAATTACTGTTAAACGATTTTTATTATCACGAAGTAGCTGGTGTATTTCGACCAAGAACGGATTATGAAGTAATGTATGAGGAACCCTCATCGATTACCCTAGAAATCGCAGCGATTTTACGTGTCAAAAAAGAGGCTTCTTCTAGTTTGCTAAATACAGGACTTGGATACAGTTCTTTGTTAACTGATTTCTTGCTTGAAAATGCACAAACTTCCAATATTGTCTTGGCTCAACAATCCAGTCCTGATATCAACATATTGTCTGGAAATCCATTTACTACCACTGTGACTTACACCACTGTGATGTCACTGATTGGTGGAGATTCGACGCCAACAGGGGTACAAATCTATCCCAAGTCGTTTGATTCCAAAGATGATATTAAAGCGTATCTTGATGCTTATAATGAAGGTGTAGCTCCTGCAAATGCCATTATTTATGCAGATTTAGCTGAAACAATTTCTTCCACCATTTCTGGACTTATTGATACGATTACCATTGTCTTAACCGCTTTCGCAGCAGTATCACTTGTGGTATCTTCGATTATGATTGGAATTATTACTTATGTTTCGGTAGTAGAAAGAACCAAAGAAATAGGAATCATGAGAAGTCTTGGTGCTAGAAAACGAGATATTTCCCGAATTTTTAATGCAGAAACCATTTGGATTGGACTGACAGCGGGATCCATAGGAATCGGGATAGCATATCTACTACACTGGCCAATCAATGTGATTGTTGATAACCTCATTGGTGTGAAAAACATTGCATCATTAACCATAACGAATGGGCTATTTTTAGTAGTACTTAGTATTGTATTAACTCTGCTTGCTGGCTTAATCCCTAGTGGAATCGCCGCAAGAAAAGACCCTGTTGTTGCACTACGAACCGAATAAACATGGTATAATCAATTCAAAGAGGGATGTCTATGTTACGAGTACTGGTTGCAGAAGATGATCTTCATTTGCGGAAATTAATCACAAAATTTCTTGAAATGCATCATTTTGAAGTAAGTGAAGCAAGCAACGGACAATTGGCCATACAATTATTTCAAGAATACCATCATGATGTTGTGATTACAGACATCATGATGCCTTTTCTTGATTGATTTTCATTGGTATCACAAATTCGAAGATTAAAAGCTGATGTCCCCATACTTGTATTGACAGCACTTGATTCTTATCAAGACAAAGAAAAAGGATTTAGTCGTGGAGTAGATGACTACATGGTAAAGCCAATTGACTTTAATGAATTATTATTGAGAATTAAGGCATTGCTTCGACGATTTAAGATCACACATGAACACATAATTGAGTTACAAGGTTTTTGTATGAATGAACAGACCATGAAAGTTTTGCTTGCGGAAAAACCCATTGAACTTACACGAAAAGAGTTTGCATTATTGTTCAAGTTGTTATCCAATCCCAACCAGATTTTTACTCGCGAACAACTCATGAATCAAATCTGGGGCTTTGATTCTCAATCCTACGATCGAACAGTAGATACGCATATCAAACGACTAAGAGATGCGATTACGTCAGACAGTTTTGAGATTATTACGATACGAGGTCTTGGATATAAGGCGGTGTTAAAATGAAGCAATTATCAGTCAAAATTATTGGGACGTTATTCTTGGTATTCTTTATTGTAACCTTAATACCGCGTACCTTTTTCTTTCTCATGGGAGATACTCCGCCAAGTGAATGGCTTACCTCGAACCACTTTTTTTATGGAAGCATCATCATTGTCGGTATGGCGCTCATACTTTTTGGAATGGCAATGAATCATTTGGTTGTCAAACGTGTAAAGGAACTTGATAATGCTTCCAAGCAGGTTCAAGAAGGACATTTTGACCTACATATACCAGAACATGGAAAAGATGAAATCTCAAGTCTTGTTCAAAGTTTTAATAAAATGATTGATGCATTAAAACACAACGAATATGTGAACCGTGAGTTTGTTAAAAATTTCTCTCATGAAATGAAAACGCCACTTGCAATCATTAGAGGTTATACGGAATTATTACATTCCCAAACAGAGCACACTTTTGAAGTCAAAGAATATACGCAAATTATCATCGAAGAACTTGATCATCTAAATCAAATGGCCTCACAAATGCTTATATTATCTCAAGTAGATGCCCAAGTATTTATTAAGCAAGAAGATCAGTTCGTGGTTTCAGAACAAATAAGAAATCATCTACTACGAACTCAGTTCGTTTGGGAAGAAAAAGGACTTGTTTTACAATTAGAACTCGAAGATTTTAAAATTCAACACAATCAAGAATTGTTGAGCCATGTCTGGAGGAACTTAATTGATAATGCGATGAAGTATGCTACGCCACATACCCCCATTGAAATCGAACTTCATCAAGTCAATCAAACTCTTCGCTTTTGTATTTCAAACCAAGGTCAAATCATTCACAAAGCAGATGTTCCCGCCTTGTTTCATAGTTTTGCGAACCAGTTACCATCCATTCATCCAAAGGGCCATGGAATTGGTCTTTCGATTGTGAAAAAAATCGTTGATAAAGTCCATGGTCAAATTGAAGTTCATACCGATGAGCTTGGCAAAATTGAGTTTGTTGTAACTATTCCCAATGTGATATAAAAAGAACGATTCTCTTTGAAAAGGGAATCGTTTTATGTAATATCCTTCCAGTTGTACCATGATGAATTTGGGAGTTTGTCTTGTTGAAAGACGAAAGTTTTGATAGTATAGTAGATAGCATTTATTGTGGTAAATTTTGTGAGGTTCTATGAGTAAAAAGACTGTTTTAGGGCAATTTTATACCAAAGAGAATTCGTGGTTGTTACAACACATATATGAGTTTATTCTACAATCTCAGGCAACAGTCATCTATGACCCATTTGCAGGTAACGGCCATTTATTAAAAGCACTTTCTTTTCTGCCGGTTCTTACATTTGTTGGACTCGATATTGATCCATCGAATGGATGGACACTTAACGATAGTTTGCAACAGATTCCACCTCTTAAAGACGCCATTATTATAACGAATCCTCCTTATATATCAAGTTATTCAGCGGCTAGAAAGCATCTGTTATCCCCAATGAACCAGTATTTTGAAGCATCAGAGTACAATGATTTGTACTTGATTGCTCTTGACAAAATGTTGGAAGCTCAAGATGATGTCGTTGCGATTGTTCCAGAGTCTTTTATTAATTCTAACTATAAGGGCAAAAATCGACTTAGGATGATTACGATACTGGAAATTAATCCATTTCATGACACTGACGTACCAGTATGTGTCGTTTGTTTTGATAAGCACAACAAATCATTCGAAGATATAAAAGTTTTTAAGAATGAGCAGTATTTATTTCCTTTAGCTACTTTAGAAAATCACCGGCTCGTTCCAACCCAAAAAATTGATATTTCCTTCAACGTAGTAGATGGATGGTTGGCTCTTCGAGCCGTAGATTCCACGAATCCATTGTTTCAAATTCGTTTTGATCATAAAGAATGCATTGATTATGATTGGCAGAAAGGTATTAAAATCAGTTCTCGGCTGTTTTCTCTTATTGAAGTATCCGTGCCAATCCATCGACAAGATGAGTTTATCGATGCATTGAATCAACGACTTCAGGATTTGCGCTGCATTACTTTTGATACGATCTTATCTCCTTTCAAAGGAAATATGAAAAATGGAGTAAGAAGAAGAAGACTTGATTATAAAACTGCAAGAGCCTTGATTGAAGAAGTGCACAATACATTGTTTCATCACGGGGTTCAATAAAGGAATCAACATCGATACCGATTGAATTCAAAATAGAAATGATTATGAATCACGATGAGGTATTGATGGTATAATACAAGATACTGTTGTGACACATCCAATAGAAGTCTCACTAATGAGGTACATTTCTGACAACAACCTATACCCTTTTATCCAAAAAGGAAGCAATGAAGTATCACAATGAACGAAAGGTCTCCATTTCTGAACATGTCATTAAGATCAATGAGCATGTTTTTTTTGGATATCAAAAAATGAAGCGTTTGTTTATTCCGGATTCTGTTCAAATCATTGAACACGGTGCGTTTCAAGAATGTATGAATGTGGAAGAAATCCGCTTTGGATTTCACTCCAAACTCAAAGTAATTCCCGCTCATTGCTTTCATGGCTGTGCTCGTTTGGTCGATTTTAAATTACCTCAAGACTTGATTTCCATTGGGGATTGTGCTTTTCGAGACTGCGTTTCACTAAAAGAGATTCATATCCCCAATACAGTCGTAGAAATCCATCCCAATGCCTTTTATGGATGGTTGGAGACCCAAACTATTTATACACCTATTGCCATTCCAAAAGGATTGAACTGCCATGCTACCATTGTAGTACAACCTCCAAAGCCAATCATCATCAACAATCTACCTTATAAACCCGCTGGAGAAATCAAGTACTACTCTGTAGAGTGTAAATGTGGACATGTTGGAAGAGATAAGTTTATGCCTATTGTTTTTCCGATGAAGGCGTATTCTAAAAAAGAAGCAGCGCAACTTGCAAAAGAACTTCCCCGTGTGAAACGTGATCACGTAGATGCTATCTTAACTTGCACCCAAATATCAAAAGAGCAATACATTGAGTTATTAAAGAATAACAAGGCCGATGTTTATCTTCAGGTGAAAAGCAAGCATGAGCAAAAAAAACACTTAGATAAGATTGAGCCACGATTACAAGTAGAAAAACCAAAGAATATCGTACCCAAAACCAAAACGGAACCACTGAAGAAGACATTCATAAAAAAAGAAGTTGTTGAGAATAAAAAGAAGTTCGAAAAATACAACCGATAAATAGAAAGGACTTTTTATGGAATATCAACATATCATGGAAGCTGCCCAGTATATCTTATCGATTGTGAAAACCAACGCTACCATTGGTCTTGTATTAGGCTCGGGTTTAGGATCACTTACTACAAAATTGACAGAAGCGACTTCTATTCCATTCGCAAGCATTCCGCATTTCACAACTCCTTCGGTTCAAGGGCATCGTGGAGAATTGGTCATTGGGAAGCTTAACAATGTGGATGTGATTGCTTTATCAGGAAGATATCATTTTTATGAGGGGTATCCCCTTGATCAAGTTGTACTACCCATTCGTGTCTTAAAACTGCTTGGAGTTCAAACATTGATCCTTTCAAATGCCTGTGGTGCGATAAACGAAACATTTCGACCAGGACAGTTAATGTTAATACGAGATCACTTGAATATGGTTGGCATCAACCCATTGATTGGAAAAAACATCGATTCGCTTGGTCCAAGGTTTCCTGATGCTTCCGAAATCTATTCTAAAAAGTTAAGGCAATTGGCAAAAGACATTGCTTTCTTTCAGGAAATTTCTGTAAAAGAAGGGGTCTATGCTTGGTGGAGCGGTCCCAGTTATGAAACCCCAGCAGAAATTAAAATGCTACGCATACTAGGCGCTGATGCAGTAGGCATGTCTACTGTTCCTGAAAGCTTGACTGCTTCACACATGGGGATGGATGTGTTAGGTATCTCATGCTTAACGAATATGGCAAGTGGAATATTAGACCAAAAATTATCACATGAAGAAGTGATTAAAGTCGCATCCAGTGTGAAAGAAACCTTTCAAAAATATATAGAAGAGATTGTAAAGCAACTATGAAAGAGTTCGATATCCATCACGGAAAACCAACCGTTGAAGCCGCGATTTCTTTGTTAAAAATGCATCTTTCTATTCAAAAAAAGACCGAAAAGGTCATCAAAATCATTCATGGATATGGTTCTTCTGGTATGGGTGGAAAAATTAAAATCGCTGCCAGAGAGTACATTGAAGAAGAATATCATAAAAACCGAATTCAAGATTATATTCCGGGGGAAGCCATTTACACCCCTATGGGTTTTGATGAAACGATTCGTTCGTATAAATCGTTGATTCAGATGGATCTGGATTATAAAAAAGGCAATGATGGCATTACCTATGTATTCTTTAAGTAAGTTGTAAAATGGCTATTTTGTGCGATATTAGTCGAATAGGAGGACTCCATGAACGTATGTACTATTTGTCAATATCCGACAACCTCATTCCAGCATTCAACGAGTGGAGTTTTATTTCATCTATGTCCACATTGTGAGTACATTCGTAAAGATGAGTTGTTCTTTCCTACCAAAGAAGCGGAACTGAAACGGTACAATCAACACCAAAACTCCAAAGAAGACGTTACATATCAAGCATACTTTGCAAGGTTTATTGAAGAGGCGTTGATTCCATTTACAACAGGAAAAAAAGCGATTGATATAGGTTCGGGACCGCAAGCGGTTTTAGCATATGTTCTAACAAATCGTTATGGGTTTGAAGTGGATATTCACGATCCCTTTTATTCGAAAGAAGATGACGTACTTCATCAGTTGTACGATGTCGTGGTATGTACGGAAGTGATAGAACATGTCTTTGATGTTCCATCGATTTTTAAGCAGTTTGTGTCGTTGTTACACCCAAAAGGGGTTTTAGCGATTATGACGAGTTTTCATCCTCTAGATCAAACATTGTTTCAAAATTGGCACTATCACAGAGATAATACTCATGTTGGATTTTTTAGAGACCGTACGTTTGAAATTCTTTCTATTCAATATGGGTTTGATATTTTATATTCGAATCATCGCAATATGATTACTTTACGAAAAAGGTGACGATGTGAAAAAACCAATTTTATTGTTTCAAGGAGATTCCAACACCGATTGGAACCGAGTTAGAGAAGATTATTATGATTTAGGTGGAGGATACGTACATTTAGTACAACACGCATTTCCGCATGTATTGGTCCTGAACCGTGGTGTAAGTGGGGATCGCACAACAGAACTCTTGGCACGATGGCACAAGGATTGTTTGGAGATTCAACCGGATTATTTATCCATTTTTGTGGGAATCAATGAAGTGTGGCATAAATACATTTGGAATAAACCGATGACTACTAGACAGTTTGAAGAAAACTATCGACAATTATTGGAACTTGTAAAGAAGGAGAAACCAACAACAAAGATGTTGCTTCTGTCCCCATTTGTATTTCCTATCGGAGACTATAATGAGCAGTGGATGCCAGACTTAATCGAAGAAACTAGAATTGTCGAAGAATTATCAAAAGAGTACAACACACTATTTATTCATATGCAACAATTTATGGATTCTCATTTGACCATGCATTCCATGCAAGAGTTGACCTATGACGGTGTACATCCAACCCCACTAGGATTTGACTTTATTTCAAAAGAAATTATCCAACAAATCGAAAAACACTGGAATTTATAACGAATGAGTATTGAACCAGAAGAGAACCTCTTTTGGTTTTTTTCTTTGGTTTGTTCTTGCATACAAAGTAGAAACCCTATGTATCATATACAATAATTAACCGTATATGTCGGAAGGTTTTGAAAACTTGTTATCTCCTTGCTTCCATTATTTTTTATTGGACAAGTACGTTCATCTATGCTATAATATTCGAGCGTGAGAAAACTCACCCCTTGCTGCAGCATAGAGCGTGCAGCCAATAGACCATAAGGAGGAACTGAAATGAGAAAGTATGACATTATGTACATCATTCGTCCGACTCTCGAATTGGAACAAAAAAAGGCATTGGTTGAAGAAATGAATGTCCTATTAAATTCCAAAGGCGCGGAATCGATTAAAACGAATGAATGGGGAACTCGTGAACTCGCTTACGAGATTAACGACCTCAGAAAAGGATACTATGTTGTTCTTGAAGCAATGTTACCAATCGAAGCTGTAAATGAATTCGATCGTGTAGCAAAGATTAAAGAAAACATTATTCGTCACATTATCGTCTCTCGCGAAGACCGATAAGCCAGGTATAGACTATGTTAAATAAAGTCGTGTTAGTAGGAAGACTCACCAAAGACCCAGAGTTAAAAACCACTACAGGCGGGAATATTCCAGTCGTTACTTTTACCTTAGCCGTCAATCGTGCATTTTCAAGTAATAATCAGGAGCAAGGAAATGACAATCGTCAAACCGCTGATTTTATCAGCTGTGTTGCGTGGCGTCGTCAAGCGGAAGTCATGGCCAAGTACACCCAAAAGGGAAGCTTAATAGCTGTGGACGGACGTATCCAAACTCGTGATTATACAGACAAAGATAATATTAAACGCTATGTATCAGAAGTGGTTTGTGATTCCGTTGTTTTCCTTGACTCCAAGTCAAGCAATGAAAACCAATCACCCAACCAACCTCGATACCAAGAAAAGCAAAATAACTTTAACAAACCACAAAACGATGCAGACTTACCTCTCATCGAAGATGATCTACCATTCTAATTAGGAGGAACTACTCATGGCATACGGACAACAATCTTCGTCCCAAAGCGGCGGCGGTTTTCGTGCTAACCCACGTAAACGCAGTCGTAAACGTTGCTATTTTACCGATAATAAAATCACATATATCGATTTTAGAGATTTCGAAATGTTGAAAAAATTCATCTCGGAACGTGGTAAAATTTTACCAAGACGTGTTACAGGAACGAAAGCTTATTTCCAAAAGCATTTAGCTGTAGCGATTAAACGTGCTCGCTTCATGGCTTTATTACCTTACGTAAAAGACTAGTATACATTGGGACTCCATTGGGTCCCTTTTTATTTTACCTCCCTTTAGGGAGTTTTCGCTTGCGATTTGCAAACAGAGTCACTTGTGATATAATATCTTTGATTACGAAAAATTCGAGGTGCCTTTTTATGAAAAAGCGCTCCATGGTGATTTTAATCCTTGTTATTGGGCTGACGTTATTGTTCAGTATCTTTGGATTCATCATCATCTTGCAACAACAAGATGTTTGGTATACAATACTCTATTTATTGGTTATTTTATCCATTGCATTCGGCGTGCTATTTAACACGCTTTTTGGCAAGCAACGAATCTTCAAGATCAAACTGTTAGAAGAAAAACTACGAGATGCTAGCGTATTACAAAAAAGATTGAAGAATAGTGAAGAAATCGCCTTGAACTATTTACCGGTAGGGATGATTCTTTACGATTCAAATGGATTAATCATTTATGCAAATAATGCAGCGAAAGACTACTTTTCGAATCTATTAGTAGATCGTCGGTTGTCGTTAGTTCATGAAAATTTAGCGAACTTGATTGAAAAGAAAGAATCAAAGTTTATCATCAATGTGTATGGGAAAGAATACGATGTGATACATTATCCCAAGAATCGTGCATTGTATTTGTTTGAAGTAACCCAACGGGAAGAAATGAAAACCTATATTCGGGATCATGCACCTGTGATTGGCATGATTAATCTTGATAATTTTGAAGAAGCAACTCAAAACTTTGACTTCCAACTAAAATCATCTGTTCAAGGGAAATTCTTAGGAGCGATTAGCAATTGGGCGCAAAAATATGATCTGTATTTAATTAATCTACGTACCGAACGTTGTATATTTTTCTGCCATCGTCATCAACTTGAACAAATTATGAAAGATGATTTGTCTATTCTTGAAAAGATTAATGAGGCTTCGAACGCAACCGAAGTTCGAGTAACTGCATCTATTGGAATAGCATGCGGGGATGTCACTCAAAACAACTTAGGAGATTTAGCAGAAGAAGCCCTAAAGTTAGCATTGGGTAGAGGCGGCGATCAAGTCGTTGTTAATATCGAAAATCAACCATTAAAATTCTTCGGTGGAAAAACAAATACTGTTGAAAAGCGAACCAAAATCACCGCTCGAATCAATTCAAGAATCATTGGGGACTTAATTGCAAAACATCCAAAAACCTACATCATGCCCCACAAGTGGACCGATATTGATGCATTAGGAGCCGCAGTTGGTTTATTGCATTTAGCGTTGGTTCAAGGAAAAGAAGCTCGGATTATTTTAGACTTTGATGCCATTGATTTAACATGTTCAAAAGTCATCAATATGTTAAATCGAGAGTATATCAAACTCTTGGAATATTTTATGGATCCGGATTACGCGTTGGATCAAATCAACGCAGACGATTTACTGATTTTGGTGGATCATCATGCGGCGAGTCAATCCAACGAACCAAAAGTGGTTGAAAAAACCAAGAACATCGTTATTGTAGACCACCATCGTCGTATGGAAGGTGCACTCACTGATGTATTACTTAGTTACATTGAACCCTACGCATCCAGTTCTGCAGAACTAGTGATTGAACTTATCGAGTTATACAATTATGAAATTGAGTTAGATTCTTTCGAAGCGACTATGATGCTTGCTGGTATGATGATCGATACCAACAATTTTACGTACCGAACAGGAGTAAGAACGTTTGAAGCAGCAGCTTTACTGAAACGCTATGGTGCAGATCCATTTAAAGCACGGTTGTTACTTCGTGAATCCTTAGATCATATAAAAACGAAATCAAATCTAATTAACCAGGCACAAATCATATCGAATCATTTTGCAATTACCACACTCGCTCCAGAAATTCAAACCGAACGAGTTCAACTAGCCAAAACAGCAGACGAGTTATTAGAGATTGATAATATTGTAGCGGCATTTGCGATTGGGCATATTAGCCCAGATGTTGTGGCAATCTCAGGTCGAAGTGTTGACAAATTCAATGTTCAAGTCATCATGGAGCAATTCGGTGGTGGCGGGCACTTGAACAATGCCGCAGCACAAATACCGAATGGAACGATTCCAGAAATCGTTCATAAACTCGAAGAAATCTTGAAAACATCCTACAAGGAGGAAATCAACATGAAAGTAATTTTAACCAAAGATGTCAAAGGAAAAGGTAAAAAAGGGGAAATCATTGATGTAGCGACGGGGTATGGAAACTTCTTACTTACGACAAAACAAGCCATGGAAGCAACCACTGGAAACTTAAAATCCTTAGAAGAAGAACGCGCAAAAATTGAGAAAGAAGCCAAAGCTGAACTTGATATGGCTAAGAAATTAAAAGCAGATATTGAAGATCATCCCATCAAGCTATACGTCAAAATTGGTGAATCAGGCAAACTATTTGGAGCGATTAATACCAAGCAAATTGCAGAAGAGTACAAGAAGACACATAACATTGAGTTAGACAAGCGAAAAATCGTTCTTGATGAAAACATCCATTCTCTTGGGGTATACAAAGTACCTGTGAAATTACATAAAGATGTGATGGCTTATATCAATTTACAAATTCTCGAAGAAAAATAATTCATTCCCCAGGAGGTTCCCATGGAACAAAAAATCCCGCAAAATATAGAAGCAGAACAAGCCGTCCTGGGTTCGGTCTTTTTCGATCAAGGATCGATAAAAACCGTTTTAGATAAACTCCATCAACAGGATTTCTATCATCCACAACATCAAATCATCTACGAATCAATGAAAGAGTTATTTCAAGAACTGGTGATGATTGACTATACGACGTTAAGCGATCGCTTATCATCCAAAGGGATGTTGGAGCGAGCTGGCGGAATGGAGTACATTACTGCACTTATTGAGGCAGTACCTTCGTCTTCAAACTTAATCAATTACATCAACATCGTGAAAGATAAGTCCATCACACGAAAAATCCAAGACACGTGCCGAAAAATCATTGAAGAATCTTACAATGTTGAGTTTGCACCCGATTTCATCGATGATGTGGAACGTCAAATCGTCCAAATTACCAAAGAAAAACGCACATCTGATTTCAAAGAGATTGGTGGTATTGCGGAAGAACTGTTGAAAAAAATTGCCAATCAAGCTCAAGTCAAAGGACATATCACTGGGATTGATTCTGGATATGCGATGTTAAATCATTACACTTTGGGTCTTCAACCATCCGATTTATTAATCATTGCGGCACGACCTTCTGTTGGGAAAACCGCGTTTGCTTTGAACGTTGCACTCAATGCAGCCAAGTCAGATAAAAAGCCCCATATCGCCTTTTTCTCCTTGGAGATGGGCGTGGACCAACTTGTGATGCGGATGCTTGGCTGTCAAGCTCAAGTGGACAACTTTAATCTCCGTAAAGGGGACTTAATGAGTCAGGATTGGGAAAAACTTCATTATGCAGTAAGTCTTCTTCAAACGCTAAACATCTACTTCGATGACTCAGGAACCGTCAAAGTCACGGATCTTCGTAGTAAATGTCGTAAACTTCGTCAAGATGGGAAACTTGATTTAGTCATCATTGACTATCTACAACTATTGAGTGGAAGTGCAACCAACCAACAAAACCGGGTTCAAGAAGTATCTGAAATTTCTCGGGTTCTCAAAGAAATGGCCCGTGAACTTAAAATACCCGTTGTGGCACTAAGTCAATTGTCTCGAAATGTAGAAACGAGACAAGACAAGACACCAGTCATGGCAGACTTAAGAGAATCTGGTTCGATTGAACAAGATGCGGATATTATCCTATTCTTGTATCGTAAAGAACCCACAGAAGGAGATAAAACTATCTCCAATCATATTATGGTCAATATCGCAAAGAACCGTTCTGGTACCATCGGAGAATTTGAACTCCTCTTTAATAAGAACATGTCGACATTCTCGAATACACGTGTGTCGAATGATCGTAATGATGATGAAGAGCAGTATGAGGTGAAGCGTTAGCTTCGCTTAACTGTTTTTTCTTTGAGACCATTAGATTACGATATTATTTATATTAAAAGGAGCACCTTATGTTATTAGATCGCTTGGACCAGCTTGAGGTCCGTTATGAAGAAATCAACGAGTTATTACTCGATATGACCGTCACTTCCGATATCAAACGGTTGATGACGTTATCCAAAGAACAACGATATTTGGAACGAATTGTCGTTGTTTATCGTCGTTATAAAGAATTACTTGCAAGTTTATCCGATTTAAAAGAGATGCTAAGAGATACTGATCCAGAAATCTCTGAAATGGCTGAAATGGAACTTTCGTCTGTGAACGAAGAACTGCCTCAACTAGAAGAACAACTAAAACTGATGCTTGTCCCTAAGGACCCCAATGATGATAAAAACGTAATTGTGGAAATTCGAGGCGCAGCTGGTGGCGATGAAGGTAATATCTTCGCAGGAGATTTATTCCGGATGTATACCAAATATGCCGAGGTCAAGGGTTGGAAAATCGAAATGCTCGGTGCCGAAGAAAGCGAAGCTGGCGGCTATACTCAAATTGAATTCATGGTGAATGGGGATGCCGTTTATTCCTTATTAAAGTATGAATCTGGTGTACACCGCGTTCAACGTGTGCCTCAAACAGAAGCACAAGGAAGAATTCATACTTCTACAGCGACTGTACTTGTATTGCCTGAAGCAGAAGAACTAGACTTTGAAATTGATATGGCAGACATTCGTATCGATACATTTTGCTCTTCTGGACCAGGCGGACAAAGTGTGAATACTACAAAATCAGCGGTGCGACTGACTCATGAACCGACAGGAACCGTGGTTCAATGTCAAGATGGAAAGAGTCAACACGAAAACAAAGCTTCTGCATTGCGGATGCTTCGTTCCAGACTATATGATGCCTTGCTTCAAGAAAAACTGGATAAAGAAGGCGTAGAACGTAAAAGTAAGATTGGTTCTGGCGATCGAAGCGAAAAAATCAGAACGTATAATTACCCACAAAATCGTGTAACCGATCATCGAATTAACTTTACCATCCAACAGCTTGATCGCGTGATGGAAGGGAAGTTAGAGCCTGTGATTGAGGCACTTCTTGCAGAAGAACAACGCCGAAAACTTGCTGGCGAAAACGAATAATATGCCTACTTACCAACAAGTATTAAAAGATTCAGAGCGTCTTGCTCGTTTGAGACGATTAGAACCATCTGCTGTTAAATTATTACTACTGCATTTTTCCAAAATGTCCGCTTCGGAGTTGTTTTTGCACATGCAAGATGAATTTCCTGAAGTAGAGTATACTGCATTCAAAAAAGGACTTCATCGCTACCTAGATGGATTTGAACCTGTTCAATACATCATCGGATATGTCTATTTTTATGGATATCAATTCCTTGTAGGACCCAATGTCTTGATTCCCCGTTTTGAAACAGAAGAACTCGTCGCCAATGTATTAATAGCATATGATGAGGTGTTTGGCGATAAAGAGGTTCGTTTAGTGGATGTTGGGACAGGGTCTGGGTGCCTTGCCATCGCTTTAGCACTCGAAGAATCGCATTTAGAAGTGAGTGCGAGTGATGTTTCTTTGGAGGCGCTTTCCACAGCGAAGCAAAACGCATCCAATCTTGGAGCGAAGATTACATTTTATCATGGCGATATGTTACAACCGTTGATGGGCCAAAAATTTGATATTTTAGTGTCCAACCCACCATATATTCCAGAAGATGAAGCGGTTGATCCGTTGATATCAAACAACGAACCTCATGTGGCTCTCTATGGTGGAAAAGATGGCTTGAAGTTTTATCGAATCATTTTATCTCAAGCAAACGACTTATTAAATGATACCTTTGTGATTGCCTTTGAACATGCCTATAACACCGCACAAGCAATTCGGGAATTAGCATTACACTATTTTCCACAAGCATCCGTTGAAACCTTGCAAGACATGCAAAAAAAAGATCGTATGACCATCATTAAACAAATCAAGAAGACTTCTTTATAGAGGTCTTCGTTTTTTTAAAATTTTTATTATTATAATATAATAAAGGAAAAACACACAAATTTCTCAAACAAATACAGTTGACTTATCACCAACACATCAGTATAGTATTAGTTTGAAAGAGAGTGGTATCTATGAAGCAAAAATTAGTGATTGTGGAGTCCCCTAGCAAATCGAAGACCATTGGTGGCTATTTAGGTAATGAGTATCTAGTGACCTCTTCTAAAGGCCATATCCGTGATTTAACAACCACTGGTAAGGGCGGACTTGGAATTGATATTGAACATAACTTTAAGCCCATCTATGCAATTATTCCAGATAAAAAAACTTTAGTAAAGGAATTAATCGAAGCGTCGAAACAAGCATCAGAGATTTATCTAGCCACCGACCCTGACCGTGAAGGAGAAGCCATTTCGTGGCATCTAGCGGAAGTACTCGATGTTGCTAAAAAACCAGTTTATCGTGTCTTTTTTAATGAAATTACCAAAAAAGCAATTTTAGAAGCGTTTGAACATCCCGGTCAAATCAATGAACACTTGGTGTTTTCTCAAGAAGCCAGACGTGTTATTGACCGAATTATTGGTTTTAAATTATCTAAATTATTGCAAAGTAAAATTAAATCCAAATCAGCTGGACGTGTTCAATCTGCTTGCTTAAAACTCATTGTCGATAAAGAGCGTGAAATCAATGCTTTTGTCATCGAAGAATACTATGAAGTAAAAGCTGTCTTTGATACGTTTGAAGCAGATTTGTTTAAGATCCAAGGAAAAACTCCAGCATTAAAAACAAGAGAACAAACGATGTCGCTGATCGAGCAATTAAAAGGACGATTTGTTGTGTCTAGTTTGGAAACAAAGCATAAATCATCAGAATCAAAACCACCATTTATAACTTCCACATTTATGCAAGAAGCTTCTTCGAAACTAGGATATAATTCTACAAAAACCATGGAAATCGCACAAAAACTGTATGAAGGAATCGAAATCGGGAATGAAAATGTTGGTTTGATTACTTACATGAGAACCGATTCCATTCGATTGTCTGAAGATTTTGTAACTTCCGCAAATCGTTATATCGTCACCCACTATTCAAAAGACTATCTTGGACACCCTAAAATGATGAAGTCCAATACCGGAAATATGCAAGATGCCCATGAAGCCATTCGTCCAACGGATATCTTTCGCACCCCGGATTCGATGAAATCGTACTTAACCAAAGAACAACAAGCGATTTATCAACTTATTTATGCCAGAGCATTGGCTTCCTTAATGAAAGCATCTACCTATGACCAAACGATTTTAGTCTTAGAAAATGGCGAGACTTTGTTTAAAGCCATTCAAAACAAACCTGATTTTGACGGGTATTTGAAGGTATATGGTAAATACGATGCTGGAACGACAAAATCAAAAGATCAACTTCCAAACCTAACAGTTGGAGATTACATCTTAGCCAACTCCGTGTTAGAAAAACAATGCTTTACAAACCCACCAATGCGATATTCAGAGTCCAAACTCATCAAAGAAATGGAAGAGTTAGGAATTGGAAGACCATCGACATATGCTTCCACCATTTTATTATTAAAAAAACGGAAGTACATTTCTGAAAGTGATAAAAAATTCGTTCCAAGTGATCAAGGAATGTTAACCATTGATGCTCTTGAAGAATTTTTTAAAGAATTCATTTCAGCCGATTATTCCAAAGATATGGAAGATGTATTAGATCAAATTGCGGAAGGTTCCAAAGAACCTGTCGATGTTGTTCGTTCGTTTTATGAATATTTTAATCCCATTGTAGTCAATGCTTCTCGTGATATGAAAAAGATTCCTCCCACTCAAACGGGTGAACCATGTCCATTATGTGGGAAACCCATGGTACACCGTAAAGGTAAATACGGAGAATTCGAAGGATGTTCGGATTATCCAACTTGTCGGTATATTAAAAAAGCTGTCGAACTTGACGCCCCAAAACTTAGGGATACTTTAGTGGCTTGCCCGACGTGTCCAACTGGAACATTGGTAGAACGCATTGCAGCAAGAGGAAAGAACAAAGGGAATCGTTTCTTAGCGTGTTCAAGCTTTCCAAAATGCAAATATGTTCACCCATACACACCCATTGACATCGATTGCCCAAAATGTGGTAACTTGCTTGTAAAAAACAATGAAGGTCATATATTTTGTGTCGATGAACAAGGCTGTGGGTATCACCAACACTAACAACACGACACGAGTCGTGTTTTCTTTTACCAAAAGTATCAACATCGAAAATTTGTATTATATGATATAATATTGGAGAAAAGAAAGGCGGAGTTGCTGTGGGGATTTTCCAAAAACTCTTCGGTAGTAAGGAAAAACGTCTGAAAGCCGAAAAATATAAAATTGGGATGGAAAAGACAAGACGAGGGTCGCTGTCTTCTTTAAAAGACGTCTTAAAACAATCAAAAAAGATTGATGAAGCGTTGTATGATAAACTAGAAGAAATTTTTATTATGGCAGACATCGGTGTTGATACCGTTGTTGGATTTGTTTCTGAACTACGTAAAGAAGTCAAAAAACAAGAAATTTCATCGCCAATTGCCCTAGAAAATATCATCGTTGATAAAATGTTTGAACTCTATCTCAAAGGCGAGATTGTCAATACCAACATCAGATACAACGAAGGTGGATTGACTGTACTATTATTTGTTGGTGTGAATGGGACAGGAAAAACCACTTCGATTGGAAAGTTGGCTCATAAACTTCGTAAAGAAGGCAAGAGTGTTATGATGGCAGCGGGAGATACTTTCCGTGCAGGAGCCATCAACCAATTGAAGATATGGGGAGAACGTGTAGGCTGTGAAGTCGTCGCAAAATCAGAAGGAGCCGATCCTTCGGCGGTAATTTTTGATGCGATCAAGCATGCCAAAGAAGCCAAAGTAGATGTTCTTCTTTGTGATACCGCTGGGCGTCTTCAAAACAAAGTGAACTTAATGAAAGAACTTGACAAAATCAAACGTACGATTGAACGTGAAATTGGATCGAGTCATTATGAAACATATTTAGTCGTCGACGCGACCACTGGACAAAATGGATTATCTCAAGCGAAAATTTTCCAAGAAGTAACCAAATTATCCGGGATTGTATTAACCAAACTCGATGGAACCGCAAAAGGTGGAATTGTTCTAGCTATTCGTAATGAGTTAGGAATCCCGATTTCATTTGTGGGCCTCGGTGAAAAGATTGATGACATTGACTATTTCGATATTGAAGATTATATTTATGGATTATTTGCAGATTTCTTTGAGTAGGTGAGTGTGTTGAGCGAACAACTATCAGAAAAGATTCGATTGAATCAATTGTTTGATTTTTATGGAGAATTATTAACCCAAAAGCAACAGACTTATTTTACCCACTATTATCAAGATGATTATTCCTTGGCTGAGATTGCACAATTACTCGATGTGAGTCGAAATGCTGTGTTTGATCAAATTCAAAAAGCAGTGGAGCACTTAGAGCACTATGAAGCAACATTACAATTGTCTACGAAGTCACAACTTCGCAGTCAAAAATATCTTGAATTAGAGAAACATACGAGTGCATCAGGAATTGAAATCCTCGAAGAACTAAAAGGATTGGAGTGAGAATATGGCGTTTGAAAATTTAACAGGTCGCTTACAAATGGCGCTTCGCCGGATTACTGGCAAAGCAAAGCTAACCGAAGTCGATATTGAAGAAATGATGAGAGAGGTTCGCCTTTCTTTATTAGAAGCTGATGTGAATTTCAAAGTTGTGAAAGATTTCACGAGCGAAGTCAAAGAATTGGCCATGGGTGAAAAGATTTTAAAGGGTCTAGATCCTGGGCAACAAGTGGTCAAAATTGTTAACGATGAATTAGTGAAACTCATGGGTAACGAGGCAGTACTAGTCGATTTTAGACAAAATGGGCCTACTGTCATCATGATGGTTGGTCTTCAAGGCGCTGGTAAAACGACTACTGCTGGGAAATTAGGGGCGTATTTACGTAAAAATCATCAATTGAAACCCATGTTAATCGCGGCCGATATTTATCGTCCTGCAGCAATTGATCAGTTAATGACCGTTGGTCAAAAACTCGACATCCCTGTATTTCAAATGGGAATTGATGTCAATCCAAGGCAAATCGTTGAAAAAGGTTTAAAGCATGCCAAAGAACAAGGGTATGACTTAATTATTATCGATACTGCTGGCCGTTTACATATCAACGAAACCTTGATGGATGAGTTAGTAGACATCAAGAAGATATCAAAAGCAGACGAAATATTGCTTACAGTGGATGCAATGACGGGACAAGATGCAGTGAATGTCGCTACAGCTTTCCATGAAGCCTTAGATGTAACAGGCTGCATTCTTACCAAACTCGATGGAGATACTCGAGGGGGAGCAGCGTTATCCATTCGTAAGGTCACAGGTGTTCCCATTAAATTTGCAGGAACCGGCGAGAAACTTACTGAAATTGAAGTGTTTCATCCAGAGCGAATGGCAAGTCGTATTCTGGGTATGGGAGATGTACTGAGTTTAATCGAAAAAGCGACAGAAGAAATCGATGAAGACGAAGCCATGTCGATGATGGAAAAAATGATGTCAGGGAAGTTTAACTTCAATGACTTATTAAAACAAATGAAAATGATTAAACGAATGGGTGCTTTTTCAGGAATTCTCAAGATGCTTCCAGGCATGGGTGCTTTAGCCAATAGTGGTAAGGTGGATGACAAGCAAATCGTTTATATCCAAGCCATCATTCAATCCATGACAGAAGAAGAACGAAAGAATCCAGAGTTGCTAGAGCGAAGTTCAAGTCGAAGAAACCGGATTGCCAGAGGGTCTGGCCGGTCCACAACAGAAGTCAATCGACTTATTTCTATGCTTGAAAAACAACAAGCAATGATGAAAAAAGCAGCGAATTTTAGTCCAGAAGCCATGGAAAAAATGGCTGGTGGCGCAATGCCAAGTATGCAAAATCCAACTGCTGTTTCCAAAGGAAAAGGCAAAGGAAAAGGTGGATTTCGCTTAAAATAGGGTGGACGAAGTCCATCCTCTTTATTTTCCATCCATTTCTTTGACCTTATGGATATTTTTGGTATAATGAGGATTAAGAATACTCTTTGAAAGGAACCTCCATGAGCCAGACTAAAACAATCTTGTTTCTCCTTATTGGGATTCTTTCAACGATTTTGCTTGCATATTTGTTTAGTATTTATACATGGAATGAGTTTGAAAAAGAGGTTCGTAAAATTGAAATTATCCCTGTGGACATGATGACAGTACAAGATGGTACCTTTGAGGGATATTATAGTGTGAATTTGATTCGAGTTCGCGTTTCTGTAACTGTAGTCAATCACATCATCACGAGTATTATCGTTCTCGAGCATCATCAATCCAATGCAATCCAAGCAGAAGCCATCATTGACATCATCATCGAAGAACAATCAATAGAAGTCGATGCCATTGCAGGAGTAACCTATTCCGTGCAAGTCATCAAAGCTGCCATTATCGATGCATTAAAAAAAGGAGTATTGACCAATGACGAATCATGACGCCATTATGACAAGAAAATCAAGAAGAAAATTTGTCTCCCAACCCCTAAGCGCTGAAGAAAAAGAAGTTTTACTTTCAGCAATCAAACAAGGAAACAAAGCAGGATCGCTTTCCATGCAACTCGTTGAAAATAAACCAGAATTGTTTGGTGGTTTCTTTAGGAGTTATGGACTGTTTGTAGGTGTCGAACATTTTATTGTGATGGCCGGTCCCAAAAAAGACATTCATTTAGCTGAAAAGTTAGGTTACTATGGAGAAAAAGTATTACTTGAAGCTGTTAAATTAGGGTTAGGAACTTGCTGGGTCGGCGGTTCTTTCAACAAGCAAGGAGTGAATTCACTGGTATCTGTGGATGATTTATTAATTGCTGTGATAGTCATCGGAGAACCTGTAAATAAATATACCGCAAGAGAACAACTAATTCGTTCGATTACTCATTTAAAAAAGGAGCAACAATCCAAGTTTTTCCAAACCGATGGTAGTGAACCTTCCTGGTTTATGCAAGCGATTGATTATGTATACCGCGCCCCTTCGGCAGTCAATCAACAACCAGTGTGGATGAATGTAGCCTCAGGTAAAATTACCGCACGCTTACGAAACATCAACCATTTTGCATGGGTTGATTTGGGAATTGCAAAAGCTCATTTTGAGTATGCTGCCCCAAGTGGAAGATTCGAATGGGGTAACAATGCGTTTTTCCATCAATAAAGTTCACAAAAATCCATAAGCCATTAAAAAAAGCAAAGATCGGTATGTTGATCTTTGCTTTTCATTTGGTCTATTTGATGTTTAGAAACTGGGATAAGAACTTACGAACCGCTCCGTCTTTTGCAGTGTAGGGTACGATTAAATCAGCGATTTCTAAAAGTTCTGGATGTGCATTTTTAACAGCAACTCCAAGAGAAGCATACTGAATCATTTCTAAATCGTTGTGTCCATCTCCTATCGCAATGACTTGATCTTGTGAAAATCCTAAATAACTCGCAACATAAGCCAACGCTTTCCCTTTGTTCGATGCAGGTGTGAATATCTCTACAATGGAATCAAATTCGCCTGGGAAATGCCAAATACGTGATAACACGGTTCCAGAATACTTTTCTTTGACGTAGTTTTCAATGGTTTTTCCAGCGCCTTGATGTCCAATGATAATGAATCCATTGGGGTCTTCTTTCAAAGTGTCTTTTAAATGTCCTAAAAACAATCCGGAATCCTTGGTTAGGTGAAGTAATGGTTCGATGGCCAATTCTTCTTGAAACAAGTATATGTTATCTTTTACTTCACTAAAGGCATTTCGAATGGAGTTCACATTAGACTCAAAAATATCAATGATTGCTTCTTTGGGAACGGTTAAGTTAACCGTCGGGAATGTAGAATCTAGTGGATGGGTGATTAATCCCCCATTGTAATTAATAATCGGTGTATCGAGTCCAAATCGTTCGTACACAAACCGACTACTGCGATATGGTCTTCCTGTGGCAATGACAATTTTATGACCCAATTGTTTTACTTTTTGAATGAATTCCACCATGGATTCATCTAGTGTATCAAAATCATAAAGAAGAGTCCCATCGAGATCGATGGCAAATAAGTATTTTTTCATCTGGCTACCTCACTTGATTACATTATCTCATAAAGTAAGGCACAATTCAATTTTTAGAATGTAAACACGCGGTAAACTATCGGATTGTGTACGTTTTCATTGAAAAAGATGGTTTAATGGATGATTAAATTCATGGACATGAAATCATTACTATGTTATAATTCTAACAACAATTACATCAAAGACCTATTGATAAGAGGCTGCGTTACTCCATGAAGTTTATACGAGGGGGAGGACGCCGAAGCAAATGTTTATTTGCTGGGATTATGTTGAAGAAACATAAGACTGTTTTGTATCGGTTGCCCAACCGATATAAATTGCGCTTATCTTTGTGGGGGGCGAAAGCATGGACGGAAAACTATGGCTTTTGCTCATAGTTTTTTTATTTTTCCGGGAAAGAGGAAATCATGTTCTACTTGAAGAAAGCAAACACGTTTCAAGGGGTAAGTTTTCAAGAATTAGCACAACAGTTTGGGACACCCCTTTACCTATATGATGAGCAAATGATTCGGGCACAATGTCAAACATTTCTGTCGAATTTTGTACATCCATTTGTGAGGAGCGAAGTCATTTATGCATCCAAAGCTTTTTTAACCAAGGCGATGGCCACGCTGATTCATCAAGAAGGATTGTCCCTTGATGTGGTTTCTGGAGGAGAATTGTTTACAGCTGTCCAAGGAAAATTCCCCGTGAATCGACTCTATTTTCATGGTAATAACAAATCCAGAAAAGAGCTTCTAGAAGCCATTGAAGCCCATGTTGGCACAATCATTATTGATAGTGAAGCCGAATTTTTGTTACTACAGTCGATTCTTCCCAATAACACCAATCAACGGGTGATGCTACGAATCAATCCAGGAATTGAAGCTCACACTCATGAATACATTCAAACCACGAAAAATGATTCGAAATTTGGAGAAAGTATTTTCGCGGATTCAACCATGTCTTTGATTTCGCGAATCTCAAAAGATTCTCGTTTTGATTTTGTTGGACTTCATAGCCATATCGGATCCCAAATCTTTGAAGAGTCTTCGTTTTATGAGCACAGTAGAGCAGTTCTTCGATATGTAAAAGCAATTACAGTTCAAACCAAAGTCGTTGTCAAAGAAATCAACTTGGGTGGGGGATTTGGTGTAGAATATACTTCCGCTGACCAAGGAATTGATTTGATTGAAGTGCTTCCAAAAATGTTAGATACCATTTATCAAGCCGCAATGGATTTGGAAATTGCCATTCCAAAAGTGTTGATTGAACCAGGGCGTGCAATCGTTGCTCAAGCGGGATCGACACTCTATGAAGTAGGCTCTACTAAGCAAACCGTAGAAGGAAAAAACTATTTGATGGTGGATGGTTCCATGGCCGACCACATTCGCACTGCTTTGTATCAAGCAATTTATGATGCAGTGTTGATTAGTGACCGTGAAATCTCTTCAAGTAGTGTATATACCGTTGCTGGAAAAGCCTGTGAATCTGGAGATGTCTTAATTCGTTCAATTCAGTTGCCACAAGCACAAGCAGGAGATTATTTATTAGTGAAGACTACGGGGGCGTATCATTATTCCATGGCCTCAAATTATAACCGTTTGACAAAACCTGCAGTTGTGTTTGTCAATAACGGAGTATGTAGAGTTGTTGTGAAAAAGGAAACCTACGCCGATTTGATTCGTCTCGATGTAGACATGGAGGAATAATATGGGCCGTGTTGTTTTAAAATATGGGGGATCCTCCGTAGCCACCATTGAGAAAATGCAGTTACTTGCACCTAAGATTTTACAAAGAGCCATACTAGGAGAACAAATTGTAATCGTGGTTTCTGCGATGGGCAATTCTACCAATCATTTGCTTGATTTAGCCAAAAAGGCTTCCAGTCATCCCCCTAAAAGAGAAATTGATTTGCTTATTTCAACGGGAGAACAAGTATCCATCTCCTTATTCACTATGGTACTAAAAGAAATGGGAGGCGATGCCATCGCCTTAACAGGGTTCCAAGCAGGAATTCATACCATTGGGTCACATACCAAAAATAAAATCAAAGAAATAGATACTCGAGTCATTGAAAAACATTTAGAAGCTGGCAAAATTGTGGTCGTAGCTGGATTTCAAGGATTGAATGATGAAGGGGATATCACAACGTTAGGCAGAGGCGGTTCAGACACAACGGCCGTAGCCATTGCAGCGAAGCTTCACACACACGCAGAGATTTATACCGATGTGGATGGTATTTATGGGGTAGACCCACGGTTGTTTCCACAAGCAAAAAAAATCAATACGATTACATATGAAGAAATGAAAGAAATGGCATTTTTAGGAGCGAAAGTAATGGAACCTCGCTCCATTGAAATTGGACACCGCTATGGTGTGAAAATCTATGTGGCATCTGCTCATGGTGATGTAGCTGGTACATGGATTATGGAGGAATCCCCTGTGGAAGAAAAACAAATAACTGGTTTATCCATCTCTCAAAAAGTAGTGATGGTTACCTTACGAAATGTCCCAAATAAACCACGTGTCATAGCGGATTTATTCGCGGCATTGGCCCAAAACGAAGTCAATGTGGATATCATTTCGAAAACCACATCCATTCAAGATTTGATCAATGTTGCTTTTACTGCATCGAGTGATGATTTTGAAGCGATTGAAACAGTCGTTCAATCGATTCAAAAAAACATCCCATCGATTGAACCATATTATGAATCAAACATCGTGAAAGTCAGTGTGGTAGGTACCGGAATGAGAACACAAAGCGGAGTCGCTGCGAAGCTGTTTACGTTACTTGCGGACCATGATATCGAGTTTAAATTGGTTACGACTTCAGAAATTTCCATTTCTTACACGATGGATAAATCATATCAAGAAATCGCAGTTCAAGTAATTGCTTCTGCATTTGGATTGTAGGTGGATTATGATTTCCTTTGAAAAGTATCACGGGACAGGAAATGACTTTATATTTACACAAATGGTGCCATACCCAAGTCAACTTGCCATTTTGTTATGTGATCGGCATTTTGGCATTGGTGCAGACGGATTGATGATTGCCTCGCCCTCAACGATCGCTCGAATTAAGATGGATTATTGGAATTCGGATGGAAGTGTTGCTCCAATGTGTGGAAATGGCATGCGTTGTTTCGTGAAGTATGTATTGAAAAATAACATTGTTCAAGAACATGTCTTTGATGTTGAAACCAAAGCAGGCATCATTCATGTGGAGTATCACCAACATTCAGATTTGGTGTCAGTTACTATGACCGATCCCATCATGGTGCTTCAAACACCGGATGTGAAACATCCAGGAATGTTTCAACACATCGAAATAGAACTACAATCCAAAAAGAAAGCAGTATCGGCTTTGTTCTTAGGAACACTCCATGCAGTAGTATTCGTCGAATCAGGGAAGACGTTGGAGTATGTAGAATTTGCGGAAGCGCTTGGAAAGCATCCTGCATTCCCTAAGCAAATTAATGTAAATATAGTAGAAGTACAATCCAACAATTCCATCTTAGTCACTACATATGAACGAGGAGCGGGTTGGACAAAGTCCTGTGGAACAGGAGCTTGTGCAAGTGCTTTTCAAGCTTTCAAAGATGGATTGGTATCTCCAAGTGTCAACGTTTTAGTACCCGGTGGTACATTGCATGTTGGTGTCCATGAATCTATTGTATTAACAGGAGAAGCAACATGGATTGCTTCGGGGGTAACAAATGATGTTTAAGCCCAAAAAAGTCGCAATTGTTGGGGCGAGTGGATTAGTCGGCCAACAATTTATTAAAATATTGGAGGAATTTTCCTTCCCTATCGAAAAACTTAGTTTATTTGCTTCTGCGAAGAGTGCTGGAAAAAGTGTATTGTTTCAAGGGAATGAAGTGTTCATTCAAGAATGCACAGAAACTTCTTTTGAAGAAGGATTTGATGTGGTATTGTTTTCTGCTGGTGGTGATGTATCAAGAAAGTTCGCACCTATTGCTTGCAAAACAAATGCCCTCGTTATTGATAATTCGAGTGCATGGCGGATGGATGAACTGGTTCCACTAGTGGTGCCAGAATGTAATCCACAAGACATCTTTTTTCACCAAGGCATCATTGCAAACCCCAACTGTTCAACCATTCAAGCCGTCGTTGCATTGCAAGCGGTAGAAGATTTGTTTGATATCACACGAATCTCTTATAGTACTTATCAAGCGGTTTCAGGATCAGGTTACAAAGGAATTAATGATTTACATCGGGGAGAAGAAGGAGCGGAACCACTCTTTTACCCTCACCCAATCATTCATAACGTAATTCCACAAATTGATCGATTTTTAGATACTTTTGAAACCTACGAGGAATTGAAAATGCGTCAAGAAACCAAAAAAATTCTTCATAAGCCACAATTAATTATCCATTCTACGTGCATTCGAGTACCCGTACTCAATTCTCATACCGTTGTGGTCCATGCTCAATGTAAAAACGTCATTGACCAAGAACAACTCATTCAAGCATGGAAAAACAACCCCGCTATTGAATACATAGCTGCCCCCGATTATCCAACACCATTGAGAGCAAGTGGGCAAGATAAAGTACTGATTGGACGGTTGGTTTGTGACAAAGACGATCCCACATTTGTGTCGTTTATCACTGTAGCTGACAACATTCGTAAAGGTGCTGCGACCAACGCAGTTCAAATCGCTATGACCTATTTTAAGGAGGAATTGCAATGAGTTTATTATTTACAGGATCTGGAGTTGCTTTAGTAACCCCATTTCTCCCATCCGGAGAAATCAATTATGTCGTATTATCACAGTTGATTGAATGGCATATTTTGAACAAGACGGATGCTCTCATTTTAGCAGGAACAACGGGAGAAGCGGCGACGCTTTCATTAGAAGAAAAACGTAGTTTGTTTTCGTATAGTGTCAAAGTAGCGAACAAACGGATTCATATTTGTGCTGGTACTGGTACAAACAACACCTCTGCGAGCATTGAACTATCCTTGATTGCTCAAGAAGCTGGAGTGGATAGCTTGTTATTGGTTACTCCTTTTTATAACAAACCCACCCAACGTGGAATGTATGCTCACTTTGAAGCCATCGCTTCAAGAGTACAAATTCCAATAATCTTATACAATGTGCCATCTAGAACGTCTGTAAATTTACTTCCAGAAACAGTCGCTGCATTATCAAAGATTCCAAATATCCGTGCCATAAAAGAAGCAAGTGCAGACATATCTCAAATTGCAAAAGTATTTGAGTTATGTGGAAACGAATTTATCGTGTATTCTGGAAATGATGATCAAACGTTTGCAATCATGGCACTTGGAGGAAAAGGAGTCATTTCCGTTAGTGCCAACATCGCACCTTTGGCAGTATCCAATCAAGTACACTTATTTTTAAATGGATTGATTCAAGAAGCAAAGCAACTAGGAAATGTTCTTCGTCCATTGCACGATATCATGTTCATTGAAACCAATCCTGTTCCTGTCAAGCAAGCACTCCAACTAATGGGGACTGAAGTGGGTGAAGTACGACTTCCTTTGGTTTCTTTAGAAGAGAAAAACTTTGTGAAATTACAAACGGTTATCAATGATTATCAACAAAGAGGCATTTTATGAACATTGGAGTCATTGGGATTCATGGCCAAATGGGCCAATTAATCGCTACCTCCATTCAAAAAAAAGCCAATTGGAAGGTATTGTTTGGCGTGGATGCCATCAAACAAGTCCCCTTTGGTGAAGTGATAGTGTTTGGCTCTTTAGCAGACGCACCACGTGCAGATCTCGTTGTGGATTTTTCTCATATTGGACAATGGAGTTCTACGATTGCCTATGCGAAAAAGCATCAAGTACCTTTAGTATTAGGAACCACAGGATACTCCGTCCATCAATACCATGAATTAGTGGAGGCTTCAAAAGTAGTTCCAATTTTTCATTCTCAGAATTTTTCGGTAGGTTTATATGTTGTTTTGCAAGCACTAAAACAAATCACCCCCATGCTTGAAGACGATTTTGACATTGAAATCATCGAACGTCACCACGGTCAAAAGGTAGACGCTCCTTCTGGAACAGCCCATTTAATCATGGATACGATTCAACAATCGTTATCCACAAAGTATGAAATTATCCATGGACGTGAAGGTTTTACAGGTGCACGTCCGAAAACCCAAATTGGGGTTCATTCCATACGTGGGGGAAGCATTGCTGGGGTTCATGAAGTATTGTTTGCATCCAAAGGAGAGCAAATTCAATTGTCTCATACTGCGGAATCCAGACAAGTATTTGTTTCAGGCGCATTAAAAGCCATTTCGTTTTTACAACATCTCCCCAGTGGATTATATGGCATGTCTCATTTAATAGGAGGGATTACTCAATGAATGAATTTTTACTAGATCCATATGAAATAGCGAAATACATCAAACAAGCAACCAAAACAACCCCGATTAAGGCAACCTTACAAGGACGCTTTGAATCGATACTTTTCCCAGGCGTCAAGTGTTTTGGGACCGATTCTTTTAAAGTATTGTTTGGAGAAGCATCGGTAATCGAATTATTATTAGTTCAACACAAAGACTTTATTGATGATGTAGTTATTGAGTCGAGTCGCCGGAATTCAGCTATTCCACTTCTTGATATTACTGCTCTTGATGCGAGAATTGAACCAGGTGCAATCATTCGTGAGTTTGTATCAATTGGATCCAAAGCAGTCATCATGATGGGTGCTGTTATCAATATTGGGGCTGTCATTGGTAGTGAAACGATGATTGATATGAATGCAGTTGTCGGTGCAAGAGGGCAAATAGGTAGTCGGTGCCACATTGGGGCTGGAGCCGTCATTGCAGGAGTCTTAGAACCCCCTTCGAAGTTGCCGGTTATTATTGAAGATGGAGTGCTGGTTGGCGCGAATGCTGTGGTACTAGAAGGTGTTCGAGTTGGTAAAAATAGTGTAGTAGCTGCAGGTGCTATTGTTACACAAGATGTACCTGAAGGGGTCGTTGTGGCTGGGTCTCCTGCGAAAATAATTAAGCAAAAAGATGAGAAAACAGAAGGAAAAACACAACTTCTTAACGATCTTAGAAAGTAGGACATATGGACTTATTAACACGTGATCAACAATACATCATGAATACGTATCGACGACTTCCGATTGTCGTAAAAAAAGCCAAAGGCAGTTATTTGATTGACGAATCCAACCAAGCATACTTGGATTTCTTTGCAGGGATTGCTGTCAATTCGCTGGGACATTCACATCATGTAATCCAAAAAGCCATGAAGAAGCAAATGCGTCAATTCTTGCATTTATCTAACTATTTTTCTACCGAAAGTGTTGTGGAACTAGCAAAGAAATTGACACATTTATCTGGTCTTGATCAAGTCTTCTTTACAAACTCTGGAACAGAAGCCACCGAAGCTGCGATGAAGTTAGCCCGCAAAGCTACTCGTCAATTGAATCCAGAAAAACTGGAGTTTATTGCATTGAAAGATTCTTTCCATGGACGTACGCTTGGCGCATTATCACTGACTGGACAACCCAAATATCAAGAATCCTTTCGCCCACTGATTCCGCTAGTTCGTCATATTGAACGAAACAATCTTGACCAATTAAAACAAGCTGTCAATGATAAAACATCTGCGGTTTTTCTTGAAGTCATTCAAGGAGAAAGCGGGGTTCAAGTATTAAGTGAGGACTTCCTTCAGACCATTATGGACTTACAAGCACAATATCATTTTTTGATTGTGGCAGATGAAGTGCAGTCCGGATTATACCGTACTGGCATTCCGTTTAGTTATCAACGAACTCCATTAAAGCCAGACATGGTAACCGTTGCTAAATCACTGGGGGGCGGATTGCCCATTGGGGCTTTAATCGCAACTTCTGAAGTTGCGAGTGCATTTACCTACGGAGATCATGGCTCAACATTTGGAGGAAATCCATTTGTGGCTGCCCTTGGAAACGCATTACTTGGAGAATTATCATCGACAACATTCCAAACGCATTTAAAAACGCAATGTCAAGCACTCCTCCAAGGATTAAAAGAAATCGCAAGACTTTATCCTCATGTGATTACACAGATTCGTGGAGAAGGGATGATGCTTGGGCTTGAAGTTGGCACTTACGCTCCACTTATCCAAAAGGCTGCTTTTAACAAAAAGTTGTTACTTAATGTCACGAATCAAACAGTGATTCGTTTGCTTCCCCCATTGACCATCAACCAAAAAGAACTCAGTGAATTCTTTACCAAATTCAAACAATCGATTGATGAGGTTTGTTTGCAATGAGTTCCCTACTGACCCAAGAAGATCTAACGTTTTACCGACGTAGCTTACATCAAATCCCAGAACTAGGGTTCGATGTATTGAAAACTAGAGTTTTTTTGATTTCACAGTTACATTCCATGGGATACATCACTCAAACGGTTGGTAAAACTGGAGTATTGGTTCATAAACTGGGTCTTGATTCGCGATGTTTGTTGTTTCGAAGTGATATGGATGCTCTTCCCATAGAAGAGGCGACCACTTGTGACTTTCAAAGTCAACACCCGGGAATCATGCATGCCTGTGGACATGATGGACATATGGCAATTCTGTTAGGATTCGCCAAAGAAATTGCACATTTACAAACAAAATACTCCATTCTTATGTTGTTTCAACCCGCAGAAGAAGGTCCTGGTGGTGCGAAGTTAATCATTGAAGAGGGTTTATTTCAACGATATGAAATCGTCCATGCATTTGGATTACATCTTTATCCTGAGTTGGCAGGTGGAATTATCGGCTACCACGAAGGAGGATTCTTTGCTCAAAGCGGGGAAGTAGATATTGAAATCTTGGGGATATCTTCTCATGGTGCGAAACCTCATCTTGGTGCAGACGCGTTGCTAGCGAGTAGTCATCTTGTTTCTTTATTACAATCCATTGTCAGTCGATCCATCGATCCTTTTGAGCAAGCAGTCGTGACAATAGGTAAAATAAGTGGTGGAGATGCTCGCAATATCATTGCATCCACCATCCGATTAGAAGGAACCATTCGTGCCTTTGACGAAGAGGTATATGACACGATCAAGAAACGAATTCGTGAGATTGCTAAAGGAATTGAATGGTCCGATCATGTAATCGTTCATGTGGAAATTCGCGATTTCTATCCGGTTGTAAAAAATGACGTAGCATTGACAAAAGAGATTGTTTCATCGCTGTCTCATGTACAAGCAAAAGAGATTACCCCTGTGATGTTTGCAGAAGACTTCGCTTATTTCTCAAAGCAAGTCCCATCTTTATTTGTGATGCTGGGCTCTAGAAACGATGATTTAGGGTACATTCATCCGTTGCATTCCAATCAATTTCAATTTGATGAGTCCATTTTATTAAGTGGAGTACGCTATTTTGAGGAAGTATTGGATATTTGTTCTTCCAAATAATCAAAGTCACCTCGCAAAGGTGACTTTTCTTTATTGAATCAATGAGTTGCTACATTTTTTTAACCAAAGGTGTATTCGTTGATTAAGTTGTCTTTTTCAGGGGTTTATTATATAATACATCTATGCAAGAAGGGGGTATCACTTTGAAGCCATATTCGTTAGTTTCGCTTAATTGGCCACTCATTTCTACATTTATCATCGGGATGCTTACTGGTTTTGTTTTGCTTAGTTTGTTCATTGCCTTTTTGCTGATCAGGTCACGTAAAAGTAAGGAAAAACTAATTTTAAGTCATTCACAACCCCTTGAATCAGAAGTGATTACCAAAATGATTCAATCAAAGCAACAAGAGTTGATGGATACCATTAAGGTTTCTGATAACGCTTATTTCCGTGTCGCAATGGATTTATCGATGGATTTGGTCTTTGATATCGCAAAACATTATTTTCCAAACTCTACGTACCCCATTTATGAGTTATCCATTCAAGAAATTATGGATTTAGTTGCCTATATCCATAAAAGAGCGCAAGCAATCGTCAATCATAAGTTTATTCGTTTGTTCAAAAATAGTCGAATTTCGACGATTGTCGATATTTTAAATAAGAAGAAAGCCATTGATAACTCAAAAATCATGAAATGGAATCGACAATACAAAATATCGAAAGTTCTTTCCTATGCTGGAATGGTCCTCAATTATGCCAATCCCATTTATTGGTTCCGTAAATTGGCCCTTAAACCATCTACCACATTAGTCATCAAGGAAGCCTGTAAAAAAATCATTGAAATCGCTGGAGAAGAAACCAATAAAATTTACTCGAAGAAGTTATTTATGTCTCCAGATGACCCACTATTACTAGAACAAACGTTTGATCAAATAACCGAAGAAGCCTATAAGACAAAGGAGTGAACCTCATGTTTGGACTGAAAAAGAAGAAAGTTCTGGAACGAACTGTTCCTGGATTGTCTCGAAGTGAAGATTCACGCCTCTTCTTTATTCCGAAGATTACGGATTATGAAGATAAAGTAACCTTAAAAAGACGATTTATTTCGCCAGTATTTGGTAAAAATGTCAAAGATGAAGTCGTACTTCCTCATGATGCAAGACAAGGCGGAGATATCGATAAACGATATGACCCATTCCGTAAGAACAAAAAACTGACCAAAGAAGAAGCGAAGCGGCGCTACGGGGATGCTTATTATGAGTTTAATACCATAACGAATAAACAAAAAGATAAAATGGTCAAAGGTGAACTTGACCCAGAAGACATTATTGCTCGACCAAGAGAACAAATCCTTCCAGAAACAAGTCCCAAAATGACTAAAGAAGTCGCTTCTCAAGTATCGATTGATGATTTCTTTGATGCTGTAGAACCATCTACCGTAGAAGATACCTACACCACTCTAGAAGAGATGACAAGAAACATCAAGGAACCAGATGGCGACTTTGATCTTGATCGTTTTTCTGCATTCGTAGAAGAAGATGTGGAATTGTTTGCCAAAAATGAGCCCGTTAAGATCAAAGAAGAAACGCCTAAAAGAGTAGTGATCGAAGAAGATGAACGACCTGTTTCCATAAAACCTTCTGAAGCTCCATTCAAAAAAACCTACTCCTCCTCGATTACAGATTACAAAGATTACTACCTGCCTCCGGTTAGTTTAATGAAGAAATCACCCATTCATAAAGCGTCTTCGGATCATTGGATACAAGCAAATATCGATATTATTAACCAAACATTGCTTGCTTTTGATATTGGAGGAGAAGTCTCCACATTTACCAAGGGACCAACCGTAACCCGTTATGAAATTGCTTTAGCAGCAGGGGTTCAAACCAAAAAGATTACCTCCATTGCGGATAACATCCAAATGAATTTAGCAGCACATACCATTCGAATTGAAGCGCCGATTCCTGGAAAAACAACAGTTGGGATTGAAGTACCAAACAAAGAACGAGAATCGGTCTTTTTTGGAGATGTGATTGACAATCCCAAATTTTTGCTTAGTCAAGATCCTTTGCTCTTAGCAATTGGACTGGATATTGATGCCAATCCAGTATATACCTCCATTGAAGCAATGCCTCATGGATTGGTAGCTGGTTCCACACAAAGTGGGAAGTCGGTTGCCATTGCTTCGATTATCGCTTCGATTTTATACAAAAACAAACCAGATCAAGTGAAACTCTTGTTAATTGATCCAAAAAAAGTGGATTTACAGCAGTTCGCAGACATTCCTCATTTGGTCACGCCAATCATCGATGAAACAAAGATGGCACTAGAAGCACTAAAATGGACCGTTGGTGAAATGGAACGCCGCTATGACGTCCTAAAGAAATTCAAAAGTGTTAATGTCAAAGATTATTACGAACGTCGACTCCATGATCGAGATTTCGAAAAAATGCCACGTTTGGTCATTATTGTGGAAGAAGCCTCTGATTTGTTACTAAATGGCGGACCGGAAGTGGAAGAAAACATTTTAAAACTGACTCAAAAATCCAGAGCGGTTGGGATTCATTTGATTTTAGCTACTCAACGTCCTAGTGCAGATATCATCAAAGGATCCATCAAAGCCAATATTCCTACTCGGTTTGCGTTTAAAGTTCCTACTCAAGTGGACTCCTCTGTGGTACTTGATACACCTGGCGCAGAAAAATTACTTGGCAGAGGGGATATGTTGTTATCAGAAAACGGATTAATCCGTCGACTTCAAGGAGCTTTTTTATCGCCACAAGAGATTGAATCGTTGGTAGAATTTATTAAAAACCAAGCACATCCGGCTTACGTTTTTACTCATGAAACCTTAGTAAAAACCTTCCAAGATAGCCAACAATCCTCTGAACTAGATGAGTTATTTGGGGAAGTAGCGAGGTATGTCGTTTTGGAAGAAAAATGTTCCCTCAATAAAATTACTCAAGAGTTTAACATTGGCTTTAATCGCGCCACCCAAATCGTATCAAGTTTAGAGTTGTATGGTGTTGTTTCTCGCAACGTTGGGACAAAACCACGTGAAGTGATGGTCAATGAAAAAGAACTACTACGTATATTAGAAGGATTAGGTCAACAATTGTGATGTCTGAAGAACCCATAAATACAATAGAAGAAAGAATTGTTCCTGATCAAATCGTTGATAATGACATCATTAAGCTTCATCATCAAATGATGAAAAAGGGACTAAGGAAAATGATTGTGTTTTTAATATCAACGATTTCAATCGTTGTTTTTGTGGCTGTATTTCAAGGAGAAAAATTGTTTATCTTTGATATTACGAACCAAAACCTTAACACCACTGAACTGAGCCGATTTTTTAGTATCATTACATATGGATTTCTCCTTTTTACCTTACTGGATTTTATTTACTTTGCGACATTGTGGTTTAAGAGAAAAAAAGAAATTACACTACCAATCAATATTGAGCAAACACTTCCGGCATTCCAATGTCACTATAACTTGTTTGATTTGCTTTCTGTGATCCCCAGTTTTTTATTGATGATTATCTTGATAAACGGATTCTTTCTTAGCCCAGCGGTCGTCGATGGAAGATCGATGGAGCCCACCTTTTATGATAACGATCCTGTAGTCATTTATCATTTCCAAGTTCACTATCAAAAGGAAGACATTATCATCATCACTGTTCAAAATAGGCTGCTTATCAAGCGATTAATTGCTGTTCCTGGAGATGTACTAAAAGTGTCACTTTCTGGTATTTGGGTCAATGGCGTTTTAGTGGAAACCGATGTTAGACCTAACGGCGCTGGCTATTTAGCTACGTTTGATGGAATCGTACAAGAGGGTCAGTATTTTGTTTTAGGAGATAACCGTGAGTATACACAATCAGGATCTGCGATGTCCAATGATAGTCGCTATTTCGGATTCATAGATAAAGAGCAATTGCTTGGGAAAGTGATCCTTAAATTAGGGTCGTAAGGAGTTATTATGAAACAAATTCAATGGTTTCCTGGACATATGGCGAAAGCGAGACGTCAAGTGGAAGAAAAACTTGGGGTAATCGATGTCGTGTTTGAACTGCTCGATGCAAGAGCGGTCAAATCTTCGATGAATCCAACATTATCTGAGATAATCAAGAATAAGCCTAAAATGGTACTACTCAATAAAGCAGACCTAGCGGATCCAAAGCAAAACAAACGCTGGGTCAATTATTTTGAAAATCAAGGAATCGCAGCAGTATGTACCAATTCACTGGTGGATGATTTATCGAGCACACTCGTGCCCAGATTAGAACGTTTGATGGCACCGTTAAGAGAAAAGGAAGAATCAAGAGGGATGAAAAAGCGACCGCTTCGAGTCATGATTGTCGGTATTCCTAATGTGGGGAAAAGCCAATTTATCAATCGTCTTTCTAATAAAAATAAAACCAAGACAGGGGATAAACCTGGGGTAACAAAAATCCAACAATACTTACGAGTGGGAGACGATTTTGAAGTACTAGACAATCCTGGTATTTTATGGCCTAAGTTTGATGATCCGGATGTGGGATTCAAATTAGCTTTACTCGGTTCGATTAAAGATGATTTATTACCCCTTGATGAAGTCTTGTTTTATGGACTTCGCTATTTAAAAGAGTATTACCCCAACCAATTAAAAGAACGGTATTCCTTGACGTCGCTGGACGGTGAAATTGTGGATTTATTGGAGCAAATTGGACGTAATCGTGGTTCTTTACTCAAAGGGAACACCGTAGATATGGAACGTGTGATCAAGTATGTCGTTGCTGATATTCGTGAAGCAAAATTTGGTAGAGTATCCTATGATCGAATCTAGATTGATGTATCTGTATGAGGAGCAATTTGTACTTCAAGGTTATAAACTCATCGCTGGACTGGATGAAGCTGGCCGTGGTCCAATTGCTGGACCAGTTGTGGCAGCCTGTGTCATATTACATCGAGATGATGAAATCATTGGATTAAATGATTCCAAACAACTATCTGAACGGAAACGTAATGAATTGGAAATTCAAATCAAGCAACGTGCCATTTGTTATCAAGTAGCTTTTGTGGATGAAGCAACCATTGATCGAATCAATATCTATCAAGCCTCCAAATTGGCAATGCTTCAAGCACTAAAGAAGATGGCCATTAAGCCAGACGCTTTGTTAACCGATGCTATGCCGTTAAAAGAAGCAAATATTCCATATTTATCTTTGATTCATGGGGATGCTCTCAGCGCATCGATTGCGGCAGCTAGTATTTTAGCCAAAGTGGAGCGTGATCGTTATATGAAACAAATGGATGAATTATATCCAGGATATGGATTTAGCAAGCATAAAGGGTATTATACCAAAGAACACAAAATTGCACTTCTTACTCATGGGGCTACCCCCATTCACCGTAAAACGTTCGCACCAGTTCAACAAATTCTTTATCCCGAAAACACACTATTTTAGGAGATGTCTATGAAGCAAGATATAAAAGCAGTTATTTTTGACTTGGATGGAACCTTGCTTGATACCATTCATGATATTGCGACAAGTGTCAATAACGGACTTATTGACTTGGACATACCTCCATATTCTGACGAAGAGTACAAATACTTTGTTGGAGAGGGTGTTGTCAAATTAATGTCTCGTGTTCTCGAAAAACACCCTCATGCCCATGGGAAGGAATCCTTTCTTCTGAAACGATATATGGAAGAATACTCCATTCATCAGCATGATACAACCAAGCCATATGAAGGTATTACGGACTTGATCGCGTGGTTGATTTCTAATCACATTCAAGTAGCTGTCTTATCAAACAAACCACATATCGATACATTAAGAGTGGTGGAACACCACTTTCCTACATTATCCAATTCTTACATTATGGGGAAGACAGACGAGTTCTTACCTAAACCTTCTCCACAGTCGCTACATGCATTGCTTAAAAAGTTGAATGTATCAAACGATCAAGTCTTATATGTTGGTGATACAGCAACGGACATGATTACTGCAAAATCAGGCGATTTGACGGCAATTGGTGTAACGTGGGGATTTCGTAAAAAAGAGGAACTCATTGCAGCAAATGCAGATAAAATTGTAGACCATCCCAGCGAGATTAAACAACTCATAGAAAAATATAGGACCTCACCAAGACGCTGAGTGATAATAAATCGACGATATCGCCGATTTTTTTCTACCCAAAAAATCAATAACATAACAATCCATGGAGATTTTATTTGTAAACTACACCCAATTTTGCTATAATTGTATGGGGTTTTCCCTAAAGGAAAATCTTAAGCTAACGAACTGAAGGAGGATTACATGAAAATTGCCATCGGATCTGACCATGCAGGGTTTGCATACAAAGAAGAGATTAAGTTATTTCTAAACCGAAACCATCACGAATATATCGATTTTGGTACTAAGACCATCGATTCTACAGATTATCCACTTTATGCGATCAAAGTGGGACAAGCGGTATCGAATAAAGACGCTGATTTAGGAATCCTGATTTGTGGCACTGGCATTGGAATGTCCATTGCTGCGAATAAAGTCAAAGGAATCCGTGCTGCAGCGTGTCAAACTGCCGTTTGTGCTCAAGCGACAAGGGAACATAACAATGCCAATGTCCTGTGTGTCGGCTCAAGAACCAACACCATGGATGAAGTACTAGAACTCGTAGAACTCTTTATCACCACTCCATACTCCAATGGCGAACGTCATCAAAAACGTGTCGAATTGATAAAAAAATACGAGGAGGAACAAAAATGAGTCGTGAACTGTTAACCATCATCAACCATCCATTGTTGGAACACAAAATGGCAATCATCCGTAACAAATTAACTGATACCAAAACATTCAGAGAAAACTTGAATGAAATTGGAAGTCTGGTGACCTATGAAATCACTCGTGATTTAGAAACCAAACCGGTCATTGTGGAAACTCCTATTGCTTCCACGACTTGCCAAATGTTAGCAAAAGAAGTCGTCATCGTACCGATTTTGCGAGCAGGACTAGGTATGGTTGATGGAATCCATACCGTGATTCCCACTGCTAAAATCGGACACATTGGCTTATGGCGTGATGAAACAACACTCACTCCTCATGAGTATTATTTGAAATTACCTCCCTTTATTGACCAAGCAACCGTATTGATTGTCGATCCAATGCTAGCAACTGGTGGGTCTGCAAATGCGGCCATTGATCAAGTAAAAAAACGAGGAGCCAAAGACATTCGTTTCGTGGGATTGGTTGGGGCTCCCGAAGGAGTCAAAGCCATTCATGACAAACACCCAGATGTGCATATTTATTTAGTGAAACTTGATAGTCATTTAAATGAGATTGGTTACATCGTCCCAGGACTTGGTGACTGTGGTGACCGATTATTTGGAACGAAGTGAGTCTCTTTGTCAAAACAAAATCATAAAGAAAACGCAAAAATTATCCATCTTATTGTCCAGTTTTTTTCCGAGACTTTTGTAGCCATGGCACTTGGTTATTTTTTTGGTAAGTGGCTGGACGGATTTTTCTTTCCCGATCAAACCATTTTAACCATCGTTTTTTTAACCATTGGAGTGTTTGCTGGATTGCGTAATTTAATCATTCGAGCGATTGCTTATACGAAAGGAGATACCGATGCGACACAAGACAAACGTCATTGAAAAGACAATTTTATTCTCATGGCCCTATTTATTGGTTGTATCGGTGGCCATCTACTTAATTACATTTAACTGGGATTTCGTAACCAGTTTTATCTTAGGTGGCGTATCCTCCATGCTCATGGCTTCTTGGAATTATCGTTGGATGAAACGGGCTTATATGGAAGCACCTACATTAATCCAACGACATTATGTGATATCTTATGTGTTTCGATTTGTATTGTTTGGAGTATTGTTATACATTACTGCAACCAACCCCGAATCGTGGAACGTATATTTTACCGCAGCAGGGATTTTAACCTATCGGATAGTACTGGTCCCGATGGTGTTGATCTTCGGAAGAGCAGAAGGCGGTGATGATGTTGGAAGATAATTTCGTATTATACGGCCCTTTATCCCCCAACTTGGTTTCTTCTTTAATCATCATTGTGTTTTTAGCGGTTTCATTCATCCTTATTGGTAAAAAAGTCAATCAACTAGATCCCAGGCAAACACCCAAAGGATTTATGTTAGCGATGGTGTTGATTGTAGATACATTTAACAAGTTTATTAAAGAGCAATTACCAGGAACAAGGTTTAAGACATTCGCACCCTATTTATTTACCATTTTTGTTTTCTTGGCATTTGCAAATACCGTATCCTTGTTTGGATTAAATCCACCGCTTTCTAACCTTGGAGTTGCATTATCATTTTCGGTGATGTCATTGTTTATGATTAAGTTTTCAGAGATGAAGTACCAAGGAGTAAAAAAGAAACTGATTTCACTACTTGGACCGGTGTTACCGATTGCGCCACTGATGTTACCCATTAACTTAATTGGTGAAATATCGACACCTGTTACCATGGGGATGCGTTTGTTTGGGAACTTAATGTCAGGTACAATCGTTTCCATTATGGTATATACGGCGCTTCATTGGACATTAGGTATTTTTGCTGGGATATTTGTTCACGCCATTTTTGATATTTTCTTTGGTTTGATTCAAGCATTTGTGTTCTTCATGCTATCACTAGTAACCATTAGCATGGGATCCGATGCATAAGATAAGATAATAGATTCATCTATAATAGAATTCACAGGAGGATTTAAAATGTTATTATCAGTTCTTGAAAATGTAGTACGTTTCGCCACAGAATACAACGAGCATTTTTCATCGGGTATGGCTTATCTTGGAGCCGGAATTGCGATGATCGCTGGGTTTGGACCAGGGATTGGACAAGGATTTGCATCAGGAAAAGCTGCAGAAGCCGTAGCAAGACAACCAGAAGCATCTGGAAAAATCTTAGTTACAACACTTGTAACCCAAGCGGTTGCTGAAACCACTGGACTATACGCATTAATCATTGCTATTTTACTAATCGCGAAATAAGCTGGGAGCTCCCATAGCACCCTTTAGGAGGTTCCATCATGTCTGCAATTGACCGCATTACCACTGCCGTTAATGATATGTTACAAACGGCACTTGGCGTTAGCTTACTTGACATGTTTATTCAAATTTCAGCTACGATTATTTTAGTGATTATTGTCAAAAAATTCTTTTGGGGGAAGATTACTGCGTTTTTAGAAAAACGTGGAGAAATCTTGTCAGCGGAGTTACAAACACTAGAAAATGCAAAATCGAAAGCTCTTGAGTTAGAAACCATGCGCCAAACGGAATACACTGAATTACAGCGTCAAAAAAGTCAAGTAATCCAGGAAGCAAGAAAAATTGGAGAGGCAGAAAAAGAAGCTATTTTACTTTCAGCCAAACATGAAGCTTTGCGAATTGCTGTGGAGGCAAATCTTCAACTGGAGTATGACATTCAAAAGGCAAAAGAAGCATTGACAGAAGAAGTTGTTGTGTTAGCTGCTCAAATGGCCACAAAAATAATACAAGCTGAAGTTGATCCTTCGAAATATACAGAACAAGTCAGTAAAGAATTCTTGAAGAGGGAATCCTAATGAACGGCAAGGCAAAAGAATATGCACTTGCCATTTTTGGGCTTGCGAAAGAACAGAATCTTGAAACAATGGTCAAGGAATCCTTGAGAAACATTCAACTTGGCTTGAATGAAGAACAAAGAGTATTTTTTCGCCACCCCAAAATCAGCAAGCAGATCAAAAAGGACGTCCTCCAATCCGTAGTAAAAGAAGAGTTGTTACTCCATTTTCTTTATCTACTTATTGATAACCAACGATTTGATTGGTTTGACGAGATTATCTTGGAATATAACAAGTTGATGGATCAAATGAATCGTATCTTAAAAGTAGTGGTGTACTCTAAAACAGGACTATCTACTTCGGTACTTCAATCCATCAAACAGAGATTTGAAGCAGACCATCACCGTGAAGTGGTGATGGAATCCGTGATTGATTCTACTTTACTGGGTGGAATTCGCTTGGAATACGATGGTTTTGTCGAAGACCGGACCATCAACCGCTATTTGGGCGACTTAACCCAAAGCTTGAGAAACTAACGAGGTGACATTGTGGCTAAAATTAATCCACTCGAAATAAGTTCCTTACTGAAGGAACAAATTAAAAAATATGAAAAAGTAACCAAGACCGAAAAGGTTGGAACAGTGGTTTCTGTTGGAGATGGCATTGCCATTGTGTATGGACTTGACAATGCAATGTCTGGAGAACTACTTCAGTTTCCAAACGGTGTCTTTGGTATGGCTCAAAACTTAGAAAAGAATGACGTTGGTGTTATTTTATTAAATGACACAGGCTCGATCAAAGAAGGCGATGAAGTAAAAACAACAGGAACTATTTTAGAAGTTCCAGTGGGCATTGGTCTGTTAGGACGTGTCGTCAATCCCATTGGTCAACCAATCGATGGATTAGGACCCGTTGTATCCAACAAACGTCGTCCGATTGAACGCAAAGCAACAGGCGTCATAGAGCGTCAATCGGTCAATCAACCCATGCAAACAGGGATTAAAGTGCTAGACGCCTTGGTACCAATCGGTAGGGGGCAACGTGAACTCATCATTGGGGACCGTCAAACCGGTAAAACATCCATTGCAGTTGACACCATTTTGAACCAAAAGGGTGGAGATGTGATTTGCATATATGTAGCGATTGGCCAAAAAGAATCGACCGTGTTGAATGTGGTCGAAACCCTAAAACAACATGATGCGTTATCGTATTCAATCATTGTCAGTGCATCGGCATCCGAACCAGCACCGCTTTTATTCTTAGCTCCTTATGCTGGGGTAGCGATGGCAGAAGAGTTTATGTTTGAAGGAAAGCATGTCTTGATTATTTATGATGATTTGACCAAACACGCGATTGCATATCGTGAATTATCACTCTTGCTTCGTAGACCACCAGGACGCGAGGCCTTCCCAGGGGATGTCTTCTATTTGCACTCACGCTTATTAGAACGTGCAGCGAAATTATCAAACGCATTAGGTGGGGGATCGATTACTGCTCTTCCGATCATTGAAACACAAGAAGGCGATATTTCAGCCTACATTCCAACCAATGTAATTTCGATTACCGATGGTCAAATATTTTTACAATCCAGCTTGTTTCATGCGGGGATTCGTCCAGCTATTAATGCAGGACTAAGTGTTTCTCGTGTTGGTGGAGCAGCGCAATTTAAAGCAGTGAAGAAAGTATCGGGAACCTTACGACTTGATTTGGCTAGTTACCGAGAGTTAGAAGCTTTTACTCAATTTGGTTCGGACTTAGATGATCAAACCAAAGCGAAACTTGATCGTGGTTCACGAACTGTTGAAATATTAAAGCAAGGGTTGCATCAAACGATGCCTTTTGAATTACAAGCGATTTCTATTTTTGCATTAACCAATGGTCATTTGGACACCATTCGCTTAAAAGACATTCGTCGTTTTGAAAAAGAACTACACTTATTTATCCAACGCGATGAATCAGGGAAAAAACTCATTGCACACATCCAACAAACCAAAGATCTGCCTGATAAAGGACTTTTAAACGAATTGATTGGTCGTTTCGCCGCCGATTTCGTCTAAGAAAAGGAGGGAACGCTATGGCTTCCATGCGTGATATCAAAACGAAAATCACTGCCACTCGAAAAACGTCTCAGATTACCAAAGCAATGAACATGGTGTCTGCCTCTAAATTACGAAAAGCAGATAAGAAATATAAAACCTTCCACCCTTTAGTTATGAAAGTAAAAGGGATTGTGGAAAACATATTATCGACGGATCCTGATATTCAACATCCACTATTGACTCCTCGTGAGATCAAAAAGACCGGATATATTTTGATTACAAGTGACCGTGGTCTTGCGGGTCCATATAATACTAATGTGCTGAAAACGTTCCATAAAATTACCAGTCAGCATGCAAGTAAGGATGAATATTTTGTTGGGACCATTGGATTCAAAGGATATAGTTATTGCAAGCGTAGCAAGCACCCGCTCATCAATGAAGAGTCGATTAATTCACGAGATGAAGTGCAATTCATTGATTTTCAAGCGATGGCTAGAACCTTTATTCAATTTTATATTGATGGAGTAGTTGATAAAATAGTCGTGATTCACTCGCATTTTGTCAATACCATTACCCATCAGGTTCAAGAGACTACCATTTTGCCAATCACAGATTTAATGAAGGATTCTTCGAAACGAATTAATGATTATTTATATGAACCTTCTGCAGACGTCATATTGTCTGAATTGTTACCTATTTATGTAGAAAACACACTATACGGCATTATCTTAGACGCAAAAGCCAGTGAACATGCTTCACGGATGACCGCGATGAAAAACGCCTCAGACAATGCAAAAGAAGTGATTACAACATTAAACCTTTATTACAATCGTGCCCGTCAAGGGTCGATTACCAAAGAACTAACAGATATCATCGGCGGCGCAAATGCTGTCAGTTAGGAGTCATTCATGCCCAATTACGGAAAAGTAGTCCAAGTCATGGGTCCTGTTGTGGATGTTCATTTTGAGAACGCGATGCCAGGAATATTACATGCCTTGGAGATTAAGATTGATGCAAAAAAGAACAACGGAATTGCGATCGCATTGACGTTAGAAACTTCTTTGCATTTAGGAGATGGAATTGTAAGAACCATCGCAATGGATTCAACCGATGGACTGGTACGTGGAATGGCAGTGTTGGATACTGGAGCGCCCATTCGTGTACCAGTAGGAAACCTTACCCTTGGACGGATTTTTAATGTGTTAGGACAAGCCATTGATGGACTAGCAGATGTGGATGCTTCTGTCAAACGGATGCCCATTCACAGGTCAGCTCCAAAATTTGATGAACTAAACACAAAAGTAGAAATTTTAGAAACTGGAATCAAGGTAGTAGACTTATTAGCACCTTATATTAAAGGTGGTAAAATTGGACTATTCGGCGGTGCTGGTGTTGGTAAAACGGTTTTAATTCAAGAACTCATTCATAACGTTGCTCAAGAACACGGCGGTATTTCTGTTTTTGCTGGTGTTGGCGAACGTACCAGAGAAGGCAATGATCTCTTTCATGAAATGACAGAGTCTGGTGTTATCAAAAAAACGGCCATGGTGTTTGGTCAAATGAATGAACCACCAGGTGCTAGAATGCGTGTTGGATTATCGGGACTAACCATGGCAGAATACTTCCGTGATGAAGCAAAACAAGACGTACTTTTATTCATCGATAACATCTTCCGTTTTACTCAAGCTGGTTCAGAAGTATCAGCACTGTTAGGCCGGATGCCATCAGCAGTGGGATACCAACCTACCTTAGCTACAGACATGGGGAAACTTCAAGAACGGATTACTTCGACAAAGCATGGTTCGATTACTTCCATCCAAGCAGTCTATGTACCGGCAGATGATTATACCGATCCCGCTCCTGCAACGACGTTTACTCATTTGGATGCGACAACAAACTTAAGCAGAAAGATTTCTGAAGAAGGAATTTACCCTGCTGTGGATCCACTAGCCTCCACATCACGAGCACTGACTCCAGAAATTGTTGGAGAGGAACAATATCGTGTGGCACGTGAAGTTCAACGTACCTTACAACGATACAACGACTTACTAGACATTATTGCTATTTTAGGAATGGATGAGTTAAATGAAGAAGATAAATTGTTGGTGCACCGTGCAAGAAGAGTTCGTTTATTCTTGAGCCAAAATTTCCATGTTGCGGAACAATTTACAGGCCAAAAAGGTTCCTTCGTTCCCGTAAAAGAAACAGTACGAGGGTTCAAAGAAATCTTAGAAGGAAAGTACGATTCCTTCCCAGAGGATGCCTTCCGCTTGGTGGGAAGCATTGATGATGTGATTGAAAAGGCGAATAAATTAAAACGATAAGGAGCCCATATGCGAATCTCAATTGTGACGCCGGATGGCGAGTTGTATAATGAAACAGTCAATGCCATTGTCGTTGCCAGCGATAATAACGGCGACTATGGGATATTGCACGGACACGTACCCATCATTTCTACCATTCATCAAGGATATATCAAGTTAGAGCAAGAAAACCTAGTATATTACGTTGTCATTATCGGTGGGATTTTGGAACACCATAATAATGTAGTTACTGTCATTGCTCAAGATGCTTTTATTGGTAATTCAAAGGAAGAAGCGTTTCAAAACTTACACGACTTACGAACAGAGCGAATCGAAGACAATAAGAAAAGAAACATCGAACTAGCACTAGCTGAACAAGAACTAAAAAAGCAAATCAAGCAAAGTGGTGCAGGTTCCTTGTAACAATCAAAAAACAATCGACTATACATGAGCGATTTTCCCTAAACGGTTTGACAAAAGTACCACTTTTTGTTATAATGCCACTACTAATAAACGAGATAGAGAGGTAACATCCATGTTAATTAAACGTATTCAAAACTCGAAAGTCCTGCAACTGATTACTGCACTGATATTAATCAGTATTCTTGCAGCCCTGATCTTCATTATTAATATAATTCCAATTTATAACCCCATCCGTGTGGATATCAATCACACTGGCTTAGTCACACCTGCTGGTAGAAATATGGCGCTTTATGAAAATGAAGTGTATTTTTTCAGTGCAGGCAGTGAAGGAAGAGGAATCTATGTAACAGTATCCGAAGATTCGGAACCAGAACTTGTTTTTTTAGTGGACTCTATCAATGGTCTGGCAGCAAACGCCTCTCATGTATTCTTTGTTACCGTCGAACCTAGCGAATTTGGATCCATTGTTAAAGTTGATAAAGTCACAAAAGAAGAAGTTACTCGCACCATTCCGATTCGCTATGTCATGGGAATCGCTGCAGACGAAACTTATGTATATTTCCAAGGCTGTGTTGTTGAAGAAAACTCTTGTAACTCTGTTTCCGGGATTCAACAATCCAACTTTGTAGAAGTCATCGAAGAAGATAAAGTTGTTCCAGTAGATAATTTCCGCATTTTTAAGAGTGATATGTTCAACGCTGAAAATCCAACAGCATTTTATACCACAAATTTCCAAGTGGTTACTTTGGATCCAACCAACAATCGTCAAGTAGCAATTTACTATTCCTCAGAAATTCCAGGGAAAACGATTGTTTATCAAGCAAGCATCAACTTAAATACCGCAAATAATGCTTTATATCCCTATTTGATTGACCAAGTGGATATCTTTGATAACACTACAGGCCTTAAAGTATTAGCCTCGACTTCCAATGATTTTCAATTCCGTGTTTCTGCAACGAGATACATTACAAGAATTCGCGACTTCAACCGAATTGTTTCTGACGTAAAGATTAACCAATTCCACATCAATCAAATGGTTGGAACAACAGAAACAAGAGGGTTCAGGACCGTCAATTATGTTTATAATTTCCCTGAAATCATTGAAAGAAATATTTACTTCGAGTACGCAGCTCCCTTTAAAATAGGCGCTACATCGATTGGATTCATTACTTCGAGATGGAATAAACCTTCGGATGGTAGCATCTTCGAACCCATGCAAAATCGTCATCTAGAAGACAACTTGATTCAGTTTGACTATGCCACAAACACATTAACTGTTCTATTCTCATCTGAGAAAGGTGAACGTATCATTGGATATCGTGAAGGAGTTGTTTATTTGTATGAATCGAATCGTATCTATTCTTACAACATTCAAACTCAAGTAAAAGAACTTGTTCTAAATGTGGCAAAATTCTCTCAAAATACCACAATTAACATCGATATGATGGGTAAAATCATCTTAATTTCCAACGTTCAAGGAACTAGATCCTACCGTTATGACCTCCCCTAACCAAGGTAGACTTCGTGGATTTGAACTGGTAACTAGTTATCAATCTACAGACATCCAAATCCCTTCTCGCAAAACCATGACCTCCGCAGGATATGATTTCGCAGCAGCAGAAGATGTGGTCATTCACCCGCAAGAAATTAAGTTGGTTCCCACTGGAATCAAAGCATACATGCAAAATGATGAAGTATTAAAGTTATATGCAAGAAGTTCTATTGCCGTCAATAAACAACTCATTTTAGCCAATGGAGTGGGAGTCATTGATCAAGATTATTACAACAATGAATCCAATGAAGGCCATATCTTACTACCACTTTACAATGCATCCAATCAAATTGTCACCATCCAAAAAGGAGAACGGGTTGCTCAAGGAGTCTTTGAGAAATTCCTCTCTTCTGATTCAGAATCCCGCCCGGCATCCAAGCGGTCTGGTGGGTTTGGTTCAACTGGACGATAACCACCAATCACTGGTGGTTTTTTGTTTGGATATGGCCGTTTGTGAGAAATTTTGCTTGCAATTATACAGCATTTTTGGTACAATAACTTCGCCGTAAAAAATACACACACTGCGTAGCGAATGAATTCCTTGAGCCCAATGGGTGGAAATCACGCAATGACCGTAGTGGAGGGCAAACATCTAATAGGAGGAACAAATTATTATGGGCGTTATTTCAATGAAAGCCCTGCTCGAAGCAGGCGTCCACTTTGGTCACCAAACACGTCGTTGGAACCCAAAGATGGCAAAGTACATCTACACATCAAGAAACGGGATTCATATCATTGATTTACAAAAGACCAGCGATTTAATTGATATTGCTTACAAAGCATTGTTTGAAATCGCAGAACAAGACGGCAAAGTATTGTTCGTAGGAACCAAAAAACAATCACAAGAACCAGTGAAAGAAGAAGCCATTCGTACCGGTCAATACTATGTGGACAACCGCTGGCTTGGTGGAACATTAACCAACTTCAAAACCATTAAGAAATCCATTAAGAAACTTCAAGATTTATACAAAATGGAAAAAGACGGAACATTCGAAGTTCTTCCAAAAAAAGAAGTCATTGGACTTCGTAAAGAAATGGCACGCTTAGAGAAATTCTTAGGTGGAATCAAAGAAATGAAAGGATTACCACAAGCCATTTTCATTATCGACCCACGTAAAGAAAGAAATGCTATTTTAGAAGCTCGCAAATTAAACATTCCTGTATTTGGTATCGTTGACACCAACTGCGATCCAGATGAAGTAGACTATATTATCCCAGCAAACGATGATGCACTTCGTTCGGTTAAGTTAATCGTATCCAAAATGGCTGATGCATTAGTAGAAGCCAAAGGTGGATTATCAGACGCTCCAGCAGAAGATAAACCAGAAGTCGTCGAAGAAAAACCAGCTCCACGTCCAGAACGTCGTCCTGACAATCGTGCTCCCTACAATAACCAAAACAACCAAAATCGTGGACCACGTCCAGACAATCGTACCGCACCAGCTCCAAGAGTAGAAACTCCAAAAGCAGCAGCACCAGTAGTTGTTGAAGCTCCAAAAGCAGCAGCACCAGTAGTCGTTGAAGCTCCGAAGGTCGTGGCACCAGTTCAAGTGGCAGCCCCAAAAGTCGAAGTAGCTCCTGCTAAAGTAGAAGTAAACTACGAAGCGATGACTGTAAAAGACTTACAACAAGTTGCAAAAGAAGCTGGATTAAGCGGCTATTCTGCTCTCAAAAAAGCAGAATTAATTGAATTGGTTAAAAAAGCGTAACGCACACATGGGAGCATCACTGCTCCCTTTTTACAGAAAAATATCTGCACTACATTGTCATAACATATCGAAATATGATACACTACATATAGTCTATTAGGAGGAATCATCCATGGAAATTACTGCAAGTTTAGTAAAAGACCTACGTGAAAAAACCGGCGCTGGAATGATGGATTGCAAAAAAGCACTCGTTGAAACAAACGGCGATGTGGAAAAAGCGATTGACTGGCTTCGTGAAAAGGGCATCGCAAAAGCAGCGAAAAAATCGTCACGAATCGCCGCAGAAGGTCTTGGCGAAATTGTAATCGTTGGGAACAAAGCGTTATTGTTTGAATTAAATTGCGAAACAGATTTCGTTGCTAAAAACGAAAGATTTACTACTTTAATCAATCAAATCGGACAAATTCTTGTCAATGCTTCCATAACTAACACACAAGAAGCACTTGCTTACGTTGTCGATGGAAAAACAGTTCAAGGGTTATTGCTTGAAGCCGTTTCTGGAATTGGTGAAAACTTATCCTTACGAAACGTTACTGTTTTTCATAAAACACAGGAGCAATCTTTTGGTGCATACAAACATATGGGAGGACGTATTATTGCGTTGTCCATTGTCAATGGATCCGCTGAAGTAGCCAAAGACATTGCTATGCATGTCGCTGCTTCCAATCCACGTTATATGTCACAAAAAGACATCAGTGCAGATGTGATTAATCATGAACGCCAAGTATTAACCAACACCGCGTTAAATGAAAACGCTGAATCCGAAAAACCAAAGCCTGAAGCCATTGTCTTAAAGATGATTGAAGGCCGTTTAGCGAAGAACTTAAAAGAGATTTGTTTAGTTAACCAACCCTTCATTAAGAATCCAGATGTAACTGTGGAAGAATATGTGAAGCAAAAAGGTGCTAGCCTTGTTTCCTTCCAACGTTTTGCTGTTGGAGAAGGCGTTGAAAAGAAAGAAGAAAACTTCGCTCAAGAAGTTATGTCTGCCATTAAGTAACGATTTTCCTAAGGACACCCGTGTGTCCTTTCTTTCTATCCAATCAATCACAATCAATGGAGGCCTAACATGGTGAAAAGACGGATTATGATAAAACTCAGTGGTGAAGCTCTTGCTGGGAAAACAGGCATTGGGATTGATCCCATTGTCGTCAAGACAATCGCTGCTGAAATCAAAAAAGCGGTAGACTTAAACACTGTTGAAATTGGAATTGTTGTTGGCGGTGGGAATATTTTCCGGGGAAAACTTGCCTCAGAAATGGGAATTGAACGTAGTTCTGCAGACTATATGGGCATGATTGGCACCATCTTAAATGCGCTTGCTTTGCAAAACTCTTTGGAATCACTTGGAGTAGAAACAAGGGTAATGAGTAGTTTAAATATACCAGAAGTAGCCGAACCTTATATTCGTCGCAAAGCGATTAGTCATTTAGAAAAAGGGTATGTCGTCATCTTCGGTGGGGGTACAGGAAATCCATATTTTTCAACCGATACTACTTCAGCACTACGTGCCGCTGAAATTGGAGCCTCGATCATTTACATGGCAAAAAACGGTATCGATGGTGTCTATGATTTCGATCCTCGTACCAACAAAGATGCAGTAAAGTATACGAAGCTAACCCATCAAGAAGTCTTAAAACAGGAATTACAAGTAATGGACTCTACTGCCGCAGCTCTTTGTAACGATAATAATATTGATATTTATGTCTTTGACATGAATGTTGAAGGAAACATCAAAAACGCAATCTTGGGTCAAAAAATAGGTACAATGATTACCAAAAATCATCAGGAGGGATAAATTATGCCAGATACCATCTTAATGAATGCTGAAGAACGCATGGAACACACCATGGATGCCTTGCACCGAGACTTTACTCAAGTTCGGAGTGGAAGAGCCAATCCAAAAATGTTGGAACGTGTTAGTGTGGACTACTATGGTGTGGAGACACCGATTAATCAAGTAGGTTCCATTTCTGTTCCAGAAGGAAATCAGATTTACGTAAAGCCTTACGATAAGTCGCTACTAAGCAAAATTGAAAAAGCCATCCAAGCAGCCAATTTGGGCGTAAACCCCAACAATGATGGTGTAGGAATTCGGATGATTTTACCAGTAATGACTGAAGAACGGCGCAAAGAAAGTGCTAAAACCGTTCATAAAATGGCAGAAGAGTGTAAAATTGCTATTCGTAATATTCGTCGTGACGCCATTGCAGATTTGAAGAAGCTTGAAAAAGACAAAGCAATCAGTGAAGATGAACTCGAAATCTATTTAGAAGAAGTTCAAAAAATCACGGATAAGTTTGTAGAAAAAATTGATCAAGCCGCTTCTGACAAAGAAAAAGAAATCATGCACATCTAGAGACCAGAAATGGTCTTTTTTCTTCGCCAATTGTTTTCCAATAATCGTTAAAATAGTGTATAATTAGTTCGAAGCGGAGTGGTAGACATGTTATTTCAAAAAAAACCTAAAAACCTCACGATTCCCAAACATTTAGCGATTATACTAGATGGAAATGGAAGATGGGCAAAAAGACGTGGAATGCCACGGACATTTGGCCATCAAGTCGGAATCGAAAACATACGTTCCATTGCTATTGAGTGTTCAAAGCTTGGCATTAAAGCCTTGTCAGTTTATGCATTCTCCACTGAAAATTGGGCACGTCCACAAGCAGAAGTCGATTATTTGATGACTATGCCTGCTCAATTTGAAAAGCAGTTTAAAGATGATTTTGAAAAATACGATATTCGTGTAGTTTTCTCTGGTCGAAAAACTAAAATGAGTGCTGAAAACAAAGAGATTCTTGAACGAATTACTTCCAATACCGCCAATCGATCTGGCTTGATTCTCAACATTTGTTTTGATTATGGTTCTTATTATGAGATCACAGAAGCCGTAAAGTCGATTTCAGAAGCTGCGATGAATCACGAAATAGAAGTTTCAGACATCACTCCAGAAGTAATCTCTTCTTACTTATTTACTGCAAATCTTCCACCACTTGACTTATTCATTCGTACTTCTGGGGAAATTAGACTGTCCAATTACTTGTTGTGGCAAGCAGCTTATTCGGAGTTATACTTTACTAAAGTACCATGGCCAGCATTTGATAAAAAACAACTGCTCCTTGCCTTGGAAGAATTTACAAATCGTGATCGCCGTTATGGCGGATTGAAAGGATAAGTTCATGAAGCAACGAATCCAAACAGGCGTCTTAATAGGACTCATCATTCTTCCGATTTTGATTTTTGGCCATCATTATTTTATCTTTGACATCTTTTGTTTTGTTTTATCGATAGCAGCTGGAATTGAATTGGTCAAGTTGTTCCGTAACCATAACCATTTACCAAAAGTAGTCGAAATCATTACTGTTGCTTCTACAGCGGGTTTTTATGTGCTTGTGTTGATTACTACAAGATATAATGTACAAGCAAGATGGTTGTTGGCCGGATTGTTTGTTCTAATCTTAATCAATGCCTTCTTCTTGGTGGTTGTAGATTCGTTTAAAGCCAATGACTTTGGAAATCAGTTATTAACCGTATTTTATGGTAGTTTAGGGTTCGCAGCATTTGCATTTTTACGCCATACCAGTCTACATTTAATGATTTACTTGTTAATGACTGCGATGGTTACTGACACGTTTGCTTACTTCTTTGGTGTTCGTTTTGGAAAACATAAGTTAGCACCCAAGGTGAGTCCCAAAAAGAGTATAGAAGGTGCCATTGCTGGATTGATCTTTGGAGGTGGACTTTCTGCACTGTATGCCATATTACTTCCTGTATTTCGTGTGGACGTTCCCATCTGGGCCATCTTTTTGATTTCATTTTTCTTGTCATTCGTTGCCCAATTAGGGGATCTTGTGGCATCGAAACTAAAACGCAGTTTTGATGCAAAAGATTTTTCTAACCTACTTCCAGGACACGGTGGTGTCTTAGATCGGTTTGATTCTTCGCTTTTTGCGGCGTTGTACTTATTAATGATTTTAGGATTTCTTCAAGGATTTGGTCTGTAAGATTAAGCAAATCCGATTTCATATTCATTCGAACTATTGTTCTTTCAAAGATTTTAGAATTTGCTTAATGAGGAGAAAAACACATGCCTATACTTTCAGCAATCGGAAACATTTTAATTTTTTTACTGGTACTTTCTATCGTAATTGTTCTTCACGAATTAGGACATTTTTATTTTGCAAGAAAAGCAGGGATTTTATGCCATGAGTTCGCATTTGGGATGGGACCTCGCTTATGGAGTAAAAAAGTAGGAGAAACTACCTACTCCATCCGTGCAATTCCTTTTGGTGGATTCGTTGCCATGGCAGGAGAAGAAGTGGAATCATCTCTCATTCGTAAAGGGGATAAAGTACGGTTACATCTCGATAACGATGGATTCGTTGATAAAATCATTGTAGATGTTTCACACCCAAATTACCTCGACTGTCCTGTAGAAGTCGTTGAGATTATCGATTTGTTAGGAAAAGACAATAGTCCTCTTTATATCAACCATTTTCCAGTTCGACGAAATGCGTACTATGTATTCTTAAAGAAAGAATTGCAAATCGCTCCATATGAACGCAATTTTAATTCTAAAACCAAAATGCAACGATTCTTAACCACTGTTGCTGGGCCAATGATGAATGTTATTTTAGCATTTGTGGTCTTGCTTTTTAGTGCTTTGGTCTATGGGGTTGCCAACTTTGATTCCACTGTACTTGGTGCAGTAAGCGAGAATTTACCGGTGTCAGAGTATTTGCTTCCTGGAGACAAAGTGATTGAGATCAATGGGGTAGAAGTACATGGTTGGAGTTCTAACAACACTTCTATATCCACCATTCAAACAGAATTAGCTAAACCATCAAGCGATGGATACATCTTTACGATATTACGAACTGGGGAAGTATTATCTGTAGGACCCATTTATAAAACATATACCTTTTATGGGTTAGGATTTTCTTCTAGCCCTGGAGAAACAGAGCTGATTATTCGACAACCCGTCTATCAAGCGATGTTAGGGGTGTTACTACCAGGAGATAAAATTATTTCTATCAATGGAGAAACATTCGATACATGGGCAGAACTGGTTGTGTTTGCCAATGCATACACTTCTGGTTCCAGCAAAGAAGAACCAGCTGTCATCGTCGTAGAACGAAGTGGAGTACAACTAGATCCCATTGAATTTACTGCGTATGGAGTGGGTGTTTTACCAGCCATCGGCGTTCCGTCCTTAGTAACATCAGCCATAGGGATTGGACCATCCAATAAGTTTTCTATTGTTGGATCGCTTGGGGAAGCCGGAACACAAATGGTAGCTTATTCTACCACCATCTTTTCCACTCTTCGTCAGTTGTTTGTGAAGAGCCAAGTACAAGTGGATGATTTAGGTGGATTTATCGCCATTTTCCAAGCAACCTCTCAAGCCGCGAACCAAGGACTTCGAACACTACTCAACTGGGTTGCGTTATTATCTGTGAATCTCGCGATATTAAACTTGTTACCAATTCCTGCCTTGGATGGAGGGCGAATCGCATTTATTGGATATGAAGCTGTTACTGGAAAGAAACCCAATCAACGATTTGAAAACTTTCTACACATGATCGTCTTTTTCTTGTTAATTGGACTAATGCTGTTTGTGACCTACAATGACATCTTGCGGTTATTTGGCTTAAAATAGTAGTAAATAAACGCCGTTTCGGCGTTTTTTTTATCTGCCTTGTTACCAATTGATGGCCAAACATGGCCAAATGAGGTAGTTATTCCATAATGAGCAACTTTCTTGTTGAATTGAGTCATATTTTAGTTGACAGTCTATAGTCCTTATGTTAGAATATAAAAGCGCCTGAGAAGTGTGCACGGTCTTTGAAAACTGAATAGAATAACGACGAACAAAAAAATAACACAATTTGAGAAGGTAAAAAAATAATTCATATAAAATATGGAGAGTTTGATCCTGGCTCAGGATAAACGCTGGCGGCATGCCTAATACATGCAA
>JAUXXX010000104.1 GCA_030684695.1 bacterium
TATATTATGGATTTTACGGGTAAAATTTATGGGAAAAAGTTGACCATTCAGTTTATCAAGTTTCTACGTGACGAAATCAAATATACAAATATCATCGACTTAATCGATCAAATGAAAGAAGATGAACGCATCGCGCGACTCTATCTCGAAAGGACGAGCATATGAAAAAATATACCAAAACGTTTTGGGTATTGATTGGACTTGGAGCATTATTCTTTGTGGTAATTTTGATGTTGTCCAGTGTTCTTAGTTTAGGAGAACGCTTACGAAGTTTGTCTGTTGTTTTGGAAATTAGTTTTTATGTAGTAGCAGCGATTTTGTTCTCTTTATTGATTCTTCGCCCAATCTTCTTGGTCGTCTTTTCTCCAACATTTTCGATTGATACCTTGTTTGATGAAGAAACCAATGCAAAAAAGAACTTTGCAATGTATCGCCGTGTTGCAAAAAATATCGTTGAGGAACCGTATTTATCTACAGAACAAATTGCTATTATCGATGATTCATTAAATGATGCAATGAAATTGAAACAAAATCTTTCGAAAGTGTTTGATGATACGATAAAGAAAGAACTGAATAAAATCATCGTTCGTCATGCTGAAACCGTATTTTTAAGTACAGCAATTTCTCAAAATGGACGGCTTGATATGGCTGCAGTTTTGGTTATCAATTTACGTTTGATCAAAGAATTAGTGATGAAATGTGGATTTAGACCTAGCTACCCAGCGCTTGGAAAACTATCACTCAATGTCATGTCTTCGGCCATTATCGCTGAAACCCTCGAAGGCATTGATTTTAATGAGTTATTCCCATCACAAGGAGTAAATTTTTTATCCGAAGTACCGATTTTAAAACTAATTACGGGTTCACTTGCACAAGGAGTTGGCAATGCGCTTCTATCTTTACGCGTCGGAATCATCTGCCGAAACTACTTGTTTATGAATCTCAAAGGTCTCACAAAAAAGGATGTCAGACGACTTGCATTTGGAGAAGCGATTTTACTACTTCCTAGCGTATTAGCAGAAAGTATGAAAAAGCTCCCAAGTCGGATTAAATCAATGTTTGAAAAAGTTTTCTAGGGTATCAAAAGCGTTGCATTAAGCACATTCGTTTGTTATAATAATTTGGAGTTTACATTTACGGAGGAAAAAAGAATGATTATTGATAAATTAAGCGGATCGAAAGTCCGTTTCGAAGTGACCGTGTCCAAAGAACTGTTCGAACACGCACTCGACCACGCCTTTGAAAAGGTGAATAAAGAAGTGGAAATCAAAGGATTTCGCAAAGGACACGCTCCACGAAGTGTGTATGAAGCGAAATATGGGGTAGAGTCCCTTTATGACGAAGCCATTAACCACGCATTGCAAGACACCTATTTCGAAGTCGTTAGTGAAAACAACATCCAAGTGGTTGCACAACCAAAAATCAATTTAGAAGTAGAAAAAATCAAACGTGGACAAGACTTCACTTATGAAGTGGTCGTCGCAGTCAAACCAGAAATTATTTTGGGTCAATATTCAGGTGTAGCAGTAAGCAAACCTGTGTTAACAGTCTCAGAAGCAGAGATTGATGCCGAAGTTTCTAAAGAACTGGATAAGAACGCTGAAATGACTTTAAAAGAAGATGGCGTCATCGCACAAGGAGACACAGCTGTATTTGATTTTAGCGGAAGTGTTGATGGAGTTAAATTTGATGGCGGTACCGCTGAAAATCATGAAATGGTCATTGGCTCTGGTCAATTCATTCCAGGATTTGAAGAACAAATGATTGGGCTAGCAACCGACCAAACCAAAAATGTAGTGGTAACATTCCCTGAAAGTTATCATGAAGCATCCTTAGCAGGAAAAGAAGCGATTTTTGAAGTATTGGTTCATGAAATAAAAACAAGAGTCGTACCAGCAATCGATGATTCCTTTGTAAAGGAACTAAATATTGAAGGTGTGGAAACTGTAGCGCAATATCGTGAATATCTATCCAATAACTTGAGTGCTTCGAAACAAGAAAAATCGAAAAATGATGTAACGAACCAAGCAATCCAAGTAGTTGTAGAAAATGCTTCTTTTGATCTTCCTGAAGAAATGATTCAAGAAGAAGCTTCGAAAATGAAAGAAGCTACACAACGTCAAATCAAACAATATGGGTTGGATTTCAACACCTACTTACAATACATGGGTAAAACAGTCGAACAATACGAAGAAGAAGTTGCTTCTGAAGCAACACGCAATCTTCGTGCACAACTTGTTATTGAAGCGGTTGGTAAAAAAGAAAACCTAGAAGTGACGAACGAAGAGATTGAAACCAAGTATTTAGAAATTGTGGAACAATACAAGGCACAAAACGTTACCATTGAACAAGCCAAAGTAGCGATTCCACTTGATGCAGTCAAAGATGAAGTTCGTTTTCGCAAAGCAGTGGAGTTTATCGTCGAAAACGTTGTCTACAACGAATAATTTTTTCAATTCCGCATGGAGATTCTTCCAAGCGGTTTTTTTTCAAGTCCATCTGTGATACTCTACCACCAAAGAAGCATTTATAGGTTGTTATACAACAATTCATCACAAAGTCATGATATAATATCCATTGAATTGAGAATTAATTACTCATTTGTGAGGTGAACTACATGTACGAAGCAAGTCGGATTTACAATGACCGCTTACCGGCGATTCCGGTACGTGGAGTAATTTTTTTACCGAATTCTGATGTTCGGGTTGAAGTAGGCCGTGATTTTTCCAAAAATTCAATTTTTGAATCAGAGAATAACCGAGATGGCTATGTGGTCTTGGTTTTTCAAATTAATCCAGAAATTCAAGAGCCAGAAGTCACGGATTTTCAAAGTGTTGGATTGCTGGCACGGATTAGTGTCAAAATAAAATTACCCAATGGTAACTTTAAAATCAAGTTTGAACCGATTAGTCGTGTCCAAATCAATGACTTGATAGCAAAAGAACCGTTTTATTTGGTCGATTTTACCTCATTGATTGTAATGAGTGAAAACATTGACGAAGAGCAAGTATTGCTCAAGATGGTATCCAAAGAAATCGTAGAGCACGCTGCGATTTTGTTTCGTGATCAAAAGAAAGTTCTTGATCAACTACAAGGGGGCATCACCTCGGATAAACTCTGTGATTTGGTCGCTTCTGAACTGAAAATTTCAGAAAATGAACGCGTTAAATATTTAACCACCATTTCCATCAATCGTCGTTTGCAGTTTATCTTAGAAGACATTGAAAAGGAAAAAAACTTACAAACAATCGAATCTAAAATCAATGAGTCTGTCCGTAAATCCGCTGATCAATCTCAAAAAGAATATTACTTGCGTGAGAAAATGCGCGCGATTCAAGAAGAACTAGGCGACTCGAAGCAAGATGATGTTCAAAAGCTATTACAAGGAATTGAACAATCCGACATGCCCAAAGAAGTCAAAGAAAAAGCGATGAAAGAGTTAAAACGCTATGAGTATTTGTCTTCGAATTCTTCGGAATCGAGTGTTGTCAGAACCTATTTGGAAACGTTGATTTCGATTCCGTGGCAAAAAACCACTGACGATCAAAATGACATTAACGTGGCGATTGATTCGTTGGAAAGTGCCCATTATGGATTAGAAAAAGTCAAAGAAAGAATCATCGAATATCTATCTGTTAAAATGTTAACAAGTAAAAATCCGCAAACTATTTTGTGTTTATCCGGACCTCCTGGGGTTGGTAAAACTTCGCTTGCCAAATCGATTGCCAATTACTTAAACCTTAAGTTTGTAAAAACATCCTTAGGTGGTGTTCGTGATGAAGCGGAAATCAGAGGGCATCGACGTACATATGTCGGAGCACTTCCTGGACGAATCATCAATGGGATGATCAAAGCAGGAGTTTCGAATCCTGTCTTTCTAATTGATGAAATTGATAAACTTGTTGTCGATGAACGAAATGATCCTTCTAGTGCACTGCTTGAAGTTCTTGACCCAGAGCAAAACCAATTTTTCTCTGATCACTATGTCGAGGAAAATTATGATTTATCCAAAGTCATTTTCATCGCTACTGCGAACTATTTAGAAAACATTCCCGCTCCACTCCGTGACCGGATGGAAATTATTGAATTGTCGAGCTATACTGAAATTGAAAAGTTTTATATTGCTAAAAAGTTCTTAATATCCAAGCAAGTCTCCAGTCATGGACTGGAAGATGAAAAATTTACAATTACCGATCAAGCCATTCGCACCATCATCAAAGATTACACCAGAGAAGCTGGAGTACGACAACTTGAACGTTTGTTTGGTTCCATTGTTCGAAAAGCCATCAAAAAGATTTTGGTGGAAAAACTCGATCATGTAGCGATTGATAGTGATCAATTGATTCATTACTTAGGCAAACCATTGTTCCATAACAATCAAATTCAAAATGAAAATATGGTGGGTGTTGTTACAGGACTTGCTTATACGATAGCTGGAGGAGATACTCTGGATGTGGAAGCCACCTATTACGATGGAAAAAACAGCTTGGTATTAACCGGAAATCTAGGTAACGTCATGAAAGAATCTGCAATGGCCGCATTGTCTTATGTGAGGTCCAATGCAGATAAGTATCACATCGATCCCTCTGTTTTGGAAAAATCTGACATTCATGTCCACGTTCCAGAAGGAGCTATTCCCAAGGATGGTCCTAGTGCAGGGGTCACGATTACAACTGCAATCGTCTCTGTCTTATCCAGTCGTCCTGTCAATCGCTTTGTGGGAATGACGGGCGAAATCACACTAAAAGGTCGCGTTTTACCCATTGGTGGTTTGAAAGAAAAAGCCATTGCTGCTCAACGAAGTGGATTAAAAACCATCGTGATTCCTAGAGGAAATGAAAAGGATGTCGATGATATCCCCAAAGAAGTACGCGATGTCTTGGACATTCGTTTCGCAGAAACCATTGATGATGTATTATCCGTTGCATTGGTCTAATAAAACACAGGTTGTGATGATTCATAACCTGTTTTCTTTTGGTAATATTGAACAGTAGTTTATAAATGAAAAAGGATTGGATTGGGTCCTTGGATAATAGAGTTTCATGATATAATGTTTGATAAGTTTATAAATTTCCGCTATAATACTCTCGCGAGGTGATATCGATGGTTATCTTCTTTGAAGATAGTGTAAAGTACAACATACCGCTCAATGAATACTATCTTCCGAACCAATCCAGTTATAAAGGTGTCATCTTTTTTATCCACGGTTTTGAATCAAGTAAAGATTTTGGTGTGGGTTTGCTTCCGAAAAGAATCGCAGAACTCGGTTTTTTTGTGGTGAGTATTGATGCTTACAAACATGGACTTCGACGTATTGAACCATTTATTTCTGGAGATGATTGGACCAAAGCCAAAACCATTTTTGAAGTGATTGATCAAACCACTCAAGACATCCTCACTTTGTACAACGCCCATTATCATCAAGTATCTTCTGTCGTTGGAGTCAGTGGAATCTCGATGGGTGCGATGGTTGCTTATCAGATGCCTCGATTATTGCCTCAAGTTAAATTTATACTTCCCTTTATCGGGACGCCCAAATTGAAACATCTCCTTCAAATTCCAAAGTATCGGGCAATCACAGAGTCCATGTCAAAAGCCGATCAAGAGATGATTCAAAGGTATTGTCTGAAACTTGATCTTACAACGAATCTCTTATGCTATTCATTTGTACACATATTGGCATGTTTGGGAGATGTAGATCCCATGATTTCGTATCAAGACAATGCCGATTTTATCCATCAACTTCAGTTGATTGGCAATAAGAATGCATGTATAAAGAACTATCCTGTTGCTCATCAAGTCTCAGAAGAGATGATTGTCGATGGTTTAATGTTTATTCAACAGTGTGGAGAGATGACCAATGATTGAACGCTTAAACACAACGCTTTGTAATGTACCAGTTAATATAGCAATTGATGCTACCAATGATTCCCCTAAAGGAGTCTTTTATTTGATTCATGGCCATACAGGAAACAAAGAAGATGTCACCATTCGTCGTTTTCAAACCATTTTAGCTCAAATGGGATATGAAGCCATCTCGCTAGATGCCTATGCTCATGGTTCTAGAATGGCTCCTCCTTATACCTCAACAGATTCTACATTACATGCATTGGCCATGCCAGAAGTGGTGAAACATACACTTCAAGACATTGCTAAGATCCACCAAACTCATTATCTTAAGAACTATCACATCTGCGGAGTATTGGGGATTTCTATGGGAGGGCATGTGGCGTATTTAGCTCCTCAGTTTATGCCTTTTGTCAATGTTATCATCCCCTTAATTGGAGCCCCCCATATGGCTCGCCATTACATCAAGTCCAAACCTTGGTTAGCTGATAAAACAAGTGAGATTCAACACATCATTGATGAACTTCAATGTATCCATCTCGAAATGTATCAGCACATTCATATCCTTCAAATCAATGGAACCAAAGATGACATCGTTCACTATGAAAACGCCTTTGATTTTCATGTTTCTTTGCCCAAAGCACAAGATGTGGAACATTGGTTTGTGTTAGAAGAAGTCGGACATATAGTGAATGAAACTATGGTTTCTACCGTTACAGAGTTTATGAAAAAAATCGATCCATTATTAGAAAGGGGCCGACTATGAATCTTGATGATATTGTCAAAGAAGCCGCGCGCTGTATCGATTGTAAAACGAAGCCGTGTATGGTGGCTTGCCCAGCACATAACAACATTCCCGATTTTATGAAAGCAGTGAAAAATCGACAATTTGAAGAAGCAAGAGCCATTTGGCACATGACTTCTAATATGCCAGAACTGTGTGGAAATTTATGTCAAAACGACACATTGTGCGTGGGACATTGTACACTCATGAAAATCAAGAAACCGATTCAAATTGGGTTTGTCGAAGCTGGAATTGCCCAATACTTTAAAGATGTCGTTGATTATCCAACAACCAAGAAAAACAAAACGCACTTGGTCATAGGGCTTGGTCCTAGTGGAATGGCCAATGCATTAAAGATGAAGGAACTAGGATATGATGTTACTTGTATGGACAAACAAGATCACATCGGTGGAACGGTGTACAATATGGTTCCAGATTTTCGGTTTGATAAAGTAGTGTTATCGGACTTGACGAAAAAATTCCAAGCTTTAGAGATTCCCATTCAGTATCATATCGAAGTGGGTCGTGATGTCTTTTTAAATGATTTAACAAAAGAATATGATTCGATTTACATCGCACACGGACTGGACAGTCCTCAAGTCGTTGAAGTTGAAACCAGTGGAGTAATGCCCTATTATGCGGTAGACTTACTGGATAAACACAAATATACTCACGAACAGTTATCGTCGATGTTGGGCCATGAATGTGCGATTGTCGGCCTTGGAAATGTGGCAATTGATATGGCGAGAACGTTGGTTCGTTTGGGAAAAAGTGTCACGATTTTATATCGAAGAACCATTCAAGAAGCTCCAGCTGGACACCATGAAATTATGGATGCTGTCGAAGAAGGGGTTGTCATTAAAGAACTATTAGGACCCATCAAGTTTTATAAAATGGGAGAAGCAAAATTCTTAGATTGTGAACAAAATTGTTTGATTCGTGATCCACAAAGTACACGTTCCATCATAGAAAAAGTCAAAGATTCAAAAATTTCTTTTGAATTAGATGAACTCATTTTCGCTACTGGGCAAGCCTCAACGGATTCCTTGTTTCGAAACACTGGTATCAAATTACTTCCAGAAATTAGTCCTTATCACACAACACTTCCTCATGTGTTTGTGGGAGGAGATAGAGTCAATCGACACAAGCGTATTGTGGATGCCATGGTTTCTGGACTTGAAGTGGCTGCTTGGATTGAAAAGGAGAACAAGTGAAATTTACATGGTATAAAACGGTTGTCTATATCATCGGATTGGGCTTACTGGGACTTTGTGTCAGCTTAATTCAGTTAACTAATTTGGGAATGTCTTCTTGGGATGCAATGTATCGAAACCTTTATGTAGGAATCCCTCTGGAGTATAAATATTTAAATCCCATCATCGCTTTGATTTTGATACCAATAGGGTACGGCATACAAAAGAAAAGATGGTCTTTATGGATGTTGTTTCCACTCGTCATCAGTTTTTTTATTGGATTTGTCATAGACACCTTACTACTCATCATTCCAAGTGTCGCACACCTGAGTTTATTTTGGAATCTATCATATTTATCACTCTCACTCATCGTATGTGCCATTGGCTTGAATTTTATTGTGTATTGTAAATATCCTTTGCCAGCACTCGATGAACTATGTTATGGAATTGGTGTAATTACTAAAAAAACATATGGATTCGGTAAATTAATCGGAGAATTGATTGCATTGCTACTGGCAGTACTGCTTGGGTTATACTTTCAACATCAAGCAGTCTGGTTTTTTATTGGGCCAACGACGATTATCTTTTCCATCGCGATAGGTCCACTGATTCAATTGTTTGAAAAACCGCTTCAGAAAGGACTCCATCACTATGAATACCATCGACGTGTTCGCAGACGGACTGAAAAAGTCTGATGTATCATCTTTAACCCCACGGATTGCTTGTCGTGCTGTAGTAATTGTGGAAGGAAAAGTACTTTGTGTCTATCAAGAAAAACTTGATATTTATACTTTGCCTGGAGGTGGACTTGAACAAAATGAAAGTTTGGAACAATGTGTGATCCGTGAACTCAAGGAAGAAACCGGCTATCAAGGAATCCATCCTAAAGCCAGTGTTGTTGTGAAAGAGTACTTTACAGACTCAATATGGGAAAGCCACTTTTTTACTTTATCTTTAACTGATAAGTCACCTCTTGCATTGAATCTTACCCAAGAAGAACTCGATAACAGGTTGGAAGTACGTTGGATTGACGTATTTGACTTCTTAAGTATTTTGGAAAGCTATCCATCAAAGAATCCATATGGCTCCAATATTCACAACCGAGAGTTTTTAGGATTTATCCATTCTGTATAGCGAAAATGAAGACTCCATCAAGGAGTTTTTTTTTCAAAAAAAAACGATATGTGGTATAATGATTGAGAAGACCTTTCTTAAAGGAGACAATAAAATGGTCGTAACAACGTTCGATTTGTTGAACTATTTACGGTGTCGACGCTATGCATCATTGGATCGGAATTCGACCTTTCGTCGAAATCAGGATCAAATCAACAGCCCTGATGTCCAATCGCTTGCATATTTAAGTGTTGAGAATAATTATCAATTGATTGGTTTCGAATCTGAGGATTCACAAAAAGCTAACCCAATTTTGTTACATCAAGACGCTACTTCTCAATCGATTCAAATTGTCTCGGATCTTGTCAAACAAACGTTATCCCATCGTTTTGAAGAGGGAACGTTTCTCCAAAGTCAAGTCCACACACACCTATTTGAAGACTTATACGTTTGTAAAACGAAGATTGATTTATCATTAATTGAATCTCAACAAGCACTCTATTTTACGATTTTACCAATGACGGATGTAGAACTAAGTGATTTAACATTTTCAGTAAACAAAAAAAAGTGGCCATTGTTTTTCAAAGATGCCGATGGAATCTTCCGGATGCATACCATCACCAAAGAGGATGAAGTTGATTCCAATTACGAAGAACGTTTGTCAAAACTTTCAGATCGACACACCGATATGGGACGACATGTCTACGATTTAGCATTTCAGGCATATGTCTTAGGCAATGGTGCCACAAATCGGTTTATTTTAGTTTTATTAAACAATGATTACGTATTTGATGGCCAATACACTTTGCAAGGAATGCCGCTTTATACCAACGAGTTGATTCGGATGTTCGATTTTACCGAAATCGTTTTATCGATGCATCAAACGATTGAAGCCGATTTGTATCGGATGATTAACTTAATCGAACTCAACGATGATTCCAGATGTCCACTTGTAAAAAACGAATGTATGAGAGATCAACCATTTGAGTGTAAGTTCGTTGATTACTGCTTTTCCCATATTCCAAAGAAAAATTCTATTTTACATTATTTTAATAATCATTTAGGATTTCGAGAAGGATTATCAAAACTTGATCCCAATCATGACACTTATGAGTTAATCAATGAAGGCGTCGTCGATATGCTTGATGTCCCAATTATGTGGCTTCAGCGGGAAAAGAACTTGATGCAACGGTATTGCGTGGAGAATAATACGGTATACATTAACAAACTTAAAGTACGTGCTTTGTTGGATACCTTGGTTTATCCCTTGTATTTTTTAGACTTTGAAGCGAATCCAGCCATGTTACCTCAGTTCTCTGGTGAAAAACCCTATTCTCAAAGTGTTTTCCAGTATTCGATTCATATTCAAAAAGATGAGTTACCTATTTTAATAAATGATCCAAATACCCATAAAGAGTTTTTAGCTAACCAAGAAAAAGATCATCGTCTCGAACTGGTAGAACAACTTCTCCAAGACATTCCACCTGGGAATTCGTCGGTTGTTGTTTATCATAAAACATTTGAAAAGAATAGACTGTTGGAATTAGCTGCTTTGTTTCCAATGCACAAAGCAAGATTGCTAGAAATTGAGAGTCGCTTGTTTGATTTACTGAAAGTAGTCAAAAATGATTATCAATTCTATCTAAGCAAAGGGTTTACCAAAAAAGAAGCAGATACTTACAATTTTTATCATCCAGATTTGTCTGGAAGTTATTCATTGAAGAAAGTATTACCGATTTTTGCACACAATGCTTATGCGGAGCTTCCTATCAACAATGGATTATGTGCCTATTTAAACTTTGCATTATTACCAAAAATGGATGAGCGAAAAAGAGCATCGACCATGAATGCATTGCTTCAGTATTGTCGTCAAGATACGTATTCCATGGTTCAGATACTTCGTGGAATGAAAGACTTAGCACGTTAGAGGGGAGGACTTATGAATTCATTTATCATGTTATGGGCAAGTGATACCGTAAAAAGTATCGTAACAGTTGCTATTTTATTGGTACTAATCATTGCGTTTTTCATACAACGCAATGTACTAAATCCTGAGAAGCATGAAGTAAAAAAGCATGCAGTGATTCTTATCTATGTAGGGTTGTTCATTTTGTTATTTGCAGCTATTTTAGGAGTACTGGCTGTATGGGGGTACAACCTATCGATGCAAACAACACAGTTTATTGAACAATTTGTCTTATTTATAGAAAACAGTGTCGCAGCCATCATTGGTTCATTGCTAGTGATATTATTTTCGATGTTACTTTATAAGATTGCAAGAATTGCCCTGTTTCGTGTGGGGAAAGCGGGGAGTTCCAAAGCTCGTCGAAAAAAAACCATTGCCAAAGTAACGCTTTCCATCCTCAAATATACGATTGTTCTTTTTGCTCTTTTGATTGTTTTGTCCATGTGGGGAATCAATGTGTTACCAGCGATTGCAGGTCTTGGGATTGCGGGGTTAGTCATTGGTCTTGGGGCACAAAAATTTATCAATGATTTAATCAGTGGATTCTTCATCATCTTTGAGCATCATTATGACGTTGGAGATAAAATTGAAGTCAAAGGGTTTAAAGGAGAAGTCATTGATATTGGTCTCAAAACCACGAAAATTAAAAACTGGAAAGGCGAAGTTAAAATTCTCAACAACGGAGATGTGAATGATATCACAAACTTTGCGATGTATGAATCGGTTGCTGTTGTTGATTTCGGAATTGCATATCAAGAAGATATTTCATCGGTATTAACATTAGTCGAGTCAAAACTACCTGAACTAAAGCAAATACTTCCTCAAATCATCGATCAACCTAAAGTGTTAGGTGTCGTAGATTTAGCAGCATCAAGCGTCAATTGCCGCGTCATTGCAACGACTCGCAATGAAGAACATTATGAGGTTGAACGAGTTGTACGTCGAAAAATCAAAGAATGGCTCGATGAAGCAGGAATCGAAATTCCTTATCCTCAGGTCGTTGTAAACCAACCCAAAGACCGCAAGAATTAGCACTTGCAATCTGTTTTCATTTATGATATAATACTTTTCGCGCCTACACCTGGAATCACCGACACTCCAACGGTTTTTTCGGATATAGGTAAGTACGAATTATAGGAGGAATAACCATGGCATTAAGCAAAGCCCGGATTCAAGAGATTGTCAAAACGTATGGTTCAAAAGAAGGAGACACTGGTTCTCCAGAAGTGCAAATCGCAATTTTAACAGATGAAATCAATTTGTTAAATACGCATTTATTATCACACAAGCACGATTTTCATTCCAGACGTGGACTATTGATTAAAGTTGGGAAACGTAGAAGCTTACTAGACTATTTAAAGTCAGTTTCCGCAGAGCGCTACCAAGCAATCATTCTTGCACTTGGATTACGTCGTTAGTTAACAAAGGTAGCACCCAACACCTGTTGGGTGCTTCTTATTTGGAATATTCCACAAAATCCCTAAAAC
>JAUXXX010000105.1 GCA_030684695.1 bacterium
CCAAGCCGGCTGTTTTTTTGCCGTCTTCTGCGCAAGCGATGTTTGTGTCTTTTGCAAGACCATGAATAAAGAAAAGATTGTAGATGCCAAACGTGATGATGCTGAGGATAATCAGTAACAACAAACTGCGGTCTTCTTTGAGTCTCATTTGTTCTCCTTCTCCGTCTCGTACGGAACTGCGTGAAACCTATATTTTTGTTCGACGATTCTGCTCGACGAACGGGCTCCCAAAGTTGGTGTAGATTGAAACAACATGACAGATGCTATCGATTTGCCTGATTCATCTCGAATTAACAAGCAAAAACTCTCACGCCTTGCATTGAAAAACCGCCATTACTCCCCTTTAACTGCAAGGTGCGGAATCATGATTCATCCAAGATAAGCTATCCATCGATGATTGGATCTTCTGGAATAACATTCAAGCCAAACCTAAATAATTAACTCCCCATTTATGTAAACATTCAAGTACCTTACGATAACAGCGTAACAATCAACGCCTTTTTGGCCGCATTTGGTCAGTCGCGAAACATTCAAATGGGATGCGAACTGACCAAGAGTGAAATGACTATGCTTTTGAATTTGCTTAATCGTTAATATCTTCACAAAATGTTCATTTTCAATCATAACACTTTATTAACGATATGTAAATGCTGAAATGAAAAAAACGTAAAGGATTTGATCGATATTCCCGAATATTCATTATAGGGTTGTCACCAAGACTAAACTGCATATCTTTCCCTGCATGCAAATCTAAAATCAACAATTTCAAAATATATGGTTTCCGTCTTTTAATTGACCCCCTATGCGGTACCCTTCGTTAATTTTTTAAGGATAGAAGGGGGTTATCGAAATTTAGCAAAGACTTCTTGTAAAAACATCACATACTTGATAAGTTCTAAATCGTTTGTCTTCGAATAATAATCTCCATTGCCATCTTTATAAACATCTGTATACATTCCGTTAGGAAGTAAAGCTATTTTGTAACCATATGGTTCAGGATGTGGAAAGAATTCAACAATCATATCTTTTGGAATGGCTAATTCAATTCCACCTACATATGAAAGATCATCTTTTGTCATTTTCACCATATGTTTGTATGGGTAATCTTTCATATAAATACCTGATTTTAAATAAGTTGTTTCAATGATTGTAGATAGATCAAAACTTCTTTTGTGTGAATTGTAGATAGATCTGTCTTCCGTTTTTAACATCCTACAAATACTAATCTTTGACAATACTTCAACTACTGTTTCGTAAGTTGGCTTATCTAATTTCAACAACTGATTGATGATTATTTTAATTGGTATTATGTGTTCATCATGGAATACTTCTCTAAAAGCAAAAGAATCTCCCTTAGATATTGGTCGAACGTTTGGATTTTTAGAATTTCCTTTAAAGGTGGTAACACTTAAATGTTCATTTCTTGATAAAGTTACTTTCTTCTTATAGTAATAATCATCAATTTTGTCCGTTGTCAATTGTTGCCATAATGTGTCCGCTTTATATGTTATATACCAGTTTTCTTTTGGAGTTTTAATTTGCCTCAATAATTGATTCAATATATAATTTGCACTACCATTCCAAATTTGAAAATCATCAGTGTTATCTTGCTTCGTTCGATTAAGAAGATAAATGATGTAGTTTACATCTGTCTTGTCAAACATTCCGTCACCTTCTTTTTAAAGTATTATATCAAATCAACGTTTATTTTTAAAGAGACTTATCAGTATTTATTTAGTTTTTTTAAAAAAACTGCATTTCTTTCATAGACTTCTTGTGCCTCTTGTTGTGACAGTCCTTACACAACAAATATAGGTTGTCCTGATTCACACTAACATACCCATCAGATACATTTTCAACCGTTAATCTTATGGTATGATGAACCTCTTGTCCGATACCACCACAACGTTCACATCGACCATTGACTGAACAAATACTTAGTTCTCTATTAAGTTTCCATGAATCAGACTTGTAGAAATTAAGCAAAAGCTTTTGTTTCCATGAGCTATCCGAGGTTTTACTACCTTATCTTCCACATGCTCCCAACGAACAGGTAAATCTTCTCGACCCATATGTCTATATACTGCTATCTCCCGGAACTTGAACTTCTCAAACTCAAGTTCTTTTTTTATGTTCGATGGTGTGAAATCAAAATGTTGATTGTCGAGTTCTAAAAGTTTCTCGTTTGTCATCACTCCGGTTCCAAACGTATCAATCGATACAGCTACTGGACTTGCTACACCGATTGAATAGGAGACACAGACTTCGCAGGTGTCCGCTAAGTCTGCATCAGCAAGGGCTATGGCATAATAGCACGTACTGCAATCAACCTTGCAGATGTATTTGGCTGAAAAAGCAACGCACCAGTGTTTCGCACATCCATCATACGTATCGAAAATATTCTTTCTACCGGTTAATCCAGAACCGTCAATCAAACCAGTTGAATTGATTAAGATGTTAATCCTTGACAAGTCATTGCCCAAGATTGGTTTAATGCTTTGGGATAAGCTAGTTCCACACTTGGTCTTGTTTGTGCAGAGACAATCTCGGTATCATAGGCAAATAGTTTGCAATCTACATATTTGACCGATACTTGACACTTTCCATCAGGACCGAAGATGTGATTGCATTTGTTCTTTCGAAGTGGATCTATTTCTTTGGCAATCTCATGTGCAACAACAATCGGAATCTGCATTCATTTTATCTTTCATTACAAGCAAAACCAACCATCATTCCTTGGTCGCCACCCTCTTATTTGTGAGTACTTGATCCAGTAACTCCAATAGAAATATCAGGAGACTGTTTTGATATCTTTTCGAGTTCGATGCAATCGTCCTCATACCCAATCTCTTTAACCACTTTCTTTGCAATCACCCCATAAGAAACAGAAGCAGTAGTGGTCACTTTGCCAAAGATCATAAATAGATCGTCTTTATTCACAGCTTCAACAGCGACTCTTGTTTTTGTTTTTAAGCAAATATTGCATCGAGAACTCGCTTGCTACAACTTCGTGAGTGGCTTCTCGTTGATGTTCAAAGCCCATGCAATGTCCTTTTGAATAAGCCTTCTATATACCATCTCTTGTACAGCTTTTAATTGTCCGCCCAGCATACCTGCAACTCCCCATTTCTCATAGGTATATAGTTGCTTTCGCACATTCATTCCAACCTTTCAAATGTGTAATGCTTTACTCTTTGAGTAGAAGATTCAATTGATATCCATTAATAAGAAAAGAAACCCCTTCCAAGGAGTTTCGATCTTCTATGCATGATTTGAAACAAGTATTCCACGCTAAATGTAATAAAGGTATTAAGTCGTTTTTTTTTACATGTCATTGGCTCAATAAACTATTGAATAGCGCTATTTATGGGCTTTTTCACACTATCATTCAATATCATATAGAAGTATGGTAGGAGTGGAATATGAGTTGTAGTAGTGTGTAATTCATGTACTCCTTCACTGTAATTACCGGAAAGACTATTCTCCAGTATATCCCCAAACGATAGGTCGATTGTCAGGATTCCATGATGAAATCCATTCAGATGGTTTTGAAGTTGCTTCTGCGTATATTGTAAGGTTGCCAGTTTCTTTGAAAGCCGAAAAACCAATATTAATTACACTGTTTGGAATCACAATACTTGTTAGACTGCTTGCTCGAGAGAAGGCAAAATATCCAATACTAGTGACGCTATTTGGAATCTCTATGCTTGATAGGCTGCTTGCACCAAAAAAGGCATAATTACCAATACTGGTTACACTGTTTGGAATCATAATGTTTGTGAGATTGATTGCTTGATAAAAGGCATAATCACCAATACTTGTCACACTGTCTGGTATAGTAAAATTAACCGCACTAATTCCGTTTGGATATTTAATTATTGTAGTTTGAGTCTTGTTGTATAAAACGCCATCCACGCTTGAAAAATGACTATTTCCAGATTCAACATTTATACTTGTGAGACTGCTTGCTCCAGAGAAGGCAGAATCCGCAATGCTTGTTACGCTATTCGGAATCACAATACTAGTGAGACTACTAGCTCCCCAAAAGGCTGAGGCTCCTATACTAGTTACACCGTTTGGAATCACAATACTTGTCAGACTGCTTGTTCCAGCGAAGGCATATGCGCCAATGCTTGTCACACTATCTGGAATCACAATACTTGTCAGACTGCTCGCTCCAGATAAGGCATATACACCAATGCTTGTTACACCATTTGGAATCACAATACTTCTGAGGTTATTTGCACCCGCAAAGGCATAATTG
>JAUXXX010000119.1 GCA_030684695.1 bacterium
TTGCTGGATAGGTGTCGTATGTGGATGAATTAACTTGATCAATTCGTCCATAAAAAGCATAGTTTTGATCGATTTCAAAATTCATAGTAGTCCCTCTACTTTTCAAATATGGTGGTCCCAGTTCCTGTCAATTCATAAACAGAATTCTCTTCTACAAACCTTACAGTCGCAGATGCAAGTAATAGTTTGTAATCTTCTGGAATGGAAATGGCTTCAGTGAAACATGTTGGTTTAAAGACAATTAAAAAGTTCGTTGAATTATTTAACGCATACATGATAGACCCAGAGCCAAGTGTGATAACATCACATGCTTGGTTAAGCTCCGTAGTCGATTTTAGTTTAAACACTTGGTGTGCTTTTCTTAAGGCAATGATGGAACGAATAAATCCAATGGATTCTTGATTTTCATCGACCAATGACCAATCAAAGCGATTGATTTCATCTCCGGAATCGTAGGAGTTTTCAACTCCTTGTTTGCTCCTAAAACATTCTTGTCCCGCATGTAAGAATGGCACTCCTTGAGACAGTATTACCATGGCTGTTGCCAGCAATTGCTGCTTCTTGACCAACGCAATATCCCCTGCTATCGCAATTGCTTTATCAAAGAAGGTCAAGTTATCATGGCATTCCACATAGTTAATCGATTGGGAAGTATACTTGAACAAAAACCGGTTATGAGAACTGCCCATGATCATTTGTTTTACTAATTCAACTTCTTTGATATTTCCAGTTGAGTATCCTGGGCTCAAGATGTCAAACGTTTTTCCTTTGATTCGTTCACGGAACTGATCATTGAAAAATCCGATGTTATACAACACATTTTTATTATACATATGGGCCATTCGGTCTGCTAGATTGGAGGAATACATTTTCCATCCTTCTCCATAAACCAAAATATGTTTGGAGTACGAATACAATTCTTGTCTTACTTCATTCATCGTTTCTAAATCGATTAGTCCCATTAAATCAAAACGGAATCCATCGACTTTGTACTCTTGAACCCAATAAGCTACGGAATCCAAAATGAGTTTACGTACCATTTTTCGGTGTGTTGCTAAATCATTTTTACACCCAGATGCATTGGTATAAATTCCTTGACGATCCACGTGATACGCATACCCAGGAACGAGTCGTTCAAAGGGGAATGTTTGCACATCATAGACATGATTAAACACGACATCCATGATGACCCCTATCCCTGCTTCATGAAACTCATCAATCATTTGCTTACATTCATTGATTCGCTTTACTGGATCATTTGGATCACTTGAAAACCAACCTTCTGGAACATTGTATTGAACAGGGTTGTATCCCCAGTTGTAGGATTTGTTTGGGTGAAGTTCATCAACGCCATCAAAATCATAAAAAGGCATGATTTGTACATGAGTGATACCCAATTCTTTTAAATAATCAATTCCTGCTTTGAAGCCGCCCTTTGTCTTAACCCCTTTTTCTACCATGCCAAGATATTGACTTCTATGTTGGAAAGTTACTTCAGGATCATTGGTAAAATCACGAATGGATACCTCATAGATGACAGCATCGAGTGGGTCTCCAGAAAAATAATATGGATGTTTCATTTGATAGGTTGTCGTTTTGTCAATGATGTAATTGTATGTTGCATTTGCATCACTTGCAATGGCATAAGGGTCAAGAACAACACGTTCTTCTCCATTTACATAGACATGATAGCGATACTTATAATCTGCTAAATCGCCTTCGACAATCTTTCTCCATACCCCTTGGGAGGTATATGGGAACTCAATCATTTGACAAAACCCATCGGGAGAAAGTAGTTCTAGTTTCACTGATTTCGCTACAGGAGACCAAATCTTAAACTTCGTTGCTTCTTTTTGATACGTAAACCCTAAATCGCTTTTTTTTGTACGGAAGATATTATCAAACAACTCCGTTCGAACAATCTTACCAGTATACAACTCAGAAGAAGCACCTTCTTCGTTTTCTACATGGTATAAACGTTCCAAATGGATGTATGCATCAAAACTACATATAATTTTTACTTCAGTCCCTAAACTGATTTTCTCTCGAATTACCAATTCGATTTCTTCGTCTCCACCGATGAGTACGTAGTGATTGTTATCACGGTAATTCTTCATTGGGACAATGATGGTGATTTCGTCAAAGTTGTCTAAGTAACAATAATATGGTCGATTATTCATGTAAGGAATCCTTCTTTATCAGTGGATTTATCCAGCGGGTTAAAGTGTATTCTTTTAACCGAGTAAACTCATTGGGGATTTGTAAGGTAATCACTTGGTAAATTAAATCGTCAATGATGTCACCGATGATTCTAGCATCATCAAGTACTCCAAGTTGTAAAATGTGATCTCCTATAAACGCAAGGTCGCAAGTTTTATGAATGGGCATTTGTTGATACAAATCGACAATCCGTTGCGTTTGTTGATTCAAGGGATTGATCAATCGATTGAGTTGATCTGCTAATAGACAAACATCCAATCCATAGGTATACACAATCATTTCATTAAACTGATCATTACTAGTTACAAACAATAATGCCATCAATTTTTCAATAATCGCTTTTTCTTTGTTGGAAAACCTCCATCGAGAAGGAATTTCATGTCCTGACAAATAAAAGGCAAGGGCGAAAAACTGAATCATGTCGATTTGATATCCGGTTTGTCCCGAAAGGAGTTTAATCGCGTTCTCCAGTTCCGTAAATACTTCATGCAAGCGACATTCTTCCATTAATGATAGAGTTTTATCTTGATAATTGTACTGAAAAATCGCTTTGAACTCTTGT
>JAUXXX010000002.1 GCA_030684695.1 bacterium
TTGAATCAGCGAAGGACTTAAAAACAAACCAAAAAGTAAATAACCTGATACTTCAGGCAATTTTACCATTCGAGCTAATTTACCTCCAATGATTCCCACAATCAATAATACTGCTAACTTTAACATGACATCCATAACACCACTCCTACATTTTTGGTAACTCATTACAAAAAGAAAAAGCGTAAAGGTCTCTAAAATGAGATGACTTCATACGCTTGGTTTACTCCTATGAGGTTAGCTGTCGGATTCGGACGACCAATCGCCCTTCTTGTTTCCAAGATTCACCCCAGATAATTGGGTCCCCCACTCGATGATAAAAGGAGATATCGAGTGATATTTTACTCCTGTTATAAAGACTTGTCAATGATGAAACAAGCCTGAAAGCACTTTTATTTTTTTATCTTTGAGGAAAGTCCACAACGATGTGAAGTAAGGCTTCCTTTTGAAGATATCGCCGTAGATTTTCTTCTATAAGTGCAATGATTCGAGGAAACATTTGTTGGCTTGAAGATGCATTATGCGGCGATAAATAGACATTATCGAGTTTCCAAAGAAGATGATCACTTGGAAGTGGCTCGGGATACACCACATCCAGGCCAGCTCCGCGGATGCCTTTGTTTTGTAAGATGGTGACCAATGCATCCTGATCAATAATTTCGCCACGTGCGATGTTAATGAGCAATGCACTTTGCTTCATCATCGACAATCGTTCATAATTCAATAAGTGATAGGTTTCTTTGCTTAATGGAATCGCCACGACGACGACATCACTCTTGTGTAACAATTGATGTAATCCATCTATCCCTGTGAGTATTTGATTAAAATAGGCTTGTGGTTCGGGATTTCTACGCCACCCTAACACGGTCGCATCAAAGGCTTGAAGACGTTTGGCGATTTCGCTTGCAATAGAACCCGCCCCTATGATTCCAACTGTCGAATGATAGATTTCATAATCATCTGGAATCGGCTTCCAAAGACCTTGTTTCATCTGTGAATGTAGAGGCATTACATCACGATTCAACACTAAAATCTTAGTAAACACATCTTCTGCAATTTGAATGTGAAACACATCCTTTGAATTGGTTAAGGCAATGTTTCGTGCAGATAAATCTGCTAAATCCACTGTATTATACCCCGACATTAACAAATGAACCCATCGTAAATGGGTGAAATAATCCAATTGATCTTTGGTTAAAAAAGAGGGATTACATATAATGACTTCTACATCAGATGCCTTGGATAAGTCTCCAACAAATTGAATACTTGGAAACTTTTCAACCAGTTGGTCAAAATAGATTTGCTTAATAGTTCGAGGATTTACATATACTTTCATAAGATCACCTGACCCACATTATAGCATATCAAAGTAAAAATTCATCCATTAGTGAAGTTTCTTGATATGATATAATAGATACCATATTAGGAGGTTTCTATGAAAAAGAAAAAATTACTTTTTGTTTTGCTTTTTATCGTATTTACTTACGCCACCATTGCTCTGTTCCCACGAAGTGCCAATCTAGAAACAAACCCCTTAGTCATTACTCCCCAAAGCCGTCCTGTTTTAATCGCACATGGGGGCGGGAACAAAGAATTTCCAGATAACACATTAGAAGCTTTTTATCATGCGTATTCCATTGATCCACTGGTCATGATGGAAACCGATGTGTCACTCACCAAAGATGGGGTTATCATTTTAAGTCACGATACCACGTTAGACCGAAAAACGACACTACAAAACGCCCCCATCATTGAAACCAACTATACCGATTTGGTTACCAATCAAGTCAATTTTGCCTATCACAATCAAGTAGTTCCCAATTCCAATGGATTCAATGTTTCTGGTGAATTGGTTCCTTATAAAAACTACTTGGGTCAATTTGTCACACCACTCGATGTACAATATCCTGAAGGTATTACGCCACGTCATGAAAGTCTCTTTTTAGTGACTACCCTAGAAGAACTGATTACTGCATTTCCAAACAATTATATCAATATTGAAATCAAACAATCTGGCAGTACTGGTCTTCAAGCATTGGAGGCAGTACTCGAGTTAATGACGTCTCTTGACTTGGAATACTCGACGTTTAGTCGCATCGTTCTTGCCTCATTTCACAAGGAAATCTACCAAGAACTACAACGTGTTCAAAAGAATGAAATCCCCGCTTTACTGTATTCTCCTGAATCCATGGGCGTTGCGAAAGCATTCATTCTTCATACATTACGACTAGATGTCTTTTATACAGATAAAGTCGCTGTGTTACAACTTCCTACCAGCCAATATGGTTTGAACCTATCCACCAAAGCCTTTGTTTCATCCTTACATCGACACAACATCGCGGTCCATTACTGGACCATTGATGATCCCGATGAAATGAGACGACTGATCGAAATCGGTGCGGATGGGATTATGACAAATATTCCTTCACTACTCAAACAAATTTACGATGAATATAGTTTTATAGAGTAAACGAATCAACAAAAAAGTCGAAATCATCAATCGACTTTTTTTATTTCTTTTTTCTTATTGGATAAAGATAAAATCAATCCAAGTGCAATCGATAAATATCCAGCCATTAAAACACGGAAGTGTTCTGGTAACAAAAATGTTATGGTATGTGCAGGAATCCAAAAGAAGGGAATGGTTTTTAAAACAACAAATCCAAAGAAACGATTCCAGTCGATTCGATCAATGACAGACGAAAGTGAAATCCCCTTTACGCATCGTGGACATCCACCGGATAGATCAATATACCCATCTGTAATGCGATGTAATATCATAAAGGTTGGCGCAAAAATCAGATTCATAATCAAACTAATGAGGAACGCTGTCCACACCGTTCCAAGCCATGAACTAGTAAAGAATTGGGGAAGTAATCCTGCAAGTTGTGCCCCTTGTACTCCAGAAGAAAACACCTTAAACGCTAAGACAAACGCCATTCCTAACAATCCCCATATTAAGAACCGAAGTCCAAATCCAGGACGAGCAAAATACTTGGAGTGTTTGATTCTATCTGCAAGCAACTCTCCCATCGAAGCAAGAATGGATGTTTTCAAAAATCCCATCAAATAGGGAAACTCATTGGTCGCATCAATCACAAAACCTCTGGAGCTAGGTAATAGAAAGATGAGACTAATACCAAGGAATCCAAGGATAAAACACAGGTCGTTTTTCTTCATAAAGCCTCCAAATGAAACGATGTGCCTTCATTATATCATACCCCAGCCTTCTAGAAAACTACCAACTGATTGATTCGTTTATGAAATAATTTATATATATATAATATATATATAATCAATTCTGAGTCATCTTAGAGCATATCATTTGGTATGCGGGTCTATCTTATATATAATAAGGGTGCATCGATACTCTATACCGTACCCATTATGGGCTTTTCAAGGAGGCAACCATGTTAACAAAGGAATATGATCCACTGAAGAAACAAATGTTTCAAATTTTGGACGAACTAGGAAAAGTAATCAATCCCAAAGCAGTGCCAAAGATTGATAAAGAAACCCTACTTCGCATGTATAGAACTATGTCGTTAGGACGCATCGCCGACGATAAAGCAATTCAATTTCAACGCCAAGGGCGGATGTTAACCTACGCACCTAACCATGGACAAGAGGCATGTCAAATCGGACCGATGGCTGCTTCTAGACCACAAGACTGGTTGGTACTAGCATTCCGTGAATTCAATGCAATGCTCTACAAAGGAGTAACCCTCGAGCAAGCCTACCTCTACTGGTATGGTAACGAAGCAGGATCTCGTTTTGATGATGGAGTCAATGTATTGCCAGTAAACATTCCCATTGGATCTCAATTATCTCACGCTGCTGGGCTTGCTTACGCTGCGAAGGTACAAAAAAAAGACGAAGTATCGATTGTCTACATCGGTGATGGTGGTACCAGTCATGGAGAGTTTCACGAAGGATTAAACTTCGCAGCGGTGCTAGATGCTCCGATGATCGTTGTCATCCAAAACAACCAATGGGCGATTTCTACACCAAGACATAAAGCAACCAAAGCTGAAACCCTTGCTCAAAAAGCAATTGCTTATGGAATCCCTGGAATTCAAGTCGATGGCAATGACGTATTAGCCATGTATGCCGTTACCAAAGAAGCCATTGAACGCGCAAGAAAAGGCGATGGTCCTACATTGATTGAAGCCGTTACATACCGGATTGGGCCTCATACCACCAGTGACAATCCAAAATTGTATCGAAGCGATGAAGAAGTCGAACTATGGGTCAAAAAAGATCCGATTGTTCGTTTTAGAAATTACATTATGGAGTTGGGTCTGCTCACTGAAGAACAAGACGCTGCTCTTCAAGATGAACAAAAACAATACGTCCTCGACACCTTTAAAAAAGTCGAAGATTCTGGACTCGTTCCACTAGAAGACATCTTCCGTTATACGTACGAAACCATGCCAAAACACTTACAAGAACAACTAAATGATTACAAGAAATATCTAAAATCGGAGGGACTCTAGGATGGCCACATTAAATCTATTAGAAGCAATCAACCAAACGCTCGATCAAATGATGGAAAAAGACGATAAAATCGTTGTATATGGTGAAGACGTTGGGTTTGAAGGCGGAGTTTTCCGAGCAACTGCAGGTTTACAAAAAAAATATGGAGAAGAACGCGTGTTCGACTCCCCGATTGCGGAAGCCGCAATCGTTGGTGGAGCTATCGGGATGGCAGCCAATGGCTTAAAACCCGTTGTTGAAATCCAGTTTTCTGGATTTATGTTCCCTGCATACAATCAAATCGTTACCCACTTAGCTCGCTATCGTAACCGCTCTCGTGGAAAATACAATCTTCCGGTTGTCGTTCGGATGCCATATGGCGGAGGCGTAAAAGCCTTAGAACATCACTCGGAAAGTCTTGAAACGTTGTTTGCTCATATTCCTGGTTTAAAACTAGTCATACCTTCGACACCTTACGATGCCAAAGGATTACTTGCCTCTGCCATTGATGATCCCGATCCAGTCATTTTTATGGAACCCAAACGTAACTATCGTGCATTTAAGCAAGAAGTTCCAGATGAGCTCTATAAGATTCCTCTTGGAAAAGCCAAGATCGTTCAAGAAGGTTCCGACATCACCGTTATTTGTTGGGGTGCATTGGTCCGTGAGGTAGAAAAAGCGGTGTCACTCGTTCCTTCTGTATCCGTAGAAGTAATCGATTTACGTACCATCGCTCCACTGGATGTCGATACGATCATTGAATCTGTGAAAAAAACAGGACGTGTACTCATCGTACATGAAGCGTATAAATCATTTGGACCTGGTGCTGAAATCATCAGTATTATTAATGAGAAAGCGTTCTTATACTTAGAAGCCGCACCAGTTCGCTTGGCTGGATTTGATGTTACCGTTCCACTTCCTAAGGGAGAACATCACTTCCTAATCGAACCAAAACAAATCGCTCATGAAATTAAAAAAATCATGGCGTTCCAACCATAAGGAGGAATAAACGATGTATGATTTTAAATTCGCCGATATCGGTGAAGGGATTCATGAAGGAAAAATCCTCAAATGGAATTTTAAAGTGGGAGATGCTGTAAAAGAAGGGGATACTCTTGTCATTATCGAAACAGACAAAGTCAATGCCGAAATTCCATCCCCTGTTTCTGGAACACTCAAGAGTATTGGCGCAAAACTTGGGGAAACCATTCATGTCGGTGAAACTCTTGTTGTCATTGATGAAGAAAACGTCAATGAATTTTTTGGCCCTGCTAAAAAAGCGGTTCAAGAAAGTGAAGAAGCTGGTGTTGTTGGAGAATTAGTGGTCAGTGAAGAAATTATTGCTTCTTCTATCGAACAAGCTCCCGCTGAAAAAGTAATCGAACGCAGAATCATTGCATCTCCTGTCGCTCGAAAACTCGCTAGTGAGCTTAATCTTGATATTCGCACCATCAAAGGTACTGGCGAAGCAGGCCGCATTATGAAAGAAGACGTCTACAAAGCGTTTGAAGCGAAAAAAGTTCCGGTTACTGGTGAAGTCCCTCCAGTCGCTCCACTTCCAAAAATGGTGGAAACAAGCGCTCCAAGTCAAGCTCCCATCAAACGTGTTGATTTATCTCACGAAGTAGGACGACGTGAAAAAATAACTACCATTCGCAAGACGATTGTCAAATCAATGACGATTTCCAAACAAGTCATTCCACATACGACATTAATGGATGAACTAGATGTAACCGACTTAGTCAATTTCCGTCAAGAAAATAAAGCATTGGCACAAAGTCAACAAATCAAACTTACTTACATGCCGTTTGTCATTAAAGCAGTGGTATTAGCACTGAAGGATTTTCCACTATTTAATGCAAGTTTTGACGATGTTTCAGAAGAGATTATCTATAAAGACTACATCAATATTGGCATCGCTGTCGATACTCCAGATGGATTAATTGTTCCAAATATTAAAAACGCAGATCGATTGAGTATTTTCGCCTTAGCAAAAAAAGTCGAAGAACTACAAACCAAAGCCATCAATCGTCAATTAGTGCTCGATGACTTATTAAAAGGAACCTTTTCCATTACCAATTTTGGTGCCTTTGACGCTTTGTGGGGAGCACCCATTATCAAGCATCCCGAATTAGCGATTCTAGGCATTGGCAAAATCACGAAGAAACCCATTGTGAAAAATGGCGAAATTGTGATAGCTGACATCTTACCCATCTCCTTGACTGTGGATCACAGAGTCATTGATGGAGCGGATGCTGGACGTTTCTCGATGAAGTTTAAAGAATATCTCAAAAATCCGCTCAACTTATTAATGAATTAGGATGTGAAATCCATGAAACAATATGATATTATTGTCGTAGGCGCAGGCCCAGGTGGCTATGTAGCTGCGATTAAAGCACGTCATCTAGGCTTCAAAGTAGCCTTAATTGAAAAAGGTGAAATTGGTGGCGTGTGTTTAAACTGGGGCTGTATTCCTACCAAAGCAATGTTAAAGAGTGCAAAAGTATACCAAACACTCCTTCACAGCAGTGACTATGGAATTTTATCCGACTCTTCTACTATTCAAGTAGATTTTCCAAAAGTTCTTGCTCGCAAAAACAAAATTGTAAAGCGCTTAACAGGCGGAGTCAAAATGCTCCTCGATAAAAACGGCGTGGACATCTATCAAGGACTTGCTGTATTTTTAGAACCTACCAAAGTACAAGTCGGTGAAACCATCCTGCAAACCAAACATCTTATTTTGGCGCTTGGTGCATCACCCATTGTCCCAAAAATCCCTGGTCTTCAAGAAGCATATCTAAAAGGGATTGTAAAAACCTCCAAAGAAATGCTTGATGTTGAACAACGTCCCAACAAGGTAGTCATCATTGGTGGTGGGGTCATTGGCATTGAATTTGCGACCATTTATGCAAGCTTTGGTGTTGAAGTCGTTGTAATCGAAAAACTTCCTGTCATTTTAGCTGGAATCGACGATGAAGTTCGTGATCTCTATATGAAAATCTTGAAACGCCAAAAAATCCAAATCATCACTCATGCTGAAGTTCGAGAAGTCAAAGACCACTTGGTGACCTACATGTTCGATAACAAGCTAGAAACCGTACAAGGAGACATCTTGCTTGCTTCTCTTGGCATGCGTCCCAACACTCAAGGGCTTGAATCCTTAAAAATTGCCATAGAGAAAGGCGCAATCAAAGTGAATGAGTATTGTCAAACATCCAATCCTTCGATTTACGCCATCGGCGATGTCAACGGAAAATCAATGCTTGCCCATACCGCTTCTTCTGAAGCCATTGTGGCAGTCGAACACATCGCTGGTAAGAAAACCCTATTAGATTATTCTAAAATCCCATCTGCTATTTATGGATTTCCAGAAATAGTTACATTGGGACTTACAGAAAAACAGGCTCGTGAACAAGGACTAGATATTATTGTCAGTCGTTTCCCCATAGGAGCAAACGGAAAAAGCTTGGCCGATGGGGAAAGTGATGGTTTTATCAAACTCATCGCTGATGCAAAGTACAAAGAAATCATCGGTGCACATATCATAGCTGCTAACGCAACAGAAATCATTCCTGAATTAACGTTAGCTATGAACATCGAAGCGACCGCCGAGGACATTGCTCATTCCGTACATATGCATCCCACATTAAGTGAAATCATTCTAGAAGCTGCTCATGGGTTAATTGATAAACCCATTCATATCTAAAAAAGGAAAGGCACTCTTGAGAGGGCCTTTTTTTATCGGAATATTCGTTCTAACCACTTTGATGGATCTTCTATTCCAAACTCGACAAGTAGTCGTTTTATGGTTTCAATCTCAAAGCGTTGATTCTCCAAAAACTGTAAATTGAGTGAGCTGTTTGGACTGGTCATAGTCACATGCTCTATAGTGGCTTGATGGATATCCATGATAGCAATCAATTGATTCATTTCATCAAATATGTGTTTGGAAAATGGCGGTGTTTCGCCATAATTCCATTCAAACGAACGGTACTTACTATCTGCCAATGAGGAAATACTATCAAACTCTATTGCAGTGAGTTTACGCTCTTCAAGGACCAATTGATTGGCCATTTGAAACGCATCCAAAAATACTTTTTCAAATTCTTCCATGGTCATTTTTACTGGGATATAATCCACAATATTTCCCACTTTGGAACGATTGGACTCAACCAACGGACCAACGGTTGATGGAATACTTCCATGAAGATACCGATTCAACCCCATTAAATCCGCCTGAAATAAAAGCGTTCCATGATGAATCAATCGGTTCTTATGGAAACTTTGTGCGTTCCCAGAAATTTTGGTATTTCCAATGTAAATATCACTTTTTCCATGAAATGTTGCTTGAATACCCATATAATTCAATGTTTTAATCACATACTCTAAAAAGAGCTCATACTGGTTAATCTTGCCTTTATAATCGTTGGTCACAAACGTAAAATTTAAGTTCCCTTCGTCATGAAACACACATCCACCACCACTAATTCTACGAATCACTGGAATATGTGATTTACTTGCTTCAAGAAGAGCAACTTCTCGATATGGATTTTGGTTTCGTCCCAAGACAATACATGGAGAATTTTTCCATACATAAAAGAGATCTTCTTCGATTAAAGCATCTTTTAGCATATATTCTTCTAAAGCCAAGTTCCAATAAGGATCTTGTTGATGTAGATGAATGGTTTTCATTAGACACTATCCTTTTATTTGTTGAAGTTGATAGATATACTCTCCTGCATGGACAAAATATTGAGGCATGTATTTTATCTCATCAAATCGGAACTGATATATGATTTTATTCTCGTAAATTTGGACGTTTCTACCGATGTCGGATGGAAGCGTTGGAACGACTTTTGTTGAAAAGACTTTATCAATCAGTTCGCCATTCATGGTACCTACATAACGATACGTTTGTCTGTTTAAAGTCAGTACCCCTTTTCCAACTTCACATAACCGCTTATCAAGATAACTTTCTAGTGCTACATTCGCAGAAATCTCGAAGTTGGGAGATTCATCAATATGTCTACGAATCAACTGAGTTTGTTTCAAAAACACTTCTTCTAGTGGATATTTTCCTAACAACCCATGAACAAACCCATGAAACGCACTGTCACATGTTGGGCAGTACAAGTGATTGACTCTAGAAATAAGTCCATGAGTGGAACATTTTGGGCATTGGAAGACCACATTTTCTAAATTGGCAATGTCATTGGCCTTGTAGAGAAGTTGATTTTTACGGACGTACTCACCCGATTGAAAATTAAGAGCTTCTTGAATGGCTTGATGAATTTCATCAATGGATTTTGATTCGATATCAGAGGGAGAAAAAAGGAGTGATACCGTAGAATCTACACGTCCTCGAAAGGTTTTTTTTGACCAAGGAGGGTTCACAAAGTACGCTCCTTTATGTAAAACAATGTAGACATTTACTTGGGCTTTTTTTATGAATTTAGCAATCGCTTTCGAAATCGGAAGTGTCGATCCAATGGCAGATATTTGTCCTTCCGGAAAAATACCAATAATTCCTTTGTGATTCAATACTTGAAATGCTTTCTTGATGGAAGATGGATCACTTTCAAATAGTGGTTTGGGGATGGCTCTAGCTAGACGCATAAAGAATCCTGCCACTGGTTCATAAAACATTTTGTCTACCGCTAGATAGTTCACACGATGAGGAAATGTTGCTGTGGTAGTATAAATAAAATCATAAAAGGATGTGTGATTGCTTAAAACAATCGCACCTCTTTTTATACGATGAAGTCTTACGATTCTTTGCCCTTTAAAAAATGCAAATATCAGTAACAAAGAACCAAGAAACCAATACAGAATTGGATTAGGTCGCTTCATATTATAAACGTTCTAACAATTCTTCAGCCCCTAAGAAATCGTGTTGAATGGATTCTTGGATGGCTTTTTGAGTAGATTTATTAATTTTATACCGTGTAGAAATATAAATACCAATCGACATAAATACTAGTGGAGTTAGTGCCATGATGATACGAATCGCAAGCATTGCCGAATCTGGTTGTTCCAATACAGGATCTCCTCCTGGAACGACGGAAATAAATTTGGCAAATCCCAACACCATCATCATGAGTCCAATACCAATTCCCTGAGCAATCTTATTAATGAAGTTGGTAAATCCAGACATTTGTCCGTCCAAACGTTCTCTAAATTTTAACTGACCTGCGTCCACAATGTCACCATACATCGTATGTGGTACCAACCCTGGACCTGAAATACCAAGCCCCATCAAAGCACCCAATCCATAGACATAAAGCGGGTTTGCATTCGCAGGGATAATAAAGATGAACAGTGCCATAATAATCCAAAGAATGGCTCCCACCTGATATGCAAATATTTTGCCGAAGCGATTGATAATTTTGATATAAATCGGTAGTGCAACGATTTGCATTCCAAACATCAGCGCTGCCGCAATCATTCCAACAATAGGTTTCTCCCCACTTGCAGTGAGATTTTTAGTAATGTAGAACTCGACATAAAAGAAAAACAATCCGCTCATAATCGCCATGGACATTTGTAAAACGAGGAACATACCTAGGTATTGTCGAAATGGACGTAAGGATAAAGGCTTTGCTAGTGCTTTCAAGGAAAACTTTTGTGTGAGTGGTGGGGTGATGATTTCTTCTCTGGCAAAAAGGCCCGTCACAAGGACACTAATGGCAAATAAGGCACCAAATGTTAAGGACATCACTTGATATCCGATGGCTTCTGTTTCGAACATCTTGACCATGATACCAGGAACAGCCACACAAATAATCGAAGCAAAAATACTAAATCCTAAGCGAAAGGAGTTGTAACTTGCACGTTGTTGGTAGTCCGATGACACTTCACTTGAAAGCGAATAATACGGAATCATAATTGAAGTCTGTACAGTAGTAAAGATGATATAAGAAAGCAAAACAGCTACTGTATTTAAAAACAAGGTGCTAAATGCATAAGGGAAAAACAACAAATACATGGAAACCAACACCAGCGGACTAGCGATAATCAAATAGATTCTTCTCTTTCCAAATCTAGAAGTGGTGCGATCGGATATGTATCCCATTAACGGATCGGTAAATGCATCCCACACCCTTGCAAATAACGTAACAAACGCAATCCCAAATGGATCAATCCCGACAATTAGTGCTAAAAAAGGTGCGTACAAAAAGTTGACAATGTTAAACGATCCACCGCCAAAGATGTCAGCGGATGCAAAAGCAAGTTTACGAGATAGCGAATGTGGCTTCATGTATTTTTCTCCTTGAGATAGAATAGTTCTATTATATGTGAAATGTAGCGTTTTCGAAACAATCTTCGTAATAAAGTAATAAAAGAAAACGGACGATGCCGTCCGTTTGATGATTAATGATGATGGGCTCCACTTGACCCCTTGTTTTCGTGTATTGCTTGGTCAATGGCAAGAATAAGAGCAACGTACAAACTAAGATGTTCTTCTTCGTGAACGGTGATTTGATAGGTATCACCCCAAGACAACCACTTTTTATGACATTCCGCAACTGTTTTTCCACTTTTATAAAGGATAAAGTCATGGCCAAACAAATCACCATCAATGGTGTAATCTCCTAAAGATGATTCGATGTCAATGCGGTGATGTAAGAAAGTAAAACGTTTCTTGATGTGGGCAATTGGATTTCCTTGCGCATCGAACAAATCAAATGTTGGCAAGAAACTAAAAAATACTCGACGTAATGTATATAGCAATGTTGATGTCTTTGCGTCATAAATTTCATGACGTTTGGGAATCGAAAAGAATTTTCCTTCGACCGTATACAACTCATTTTGAAACTCATCAAAAACGGAATAGCGGTCCACTAATGTAAATATCTTTTGCTTTAAATAAACCTGTTTCATAGATCCCCCTACATAGTCTGGAAATTACGCAAACTATTTATCTTCTTTCGCTTCTTTTTTCATCAGTTGGCTTCCAGTAAACCCAGCCAACAAGCTTCCTAAATCAAGACCGGTACTTTCTTTCACGGCTTCAAGAACTTTAGAAGATGTCATCATGACATCAGAAATCAGTTTTGTAGAGTTTCCATCGCCATACATCACAATCTTTTCAGTTTGTGCAAGTGGCGCGGCAGCTGCTTGAACGATGTTTGGTAATACATTTGAATTTAAGATTAACTCGAGAACAGAAGCTTCTCCCATTCTTTTCATGGCTTCCGCTTTTTTCTCAATGGCTTCTGCTTCCGCAAATCCGACTTTTTGAATTCCAATAGCTCGTTGCTCTTGAGCAAAACGGTCGGCATCGGCAGCGACTTTTATCGATTCTGCACGACGTTGTTCTTCGGCAAGTTTTGCGTCTGCTTCTTTGGTACGAACGAATAGATCAGCTTCTGCTCGTTGTTGAAGAGCGTATTTTTCCGCATCTGCCACTTTCTTAATCTTTGCTTCTAATGTCCGTTCCTCAACTTGCACTTCTTTGGTACGAAGTTCAATTTCCTTGTCTCGTTTGGCAATTTCAGCGTCTTGTTGCGCAATGTTTACACGTTTGTTTTCTTCTGCTAGACGAATGCTATATGCAACGTCTGCTTGAGCATTGGCAATATCCGCCTTTTCTTTTAAGGATGCTTTTTTCAGAGCCAACTCTGTATTTTGAACTTCTATTTTTAGTTCTGCTTCAATTCTCGATGCATTTGCTAACTCCTTAGCTTGTGCAGTAGCGATTTGAACTTCTTTTTCGGAATTTGCGCGAGCAATGGAAGCATCTTTTCGAATTTGGGTTACGTTATCAACCCCAAGATCTTCAATCACTCCGTTTTTATCCGAGAAATTTTGAATGGTAATATTGATGATTTCAAGACCCATTTTTTGCATGTCTTGCATAGCAGAGTTACGAACTTGTTCTGCGAACTTATCGCGATTTTGCACCAACTCTTTTAATTTCATTTGTCCGATGATTTCGCGCATGTTTCCTTCCAAAACTTCTCTAGCAATTTGCTTCACATCATCTAGTTTTCTTGATAGGAAGATTTCGCCCGCAAGCTTTATTGAAGTTGGCTCGGATTTGATTTTAATGTTTGCGACTCCATCAACGAATATATTGATAAATTCGTTGGTCGGAACAGCAGACACTGTCTTGATATCCACTTGAATCAAATCAAGCGGTACAATATCAATACGCTCAAGAAATGGAATTCTCAAAGTGGCTTTACCTGTTACTACTCGAGACTTCCGAGGACCAGTGATGATATAGGCACGGTCTGGTTTGACTTTTACATAAGACACTAAAAATAAGAAGGTTCCGATAACTAAAACAACAATCAGGATCGTGAAAAAAACTTGTAAAAACTCTGGCATAAGCAAACACACTCCTTATAAAATGTATGATAAACGGATCATCCGTAAATCTCTATCATAAATGAAACTAATTATCATTATACAAAAAATAAATAAATATACAATAATTTTTAACACATAAATGTTTTTTATTATAAATGCATGATATGGTATCCAGCTGCTTTTAATAAGCGATTCATGATGGCGAAACCAATGTCTTCTGTAGAGAATGCATGTATGAATATCATTTGTACATTCCACTCATCCATCTCTCGTAATGCTGAGAATACTTGTTTTGCAATTTGACTAGGTTGATTCCGATACCCCAGTGGACGCAATAACATGTCTTTGTAAAAGGATTCATCGTCGGTTGCACATATCAGTGCGGTTTTGATCAAAGGATTATCTTTCATATACGCTTGAACATGTGCTTGCACTGCTTGACGATTTCCATATAAAATCATTACATTGCCACTTGGCTTATAGTGGGTATATTTCATTCCAGGTGATTTAGGGGCATCGATGGAACTTTGTTCAGATGCATCTTGAACAAAAGTGCCTAAGCATGTTTCAATCATTTCTTTGGTGACCGAGCCCGGACGTAAAACGGTAGGTATGGGTGTAGTAACATCTAACACTGTAGATTCAAGCCCAATGGTGGATGGACCGCCATCAATCATGACATCAACTAAGCCATTTAAGTCTTGAAATACGTGCTTAAACTCTGTAGAGGATGGTTTGCCCGAAATATTAGCCGATGGAGCGGCGATGGGTACTTTTGCAATACGAATAAAATCAAGGGCTACAGGACTGCTTGGATAGCGGATAGCGATGGTGGATAATCCACCTGTTGTTTCCAATGGAACTACATCATTTTTTTCAAAAATCATCGTCAGTGGTCCAGGCCAAAAAGATTCCATTAATTTTAACGAAACAAGTGGAATCTGAAGTACATACTTAGGTAATTCATCTATCGATCCAATGTGGACAATTAAGGGGTTATCACTGGGTCTGCCTTTAACTTCATAAATCCGTTTTGATGCTAATTTATCAAGAGCGTTTCCACCAATTCCATAGACCGTTTCCGTCGGAAAAACGACCAAACCTCCGCGATGAATCGTATCGTGGAGGTGTTGTTTTATCTGAGGGTCTTGTAAATCCTGAATGGTATAAACGATAGTTTGTTTCATATGATCACTCCAAAAAGAAAACCACTCTTATTTTATCATAAGTTTGTGGTTTATTTGATGATATCCGTGTGAGTTTTATCGAGGATTCCACAAAATAATATGGCTTTTCACTTCTTGACCAAACAAGTCAATCACTCGTGCTCCTTTAGGAAACGGGCTCATGCCATAATCGTATTGTCCACTCACTCTTCCATAGGCAAGCAACATTCCCTCTTTTATCATGGAATAGTCATTGTAGTGATCATGTCCAACAAAAATCCCTTTGCAAGTCTTTGATTTTGCAAGTAATGAAAACAACCCATGCTCTTTAGGGGGATAACAATTGCTTTCCCTTTTGACGCCATCAATGAAATGGGTATGCTTTCCCGCATCGAACTCAGGTGATGGAATATGAAAGAAAACAATGGAAGGAACTTGCTTGAACTGGCCAGATTCATCCTTGATGATGGATTCTACCCATTTCACCTGAGAAGGAAGAATCGTTCCATATCCCCACTTACGTTCTTCATTGATGAGATAAAAATCATCCACATGAGAGTCTAGCAAAATCACCTGTGCAACTGGTTGGGCATCATTGTGCACCTCAATCAAATGATTTCCACACCCATCAACAAAGCTTTCTCCTTGTTCAAACAAGCAATATTCACTCATTTCAAGAGCGTTCACCAATTGTTGATGCGATACTCCATGTTCCGTATCATGATTGCCAAATACAAAGGTCCATGGGATGTGCAGCGAATTCATGTGTATAGATAGTGCCTCATACATCGAGGGGCTATCTTTTGACATTGCTAAATCCCCTGTCAATACAACTAAGTTGGGAGTGGTTTCTTTTACTAGATCACTAATCAAAGTAAAGGTGATATCTTCTGTATCACGATGACATAAATGTAAGTCGGTAAACTGTAAGATTCGTAGATGATTTTGAGAGTCAATGAGTAATTTCTTCACTGTTTTATTCCTTTCGATATCCAATGATTCCATACGTTTGGCCGGTATTTTTTAACGATTCGACAAAGACGTAGGGTATTAAATGCAGAAGGACCTTTCGTTGATTCGTATCGAAAATGATATTGTCCAGGATGTGGTGCGATTGCAGGCAATCGCCCATACTCATCTGCGTGTTCTACCAAATAATGAATGGCTTCTTCCATACGGGAGTCATAGGGAATATCGAGTGATTGAAAGCAATCCAAGCAGCGAATAATGGAATACTTCCAGCCTGATGGAAAACGCCAAGCAAGCATATCTGGATGAATGATATTTCCCGTTCGAACAGAACGAAACATCCGTTTTGTCAAAACAAACTCCACTGCCGGTTGTATTAGTGCAAATACTTCATTCATGCGATAAAGATAACCGCAACGAATGTATTTGTCGATGGCTTCAAGTACAGATAAAGTGGTATGCAAAGAACTACTGTTAGGACGTGGTACTTTTTGCCATAAGCAATTAAAACCACCATCTGCCATTTGTCCTTTTATCAGATAATCTACCAGTTCGTTTACTTTGGGACTCAAACTATGCCCATATGCGAGCATTCCTAACATCATGGCACTTACGCACATGTCCTGATAGTGATTTTTGCGTACAAGTCCCAAAGGTGGCCACATCGCGTTTGATACCAAATGGATACCTTCTTGATAGTGTACATCCGTAGGGTCAATTCCTAAAAATGTTAAATCCATCAACGTATAATGAGTAGATTTATACTTAGGAGAGTAGATGCCCCCACCCCACATTTTTGTTGTTGAATCAACACAGGAGAGTATTCGAGAAACAATCCCTGGCTTTTCAGCGAGTGATTGATTCCATTCATTCCTAATTTCACTTTCTTCAAGTAAATCACGTCTTGTCATAGATGCAATTGCGGGGTCTAAAGAGACTAACCAATCAATGACGTTCATAGGATCCTCGAATCTGTTTATTTTGTTTTTTTAATGGCTTTATCTGCAGCGACACGTCCTGTTAAAATGCTGATGGGTAACCCAGAAGGAGAAAACGACCATTGCCCTGCTTGTAAAATGGAGTGTATGGGGGTTTGAACCGTTTTAAGTATATTTTTGAATCCCGTTACAGATGGCATCGAATTGGTCCCAAAGGCCCAACCGGTAATCGCACCTTCAAAATTCGATGTGTATGACTGGATGGTTTTTGGAGTAGATAGCATCGTATGTTCTATACTTTTTCGAAAATTCGGAATGATTCCTTCCAAAATTTTTGTCATCGCTTCTTGAGTAACCTCTTTTAATCGTTGATATTGTCCAGCATCGTCTAGTTGCTTCACAAGAGAGAAATCCATCAAGGCAGATACAATTAACGCTGTTTTCCCTTGAGGTGCTAAGGAAGGATCACGTAAAGCTGGAATTGAAATTTCATAGGTTGTATTCGCATAATAGGTTTCTAGATAAGTACTCATCAATTCAGAAATGTCAGTAGGTGGAGTATCGTAGCCAACACGAACTCCTTTTGTACCTTTTAGTGAAGCCGTGTAAAAACAATGAG
>JAUXXX010000007.1 GCA_030684695.1 bacterium
ATGAAGTCGCAATAGCTTGAAGTTCACTTGGGAAATTCACAGTATTCACATTGAGTCCAATCCCAATGACAATCGCCTGTAGTTGATTACCAGAAAATATGCTCTCGACCAATACACCTGCCAATTTTTTATCCTGATGGACTAAATCATTGGGCCATTTTATTGAAAGAAAGGGAAGTAGTGGATATAGTTGTTGGTGAAGGGACTTAGCAACTACAAACGGAAGTTGCTCGAGCATATCTTTGTGAATTTTTTCTTTTAGTAAGATGGAAAACAACGCTTGGGTGCCATCATCCATCCAACGTCTGGCATAACGTCCTTTTCCACTAATTTGGTGCTTGGCGGAAATGATTGTCAAATGGGGAAGAGTTAGATAATTATTTTTCAAATAATCATTGGTCGAATCAATCGACTCGAAATGTGTATGGTTCATGATTTAACCAAAGAACGTAAGTAACAATCCAGCCGCAATCGCACTACCAATAACTCCAGCAACATTAGGACCCATTGCATGCATCAATAAGAAGTTGGAAGGATCTTCTTTTGCTCCTACTTGTTGAACGACGCGTGCCGCCATAGGAACTGCACTGACACCCGCTGCGCCAATCATCGGATTGACCATCCCTTTGGTAAGCTTTGACATCAGTTTTCCACCTAATACACCTGATGCGGTCGCAATCGCAAAGGCAAACAGACCTAAACCAATGATTTGGATGGTTTGAAGTTGTAAGAACGTTGAAGCAGATGCTGTAGCACCAACAGAAAGTCCTAATAAAATAGTTACAATATAAAGCAACGAGTTGCCAGCAGTACTCACTAAATTTGGAACAACACCGGACTCTTTTATCAGATTCCCCAACATCAACATCCCAATCAAAGGAGCAGAAGAAGGAATCAAGAGCACACATACCACGGTTACAATAATCGGAAACATAATTTTTTCTTTTTTTGAAACGTCACGTAGTTGAGCCATTTTAATACTACGTTCTTTTTTTGTGGTTAATAGTTTTATAATAGGTGGCTGAATAAACGGAACCAAAGCCATATACGAATAAGCTGCCAGTGAAATCGGACCTAATAATTCAGGAGCTAACTGAGAGGTAAGTAAAATCGCAGTAGGACCATCAGCACCTCCAATGATGCCAATAGATGCTGCTTGAGCACCACTAAATCCAAGAAGAATCGCACCCACAAATGTTACAAAGATGCCCACTTGTGCAGCGGCACCTAAGAGCATGCTTTTGGGATATGCAATCAATGGACCAAAATCTGTGGTCGCTCCAATTCCTAGAAAGATTAAAGAAGGATAAATGCCCCACTTGATGCCATAGTATAAGTATCCAAGTAATCCACTATAAGAAATCTCTCCACTGACGGGATGAGTAGTTACCACAAACATTTTTGAATATGGTAGATTTACTAAAAGCATCGCAAACCCAATAGGAATTAGCAAGTAAGGTTCAAACTTCTTGAAAATTGCCAAATAAAGCATAAATAAAGAAATCAAAATCATCAATACCGATTGCCAACCACCGTCTTCAAAAAATCCCGCAATTCCAGAGTTTTGAAAAAACTCGACTAAGAAATCAATCATGAATTTATCCAATCACGAACAGTTCTTGATTATTTTCAACAACGGTATTGGCAGATACCTTGAGACTCTTGATGACTCCATCAATTGGGGAGACAATTTCATTTTCTAGTTTCATGGCCTCAAGCACACAAAGAATGGTTCCTTTTTTAACAACACTACCCACTTTGACCAATACTTTGATGATTTGTCCTTGCATGGGGGATTTTACGATATGGCCTGAAGTTGGTAAAGCAGGTGTTTCAACAGGTGATTTTTCAATGACTTCTATTTTTTTGGATTCTTGTACAGACTCAACTTCCACAATGTATTCTTTTCCGTTGACTTTGATGTTATAAATTTTCATCTATTAAGCTCCTTAATCGATGTAACAACGACATCGCCTTTCGTTTCATTTTGGTAATCAATCGATGCAACTAATGCTGCGACCATCATATCTTCATCTTTGATATCTTCGATTGAAAATGGGATGGGCAATGGATTTGATAGGGGGATTATCTTTTCTTTTAGCTGCTTGGAGACAAACGACACAATGACAGTTAATAGGTATAATATGGAAAAAACGATCACAACACTGATTAAGGAAACCTCGATACTTTCTAAAAAGGTAATGTCTAGGAACATGTTATCTACCTCCGATAAAGACTTCAAAAGAATGCGTTTGGACTTTTGGGGTTGGTTTGTATTTTTCTGTTAAAAATTTGACTGCGACATTTTCAAAAAGTGCCAACGATAAGACATCTTCATCACTTCGAGCTAAATCTTGATACTTTTCTTTCAGTCCCAAAAATTCTGGAGCTAAATCATCCGCTGGACGATGAGTAATTAACACATCATTGCCCATGATTTGATAACGGATGGCTTCATCAACAGGGGCAGGCGATTTTCCATACGCACCATGCAAGTATTCTTTAATTTCTTTGGGAACACTCGAGTATCGTTGTCCACTTAAAACATTCATCACCGCTTGAGTTCCTACCATTTGAGACAAAGGAGTAACCAAAGGAGGATATCCCAAATCCTTTCTAACGCGTGGAACTTCTTGTAATACTTCTTCATAAAGATGCATTGCTTTTTGTTCTTTTAATTGGCTCATCAAATTAGAAAGCATTCCACCAGGGACTTGATATTTTAGGATGGATGGATTGACGGTTAATGCTTTGGGGTTTAAGAGTCCATTGGCCAAATACTTGTCTTTGATGATCGTCATTTTTTCCGCTGCTTTGTCAAGCATATCTAAACGAAGGTGTGGATCATATTTGGTGCCTTGTAAGACGTATTGAAAACTTTCAGTGGCGGGTTGGGACGTGCCACCAGATAATGGTGATAACGCGGTGTCGATGATATCCACACCAGCTTCAATCGCTCGTAAATAAGTCATTTCCATTAAACCACCCGTTGCATGGCTGTGTAAATCGATGGGCAACGAGGTCGCTTTTTTTAACCTGGTTATTAACTCAAACGCCGCATCGGGTAATAATACTCCTGCCATATCCTTGATACAAATCGAGTGCGCTCCCATTTGTTCCACTTGTGAGGCTAAATCTACAAAGTAGTCGATGGTATGTACTGGGCTTGTGGTATAGCTTAATGCAATTTGGCAGTGTCCTCCATGCTTTCTAGTGGCATCCACTGTTGCTTTTAAGTTCCGTATATCGTTTAAAGCGTCAAACACACGTATGATATCGATGCCATTCTTTAAAGATAATTCGACGAATTTATCGACGACATCATCTGAATAATGTCGATACCCTAAAATGTTTTGGCCACGAAACAACATTTGTAATTTGGTGTTCTTGCATTTTGATTTAATCAAACGAAGTCTTTCCCAAG
>JAUXXX010000012.1 GCA_030684695.1 bacterium
GTAGACTCCCTTGTTCAATGATGGAGTGTTCTGTATAGGCAAGTGAACTCGCTTGAACATGTAGTCCACTCGCAGAAAATAGCCCTAAGATACTTATGAATACAATAACCCATTTTTTCATGTACGATTTCCAATCCACTGTATGTCAAATCCGACTTCAAACATCCGCTTCCAAGGCATATGGACATCATGAAGGGTAAATAAATGTTTGATTTCTCCTAGGTGAGTATCAATAAAGGAAACAAGCTCGTGGTTGACCATGGAAGAGACGACTCCTCGTTGAACTTTGGCATGGAAATAGTCAAACTCTGTTCCTTCTAACTTTTCAGTAACACTCGAACGAACGATTCCACAGTAACCAATGTCTTCGACATAGCGCTTCATTAAGAACGCATAGTGGGCGTTGGTTGGTCCAAACAGCAAATAGGCAATTCCACCCGCAATTGCTGTCCCAAGAGCGTTAGAAGCCGTATTCCAGCCTGCATAGGTCGCTACTTTCAGTAATATGCCGCTTTCTTTTAACAAATTCAAGACATCAACGCTTCCTGCATTTAAGTAAATCAAATCAGCGACGATGACTGGTTTAAATGCAATGGCATATTTAGCAAATTCAAAGGCTTCAATTAAATTAATCATCACATCGACTTCTCGGTCATGAAGCACAACGCGAGGAAACATTTTCGTCGCTCCCATTAATACCAGCATGACAATGTCTGCTTCATGCAAAGAAGATACAATCATTCCTCCTGCACTTAACACTTGGTATTTCACGGTATTATCAAGCGCACGGTCTTCCAAACAAGGAACGACCATGGGGGTTGTCGGAGATGGATACTTCAAAAAAAACTTCGGCATTTTGCCATACACATGATTGACCATGCGCGAAACCATAATCACACCGAGTTCATCCGCACCTGAATAGGCATACACCGAAAGCATTAAGTGTTGTTCTTTGATGGCTTTGGAAATCACGGCTTGATCCATCGCGGGGAAGCCGTATTCAGAGGCATCGTCTTGACACATGATCATGAAATCAATTAGTTTCTCTTTGACAAGTTGTAAAGAAACAAGATTCATTTCAAGATTGGTTTGACGACGATGGATAAAATTATCCAAATGTTCTTTTGGAGTTGATAATTTTTCCCAATGGACAAGGTCTTCTTTGTTAACAAGACCTAAAAGTTGGCGATGTTGGTAATACCCATGTAAATAGATATTTCTACCATACTCTTTGTAATAAAGAGGTTCTTCATCCGCTCCATTGTATTGTGGGGAGCGCATGATGACTTGGAACGCATAAATGATTAGTGACGGATTGTTAACTTTTAATTGTTTGAGCCACTCGATGCGTTCATAAAGGACTTCTTTTGGAATTTCATGAATCCGAGAAGGCACCAATCCGCCATATAACAGCATGTCAATGGACAACACCAATCCATAAGCATCTTTGGTGGATTCGAGTAAAAATTGAAACAGTTTTTCCACATTCGCAGGATTTCGTTTTGTAGGGAGTATGGAATGATCAGGGGTAATCATTTGAATGTCGCCTTGAATAAACAACTCTTGTGGAAACAACAGGTTACAAGGTCTTTCATCCATAGGAATGTATACTATTTTTGCCATCGCTTCGCCTCAAAGACTCGATACCAGGTTCTTCCACGTTTGGAAGTAATGAGTCTATTATATTCTTCTGTACTCAGATAGTCGTTTTTTAAAATCAAATAATCTATTAGTTCACTGCCTGCAAAATGGGTGTCTTGTAAAAATTCGATGATGTTTTGTTTTGTGGCTTTGGTCGATAAAATCGAGGAAGCCACAAAGGCTTCACAAATGGTTCTTTTTAACCAAGGAGAGAGTTCTTCGATGAAAGGACTATGAAGTTCTAATAATCGGTTGCTTGCTTTTACAACGTTAGCGTAATAATCTAAGATTTCTTTAAACTTGGATTCTTCTACCCACAAATGTTCTACTGCTTGTTTGGAATGATCCAGTGCAGAAGGATAATTATGGTAAAAGAAATCAAGTCCTAAAAGACGTAAACTGGGATTGATGTTGTCAAGGGCTTGAAAGAAAGAAGCCTCTTTTTGATAAGAGCCTCCATTCCAAGCAAACGAAGCCATGGAAATCATTCCTACTTTGGATAAGTGGTAATGAACCGAAGGATTGATGAAATAACCTTTCGAATGTTTGTACAAACTTACACTACGATTTTGAATGGGAGCGATAAACTCACGTACGCCATAGGTAAAGTCACTCACCGGGAAATTATCCCAAATAAAGAGTGGCTTATCAAATGCTACTTTGGTTCTTACGATATCTTCTTGTGAAATCACTTCAGCCACGACATTATCGCCGGTCCAAAATATTGCTATATTGGGATTCAGTCCATTTTTTAAATCTTCACGATAAGGACTGGACCCAATTTCATGGTATTCGGTGGGGCAAATAACCAGTTCTGGATGAGCAATCTTTGTTTGTAAGAAAGCCAAAAACTCATTGGCAAGCATGGCATGTGCGTTGCCAGGAGTCCCAAATAACTCTTGTGACTTCCCTTGTAAAGCAAAATCAATGTCATCATATAACAAGCCAAACTTGGTAATCCCCATGTCGATAAAGGGCGTCATCTTTTGAAATAAAATGGACAAATCCTCTTTGGATGCATAATCAATGGGATGATGATCTTGTGCATGATGAGCTGGAGATATACACATCCACATATCAATTAAATATTCCTTCGACCTGGAAACCATTTGACTTAATTGATCTAGCAATTCTTGAGGGTAAGACACGCGCCATAAATCACGGTGATATGGATCCATTTTGGGAGCGTACATGTACGCATTCATTCGATGTTCATGCATAAATGCAAACATCTCATGACGTTCTTCAAATGTCCAAGGAGTCCCATAATATCCTTCAATGATTCCTCTTCGTTCAAAATCAGGTTCATCTTCAATCAAAACTATGGGTAGTTCATGTCCTGTAGAAGTCTTTTTTACTAGTGCATTCAACGATTCAATTCCATAAAGTAATCCTCGAAGAGTCGAATACTTTAGTTCTATACTACGTTGTCTCGTATCTAAGACAAACCCATCTGGAAGGATTCGTTGATCCATAGAGTGCTTTATGGACAATGCTTCTTCGTCATTTGAAAATACAAAAGTCGTATGTAAAAAACGATTTATTAAATCTTGAATCTCTGGTGAAAACACTAGGTTCGAATGTATGGGGATACTTGAACCAAATGAATAAAAATGACCGATGCTGTAGAGATTTTTCCAAGGAACGTGCTTCATTGAACTTGACTCTTTCCTGGATGAATCGTAATCGATTCAGATCCTTTGGATTCAATCAGTGTTACCACTTGAATGGCCTCTTCACTGGGACAAATCATCGATACTTGACGTTCTTTGTTCATCGGAACTTTTACTACTTTACCTTCGATTTTTCGATATAAGTAGGTTTCATGCCACAATGCTTCACTCACCGTTGCTTGCGTCATTTTTGCATGATATCCTTCGTTTCCAAACTGATCAATCGAATTGACCCGTTTGAATTCTGCTGGCAATACCCCATGTCCTTGGGAATGAAACAAAGGACTATAAAAATCACTAGGGGAATCATTGAGCAATCCATAACTTTTTCTTATGGCAACGTATTTAGGAATCGACGTCTTTTGAACAACTTCAATTCGTAATTGTAAATAATGAGGAATCGGAGAATAAATCTTCATGCGAATGGTATCTCCAGGAAAATAGTAATAACATAAGCTTCTAGGATTGGAAACATTCCAAGAATTGACTTCTCTTCTTCGAACATTGAAGTCAACGTCCAACGCTTCGTTATAGATGTAGCGCCAAAA
>JAUXXX010000014.1 GCA_030684695.1 bacterium
ATGAGTTGAAAACACTCTCTAGGTGTTAGAAATCTGTATTTTGATTTAGTATTGTTTAAATAATCGAAAAATATGTTTCCCGAGTTTGGATGTCTATCTTGTTTAGTTGTAATAGTCTGAACAAGATTTCTTAATGTTCCATCTTGATCAAGAATCTTCGGGTTTTCATTCCAAATAGTGTGCCTTGAAGAAGTGTTGTTTGGCTGCGATCTTAAAGATTCTTCGAAATAGCGGCCACAATTTTCAAGATGTAAAAAATTAGTTAACGGAATCATCTTTATTGATGTTGTCTCTAAGTCGTTTTTATCAAAAAAATTCTTAATTGTATCAAGATTATTCTCGTTTGTTAACACACTGATCATAAGTAGTCTTTTACGGTTTTGCGGTATCCCAAATTTTGACGCTTGTAGCTTATAAACATGACTATAATATCCTAAACTAGATAAAACCTCTTGCCACTCATCAAAATTACTCTTGTGTCGCTTTGCTTCCAAAGTTGTGACGTTCTCAAGTAGAAGAACTCTAGGGAGATCTAGATTGCTTTCTTTTCGTTCTTGAAGTATTCTCTCAACTTGCCACAATAATCCACTTCGAGAATCGGTATCTCTATCGATGCCTCTATTATATCCATGAAAAGCACCAACATTAGAGAGATCTTGACACGGAAATGAATATGTTAAGATGTCAATGTTTTTGGGTAGCTCTTTCCCTTTAACATCTGAGACATTTACAAGGTTTCTAGTGTTTCTTATTGATGACAATATTCTTTGAAGTAAATCGAGTGGATATTTATCTAGCACTTTTTCTTTAATTGGATGTTTTCCATCGTTACTGAGGTTATAGTGACGAATTTTACTTATAAGTTCTGATCTATTTAATGATAAAACATCAGTATTTATATGGTAGTCATTATTGTGAATTATGTCATAAGCAATAAAAGAGTGGATATCCCATTCACAGGTATTAAGAATGTTTAACTTCATGTTTCTTTTGATGCTTAATCGTTCCAAAGCTCTAGCTTGCGATCCAATTCCGCTAAACAACTCGACCATGTTTATGGTTTCTCTCATTATACTTGTACCCCTTTCTCTTCAAGTCTTGTCCTAACACCCCAAGCAATTCGTAACTGATCAGGAGATGGAAATGTTTTTGGAGATTCTTTTGATAGTTCACATATATATTTTCGTATAACTTGGTCTTCAGAAATTGAGATTATTCTGCGTTTATTTCCTTCATTTAAAAGACGGGTCCAATATGTACCATTTTCTGTTTTAGCAAGTCTTAAAACCTCAATTTCAATTTCAATTTTCTTGTCTAAAATCTTCCCCTTTTTTGAACTGTTAAGTTCTGAATCAATAAGGTAAGAATCTATTAGATCGTTTATAAAATCAGTAGATAAATCATAAGAAATACTTTTAAAGCTCTTCCATGTTTCTTCTTTTTTCGCATACTCTGTTGTCAATATTCCACTTGAGTTTTCGATGAATACATAAGCAATTTGAGCAATTTTATCCAACTCTTGGGCCATTGATTTATATACAGTTTGCTCTTTCCATATTCGATTTGTATTTATTGACTTTCCATAAGGAATTAATGAGAATAATTTTGATACCGTGTAGGGTACAATATTTAGTTTCGGTCCACCTACTCGATACCATTCTGCATGACTTACTATATGATCAACTTCCTTGTATATTATAGCGTAACAAATAGATATTTGGTAAAAATATTCGTTGAAGGTATTTTTATCTTTCTTCCAAAGATGGTCAATTCTATTCGCAAATTCAATTGTATTCTTCGATGAACCTTTAGAAACTAAATCTGGTCTTTGGAACGAAGCTGCCATTAGAAATTTTCCAAGTTCTTCTTTTTTGATAACTTGACGTTTTGGATACTTTCTTTCAAAAGCAATTTTTTCAGATTTTTTTGTAAATTTAAACTGAGATTGCTCGTACTTTCCACGAGATCTTTCGTAATACCAATAAGTGCTATTCGTTTCACCGCTTTTTGGAGGAGCTGGATAACGTAGTGACATTCTTTCAAACTCTCTATGAAAAGGATGATTTGAGAATAAGTCAGCATCTGTCACTTTGTTTTGGCTATTCGCGTACAAAGATATTTTTTGGATCATATCATCATAATTATCAGATTTCACAATAGTCAATTTCATAGGTACGAATATTTTGTCTAATGGTGCTTTTTCTTTCTTCCAAGCAGAAGTAAGTGATGCAGTAGTTTGTCCTCCATTAATTATTTGAAGATCTTCAATTCTAGTAATTAGTGCAAAATCATCAGAGAAATAGATCTCTTTTGCTGTACAAGCAATCCCGTTATTATATGTAAAAAACTTTTCAGGTTCTTTGATTATAGTATTTCTAATTCCCTTGTTGACTTTTCCTCTTGTGCTTAAAAATGCACGAACGTTACCTTCTAGTAATCGAGAGCCATGTTCAAAATAGATATCGCTAAGTAGTTTTCCTGGTAGAATACAAAGATATGCATCATAATCTTTGTTTAAATCGAAATTTGCTTTAAGGTAAGGAATACCTATATTATTATTGTATTTTTCTAGTTCAATTTGAATCGGTTCTTTATCCTTACCAGAACTGATTATGTCATAAAGTCTTTCAATATCCCACACATTTAATTCAACTTGTCTATTAAGGAAATTTTCAAGCTTTAGATTTGATACGCGTGTACTTACCTTCTTATTTGTAATAATAAAGAGTTTGAATTTATCTATTGTCTTATCGTTGTCCAAAACAAGATAATCTATTGAAAGTCTATCACGAATTTCTGTAGCAAGGAAGTAAGCATCTTGTGAAGGGTCAATATAAGTAAATATTGTACCATTTTTTACTTCTTCAATGTAGTTTAACATTTTAGATGCAATTAGATTTATTTCATTTTGGGAAAGTCCAATCAAAGAAGTGTCATCACTAAACTCGTTCGCAAGGAGAATCAACGACTTATCATATTCATCGTAAGCATATAAATCAAACTTCATTGTACGACGACTAGTTCCTACTTTATAAAATTGTAAAATAGTAGGATCAAAAATATACCCCATCCCTTCAAGACGATTGGACATTTGTTGGAGGAATATGTTGCTGGGTGTATCTCTTTCAATAATCGAATCGTTTCTAATTTCTTCAATAAAATTTTTGGTGAAATCAATAAGGTTCATATATTATCCCTTTTAAACTGACTTAACATCGAAATAACTAGATCATATCTCGCATTTGAC
>JAUXXX010000020.1 GCA_030684695.1 bacterium
GACCAGTACGTTGCTCCTGCCCCAATCCATGGAATCGGAGATGCGCCAAACCACGTGAGTATCTGGTTTACCAGTCCAAGTCCAACAGAATCAACGATGGTGAACTTGTTTCCACTAAACATAAAAGCAAATACTAAACCAATCGCGATGGTATTGGTAACATATGGTAAGAAGAATATGGTTTGATAAAAGCCTTTGAGAGCTTTGATGGAACTTAAAGCAACGGCAATCAATAAACTTAATAAGATGGTAATTGGTACCGAGATAAATACAATAATTGCCGTATTTTGAATCGCTGCCCCAAAGTCTGCTTGACGTAACACATACTCATAGTTTCCTAAGAAAGTAAAATCGTCAAACTTCCCTTCTTGAATGTTAAATCCTGTATAAAAAGAAATCATAAAGGAATTTACAATCGGGTAGAACGTAAAGATTAATAACATGGTCATTGCTGGTAATAAATAGAAAATCGCTTTTAGCCATTGGGGCCAGTTTACAATAAATCCTAATTTATGTCGGGTTAAGTACTCGGATATTTGCACCGACGAAAAATGGAGGGTGCTTCGCGTTTTCCAAATAAAACTGGAAACCCGCTCTTTCACTTTTTTCATAGTACCGCTAGTCCTGTTTCAGGATCAAAGACGTGAACTTTTGAGGTTTTTACTGCGAGACGAATGGTTGTTTTTCCATAAACGGAATCCGAGTCAACCAATGCCCGAACGGATTTATCGCCTAATGTAAATCGGATCAATGTATCCCGTCCTACATGTTCTACATCATCAGCAGCTACTTCAAAGCCTTCTGGATCAAAACGGAAATCTTCAGGACGAATACCAATTACATATTTGCCATCTTTTCCTTTGGTTTTTCCTAAAACGATGGATTCACCAACAATAATATTTCCTTTTTCAATCCGTCCATCAAGGATATTAACCGGTGGATTTCCTAAGAATTTCGCAACAAACAAATTATCTGGATGATTGTACATTTCTTGTGGTTGATCCATTTGTTGCATCAAGCCATATTCCAAGACAACCATTTGATCTGAAATCGACATTGCTTCTTCTTGGTCATGGGTTACGAATACCGTTGTAATCCCTGTTTCCCGTTGAATACGTTTGATTTCTTCTCTGGTTTGTAAACGTAAGCGTGCATCAAGATTGGATAGTGGTTCATCAAGTAACAACACGCGTGGTTTTTTTACCAGTGCTCGAGCAATGGCTACACGTTGTTGTTGACCTCCAGATAGTTGAGCTGGTTTTTTATCAAGTTGATCTTGAATCCCAACCAACGCTGCCATTTCATCCACAAGTTTTAATGCTTCTTCTCGTTTGATATTGATGTTTTCGAGAGGGAACATAATGTTTTGGCGAACGGTCATATGAGGATATAACGCATAATTTTGGAACACCAAGCCAATTCCTCTTTTTTCTGGAGCTAATCTTGTTACATCATCGTCTCCGAAAAAGATCTTACCGCCTGATGGTTTTAATAGCCCAGCAATCATGTAAAGCGTTGTGGATTTCCCACATCCAGAAGGTCCTAATAAACCAACCAACTTCCCTGAAGGAATGGTAATGGATAGATTATCAACCGCTCTTGTTTCCTTTCCTGTTTTGTCTGTAAAAATTTTGGTTAGTTGTTCTAGTCTAATTTCCATGTTGTTTCATACTCCTATGCATAGAATTTTTTTATTGTTTGAATCGTTTGAAATAAAAGGAAAAGTGCTTATGGGTATCCCTAAGCACTTTAATTTTTCATATCAAAAAAAAGACGATTCTCGTTCCTGTTGTAGTGGTAAAGATGGTTTGGTTCATGGTTGACATAGTGGGTCACCTCGAAGTGAAATCATCGAATCTATTATACTTCAAAACAGAGTAAATTTCAAATTATATCAAGTAAGAACTTCGTAAACCGTTACATGTATTTTAATTGCTTTTTCGCACGCATGCGCACGCGAGGAATCAGCGGATGAATTCATCCGAAAAACAGGGAAAAAAAAAGAGTTTTACCCTTTTAGAAGGGGAACCCTTTTCCGAGGTGGATAAATCCAGCCGGAGCAATTCCATCAAGTAAGTTTTGAATGATATCTGTTTGGGTGTAAAGATAATATCCGATTCCACCTAGAATCGCTAAGACAATGAAGAGTTTGATAAACTTTTTCAAGAAAGTAAATAAACCTACCATAGCGAATAATGCTAAAGCAAGAATGGCTACTCCTTGAATCCATACTGGTAATGCTTCTAACATGTCAATTCCTTGCGTGATGTAAGGAGCTAAAAATCCTTCTACTGTTTCTATAATGGAACCAAAGCGACCAATCAAATTTAACAACGTACTCACCCCTATATAAAACTATGAATCTTTGTATCATAATTATATCATATTATTGGGAAACTCAAGGCGTATATTTGGGATATTTTAATAAACTCGACGATTTTCAATTGCTTTTGTAAGGGTAACTTCATCTGCATACTCTAAATTCGCTCCAACAGGAACTCCATAAGCAATGCGAGAAACAATCAAATCTGTGGATTTTAACACCCGATTCACATACAATGCGGTGGCTTCTCCTTCTTGAGTGGCGCTGGTTGCTAAAATAACTTCTTTCACTACATCGTCGTGAACACGTTTCACAAGCGATGTGAAGTTGATGTCTTCTGGACCTACCCCATTGACAGGAGAAATGACCCCATTCAATACATGATAAAGCCCTTTGTAATTTCCTGACTTTTCAATTGAAAAAACATCTTTAGCCGATTCTAGTACTATAATTTTGGTTTGATCTCTTTTTGGGTCCGAGCAAATAACGCAAGGATCCACATCTGTGAGATGTCCACAAATCGAACAAGGATGAATCGCTTTTTTTAATTGCAATAAAGCATCAGAAAAATTAGATACCATTGTATCATCGAGTTGATTCACCGTAAACAGTGCATAACGTTCTGCAGTTTTTCGTCCAACACCAGGATAATGTTGAAACGCTTGGATTAAATCCTCAAGCGCTTTGGGATACTCCATTAAAACATCCCCGGCATATTCATGCCATGCGTAATGGATCCAATACTTTCTTCGATTTCTTTATCTACTTTTCGAAGTGCATCATTGACTGCAACGACAATGAGGTCTTGTAACATATCGATATCGTTTAGATCAATTTCATCTCTCTTAATTTGAACTGCTAAGACTTCTTTTGTGCCTTTGACACTGACTTTAATAATCGAACCTCCGGCTTGACCATAGAAGGTGGATTGATTGATTTCGGCTTGAACTCGTTTCATATCTTCTTGCATTTTTTGAAGTTTTTTCATCATTTGTGGATTGATCACAACTCAACACCTCACTTTTATTTTTTGACAGAAACAATATCGCCAAACAAGCGAACTGCTTCTGAGACAATTTTTTGTTCTTTTTGAATCGGAGTATCATCGATCTCGCTAGATACATCTCGTAAATCACTGTTAGTAATTGGTGTTAATCGAATCGGTCTGGGCGCTTTTTTTCGGTACTTCTCCATAAACTCATCCGAGGATACTTGGAATACTCCTTCTGGCAAGAACATCACATCGATGTCTCTACGAAATGTATTCTTTAATACGGTACGCGCCAGTGCACGTGTATGTGGACGCATCAAGCGATTGCAAATCCCTGCGGAAGAAAAGGTCACGATGATCTTATCTTCGCAACTTGCTACCACTGTTCCCCCAGACATCATTTGAGCTGTTGTTTGAACGTCGGATTGGTTATTGTGCTTTAAGATCGAATCCCAACTGTTTTGTAAATACATTTTATCTTGCCGGTTTCCGTTGTTTAATACTTCTTCAATAAACTCAATGGGATATGTATTTGAGATGTTTTGGGACATTTCAATTGGCGAATCAACTTGAATATGATCCATGATCGAATCATCAAACAAAGAACCACTTAGTGTTTCTTCCTGAGCTTCGGAATGGCTAATAGCAGAAACTACAGGTTCTACTACCGGTTGAACAGCATCAATTTGGGGTGCAATTTGCTTACTTTCTGTTTGTAGTAAGGTTACATCAGGCTTGGTTTGTTCTGGTTGTAACTCTATTTTCGAATGTGAAGTAGTAGCGCGTTTTTCAAGTTCTTCGATTCGTTCTTCCAGTCTTGCAAGTTCCGCTAGTAGTTTGGACTCACTCGCAGGTTCATCATCGGTCATTTTCATTAAAGCTAATTCAAGATGTAACCGAGGATTGGTACTCCACTTCATTTCATTGACTGCTTTGCTTAACACATCGATGTAAAAAAACAAACGCTTATTGCTATGTGCTTTTGCTAACCGTTCAAACTCGTCACTTTTCAATAATTTAGACATGTCTTCGGTATAACCGATGTTTTTAAATATTAATATGTCACGATAGAATGCAATCAAGTTTTGAATAATCTTTGGAACTTCTTTGCCTGAAACCAACAACTCTTCTAAAATTTGCATTGCTTTGGTTGCATCCATTTGACGAATGGCAATGGCAATGCTTTGTTGTTTATGGTAAGAAATTCCTCCCGATATTTGTAATACATCATCGGTACGAATATGAGTCGGGCTAAAGGACAAGGCTTGGTCTAACAAACTAAGAGCATCGCGCATTCCCCCTTCGGCGAAAAGTGCGATTTGACGAAGAGCTTCTTCCTCTGCCTGGATTTGTTCTTTTTGTGTAATCTCAAGAAGTTTTTCGACAATGTCTTCTGTGGAAATAGCTTTGAAGTCAAATCGTTGACACCGAGAATGTATCGTTAGTGGTATTTTATGGGGTTCGGTTGTACAAAGAATAAAGATGACATGAGAGGGTGGTTCTTCCAATGTTTTCAATAATGCGTTAAATGCTCCTGTAGAAAGCATATGTACTTCATCAATGATGTATACTTTGAATTTTCCATAACCGGGTAAGTATTTTACTTTATCACGAATTTCACGGATTTCATCAACTCCGTTGTTACTAGCAGCATCGATTTCAATGACATCGCTGTTCATTCCATTTTGAATACCAATGCAGCTAGGGCATTCATTACATGGATTATCAATGGGTGCTTTTTCACAGTTAACCGTTTTAGCCATAATTTTAGCAATTGATGTTTTTCCAGTTCCGCGAGGACCGCTAAACAAATACGCGTGTGCCACTTTACCGGATTTTAATGCGTTTTGTAAGGTCGTTGTAATATGGATTTGCCCACTTACTTCATGAAAATCAATGGGACGGTACGTTCGATATAACGCTTTATAACTCATTGGTAGCACCTCCTGGCGTTAAGACTTCTTCTACAAAGGATATTTCAGGGTTGATATAAATGGAACTATCCTGTTTATTAATAAATATATAATCTGTGCTTTTTATTTTATCAAAAGCTCTTCCAACCACTACACATGGGATGTCAAAGTTGTGAAGTAACGTAGCCGCATGTTGATCCAGGGTTCCTTCTTTGGCAATCACCCCAATCACTTGGGCGCGATTGGCTTGAGCAATGATGCTTGGTTTCAGTTTATTCATTAGCACAATATGTGGTTCGCTAAATGCCAATTCATAGGCATATTCCGAATCCACAATCGCAGACAACACCCGATCTGTGATATCTTCAATATCCACTACTCGGTTTCTAATGTAAGAATTATCCAATTGCTCAAACAATAAAATCACTTCTTTTGCGGCCATTTGATAAGCAACATATGCATTATTGCCTTGTTGAATATATGCAATGGCTCTATCTACTAAAAAGGGATCTGATACCATCAATAGATGCGATTCAAAAATGGTCAATACCGATTCTGGATATCGGTTCTTTAGTTGTTCTATTTCTTTTAGAATTTGTTGCTGACTAACAGATAATGCTCGCTTTAATACTTCAAGTTGATTGGAGTGGATTGCCAAATACGCAACGTTGGTACGTTCGACAAGCTGCTTCACCGGACCATAAGCAAATCCTGGATGAATGGTTAATCCTTGAATGCGTTGCAAAGACATCCCCTCCCTTTGTATCTATTATACAAAAAACCACCTAGTAATAGTTGTAAGTTCGCGATTAGTTACGTAATTCTTTTACAAACCGAGCGACAATGTGCATTGCTTTTCCTTCAATGGTCCGTTTGTCGAACTTTTTTTCCAAGCGAGAAAGATTCTTATCCTCTGTTTCTCCTTGAGAAGCGATGGTATAAGCAATTCGTAGTGAATCTTGAAAACGTTGATTCAGCTGAAGCTTTCGATAATCTTCTATGCCGAACTCATTGGTGGCCCGAAGTTGCTCACTAACTTTCATTAGGAACTCTTTTTGTAAATCAACTTTTGGCTTTTTAGAAAAAATTTTGGCTCGTAATGTATCAAACAAGAATAAAAAGAAGACAAATAATACCGGCATTGTCAGCATTAACCATAAGTCACTAACCTCTAGTGTCCCACGAATAAGCATAAATACGGTATACCCGCCTGTGAATAGCATAATTAACACATACATCAAAAGATAATACTTCAGTGGTTTTCGTTGGTTCTTCATCTGTTATCACCCGAATGTATTATACAACATTTCCTCGTAATGTGTTAAAATAATGTTGGGTGATAATATGATTTTTGATACCATCGTCGGTGTGAGTACAGCCATCGGATACAGTGCAATTAATGTAATACGTGTTTCGGGAATCGAAGCTTTCGAGATGGTATCTTCTATATTTAAAGGAAAAGACCTTACCACTGTTTTGACTCATACCGTTCACTATGGCCACATTGTCTTTCAGGATGCCATCATCGATGAAGTGGTGGTTACTGTTTTTAAAGCTCCTCGTTCTTTCACCACCGAAAACGTTGTTGAAATCAGTGTCCATGGGGGGTCCTATATTGCTTCCTTGGTGTTAGAAGCATTGATTTCGAAAGGAGCTCGCTTAGCAGAACCTGGAGAATTTACCAGAAGAGCCTATTTAAACGGTCGGATTGACTTGACTCAGGCTGAAAGCATTATGGATATGATCAATGCAAAAACAAGACTTCAACTTCAATTAGCAACCTCTTCTTTGTCCGGAGATGTCCGAAAACGGATGGAATCTTTACAAACCGAACTATTGGATATCATTGCTATCATCGAAGTCAACATTGATTATCCAGAATATGATGATGTGGTTACTATGACCAACGAACTCATCATTCCTAAAATTAAGCAGTTGATCCAATCCATCCAAACTATTTTAGAGAAAGCTGACTCCGGAAAAGTCATACGTGATGGAATAAAAACGGTCATTGTTGGGAAACCAAACGTCGGAAAATCCAGTCTACTTAATACACTACTTAACGAAGACAAAGCAATCGTCACGGATATTTCTGGTACCACTCGAGATTTAGTCGAAGGTGAACTACGATTAGGTGGACTATTATTACGCTTAATCGATACCGCAGGTGTCAGAGAAACCGAAGATATTGTTGAAAAAATCGGTATCGATAAAACAAAAAAAGCTCTCGAACAAGCCGACTTGGTGATATTGGTCTTGGATCAAAGTCGCGAACTTTCTAAGGAAGATGAATTATTACTAACATTAACTCAAGAAAAAAAACGGATTATTGTGGGAAACAAAGCTGATTTGGGTCCATCTCATCTTTCAAATATATCTTCGATTATTTCGCTCTCAGCGAAAACCAAACAAGGAATGAATGCCTTAGAAGTTGCTTTGCAGGACTTATTCATCCACGCATCGATGCATGAGTCTACAGAAGTCGTTCTTGGAAACACCCGTCATATCGGTAAAATGCAAGAAACCCTTCAAGCTCTTCAAGATGCACTCCATGCGGCACAATCACATTTACCAATTGATATGGTCGAAATTGATGTAAAAAACGCATGGACTGCTTTGGGTGAAATTACCGGAGATGTCGCTACAGATCAATTGATTCAATCCTTATTCTCTAAATTTTGTTTAGGTAAGTAATGTTTCACGTGAAACCATACAAAAAGGTTCGATGCGCTCGAACCTTTTTTTCTCACAGAATACACAATGAATTTTGATATCACTATATTAGTAGTCATCCATGAATGTTTTTTTAATTCCGGTGTCGTTATTAAAATAGCCTAATACATTATGCATATTGACGTTTTCCGCTGCTCGGAAGATGGAAATATCGACATTATCATTGGATTTCTTAAGACTTTTCACCAATTCTTTCATGGCTCTTCTTTTTGAATCGACTTCTTTTCGAGCTATCTTACACCCACAAGCCATCGCATTTATCTGATGATAATTCGCAAATCGTATGATATCTTCTTCTTTGATCAAATACATCGGACGGATCAATTCCATCCCTTCATAGTTTTCACTTCTTGCTTTCGGTAACATGGTTTTAAACATTCCAGCATAAAACACATTCAATAAGGTGGTTTCTATGACATCATCAAAGTGATGTCCTAATGCTAACTTATTACATCCGTGTTTCTTAGCAAGTGCATACAGTGCGCCTCTTCTCATTCTAGCGCATAAAAAACAAGGGGAATCTTTTGCTTCCCTCTCCAGCACTTCAAAAATCCTTGCATCTTCATACACCGTAGGGATTTCTAATTTCAGACAGTTATCTTTAAATACTTCCATAAGACCCGGTTCAAATCCAGGATTCATCGATAAAAAGACAAGATCAAAGGTGAGTCCACTGTGCTTCTTTGCTTCTTGGAATAGCTTGGCCATCAAGAGACTATCTTTCCCCCCACTCATTGCAACAGCAATTTTATCTCCGGGTTGGATTAGTTGATAATCATCAATCGCTCTTAAAAACTTTCCATATAAGGTTGGCTTAAATTTCTTTTGAAGACTTCGTTCTACTTGCATAGCATAATTCATTTCTCGCATCTTCATCCCTCACTTAACATCCATTATACTTGAAATTACTCCATTTGTAAATCATGATGGTCAATCAAAATAATTAAAAATAATTAAAAATAATTGTTGAAAATTCGAATATTCTTTGGTATAATTTGTAATAGGTAAAAGATGCATTATAATGGAGGTTAGACAATGGCAAACTTTATATGGGCTTCAAAAAGGCCGTTAGATGATTTAGCGACGTTGTACGAATCAAATATCACCTTGAACAAATCGGCTAGTTCGTATTTCGAGCACGCTTATGTTGTATTACTAGGTTTAGACAAAGAAAAGAAACTCATCGCCGTAAAACCAGTTACGAAAGATGAACTAGCGTTGGGGTATATCCCTGAGGATCAACAACACAATATCACATTAAAATCGAGTTATTCAAGGATTTGTAATAAGATGTTTATGAAGGAGATTGGGGAACTTATTAAACTCTCATTCGCAAACAACGTATCCTACAAATTCAAATGCCATTGGGACAAGGCTCAAAAAAGTCTAATAATTGATCTTAACGATCGTGAGGTGTAACACATGATTACATTGCTGGCTGTCAGTGAGTATATCGTATTTATTTGGTTTGGTGTCATCATTCTCGCTACTGTCATTGAAGCTTCCACCATGGATTTATCCAGTATCTGGTTTTCAGTAGGCGCGTTGATTGCATTAATCGCATCTGCATTAGGTGCCAATGAAGTCGTTCAAATGATTTTATTTATCGTTGTCTCCGCTGGGTTGTTAATTGGGTTACGCCCGCTCTTTAAGAAATATGTCAAGCGCAATAACTCTTCTACCAATGTAGATAGTTTGATTGGTAAGACCGCAGTTTGTTTAAAAGGGTTTAGCGACGGCGTTCGTGGCGAAGTGAAAATTGATGGTAAAATTTGGACAGCGATCTCCAAAGACACCATCTTGGTGAATGATAAGGTTACAGTACTCGCCATCGAAGGCGTAAAACTTGTCGTTCAAAAGAATCAATGAATGCAGGTTTCATAAGACGCGGTGTTTCTACTTTCTTTGACTTCGTTATTGTCATCGCGTTGATTTATTTAAGTTATCTTGGAGTCGGAAGAACCATCATTCAAAATCAAATTCCATATTTTGATGAACTCTATGGCGCATTTCTAGAAATCAATGATGCATATGGTGAAGATGTAGAACGCGTTCGTTTAGAATACGATGCATCGATTGAATTGGCCGGAGGAAACAAAGATTTAGAAGCACAAGCATTAGCGAACTATACAACAAGCCTCACTATTCTGGATCAACAAAATCTCATCGATATCGAACCTTATAATCGTCCTATCACCAAGTTCTTTCTCAATTCCATTTATTACTTCGCTATTGGATTCTTAATTGTAATGGGAATTTATACGGTTGCCGTAAAGGGCAAAACATTTGGCAGACGAATCATGAAGTTAGAGTTAACTGGGAAATTAAACCCAACCTCCATCTTTGTTCATGACATCTTGCTTAAATACTTCATCATTGTGCTTACTCTAGTGATTTCTATTTACGGAGGTCTCATGGTATTCTTACTAGCATTGTTGGTGGATATGGCCTTGATGACGTTTACTAGAAACAAACGGACATTTAGGGATACGTTGCTTAATATGGACATTTCTGTTCAAGGTAGAGGTTATTAAGTGGAAAACCCATCCATTTTAACATTTGCTTTGGTTGTCTTCTTCACAATAGTACTTTTATTCCTATCTCTAGGAATCAAAGTTCTTCCAATGAATCAAGTTATGGTCATCGAACGGTTGGGAGTGTATCATAAAACTGTAGATATCCCGGGGGTTCATTTCCTAATACCCTTTATGGATCGAGCAAGAGCGATTCTTACTCCATCAGGAAAAACCGATAAGATATCCCTATTGCCTCAAGAAACCCCACTTCAATCCCCACATTTCAAGGCTTCCATTACGTTTCAAATCACCGATGTGAAGCTATTTATCTACTCCAACTTGTTACCGTTTCATGCAGTTAGTCAGCAACTACTTCATGTCATTGACAATCAAGTTACAAATTCAAACATCCTCTTTGCCATTCAAGACATTCAAACTCAAAAAGACATAATCTTGAATCTTGCAAATGAGCGCTCCACACATTTAGGTTTTCGCTATCTTGAGCTGAATCAAATCGAAGTTAACAAACGATAAAAAATATATTAGGAGGAAACATCATGGAATGGATTGCAATTTTAGTGCTTGTCGTATTACTGATTATTTATCTAGGCTCACGCGTCAAAATTGTTCCACAAGCAACCGAGTATGTCATTGAGCGTTGGGGAATCTACCACACTACATGGAAAGCTGGATTTCACTTCCTCATTCCGTTTCTCGATCGGGTCAAACGTACGTACAATGCAAGAGGAAATGTTACTGATTTTATCATTTTGAAGGAACAAGTTCTCGACTTCGTTCCACAAGCAGTTATCACCAAAGATAACGTAACCATGCAAATCGATACTGTTGTCTTCTTACAAATCACTGATGCAAAACTATTCGTTTATGGAGCGGAAAATCCAGGCGCATTAATCGAACATTTAACCGCTACAACTCTTCGTAACATCATCGGGGAATTGGAACTGGACCAAACATTAACCAGCCGTGACCTAATCAACGAACGTATGCGTGTTATTTTGGACGAAGCTACCGATCCATGGGGTATCAAAATTAACCGCGTTGAGTTAAAGAACATCATTCCTCCCAAGGAAATTCGGGAAGCAATGGAAAAACAAATGCGTGCAGAACGTGAACGTCGGGAATCCATTCTTATTGCAGAAGGTAAAAAAGCTTCCGCAATCTTAGAAGCCGAAGGAGAAAAAATGTCTGCGATTCTTCGTGCAGAAGCCAAAAAAGAAGCTGCCATTCGTGAAGCAGAAGGACAAGCAGAAGCCATCCTAAAAGTCCAACAAGCAACAGCGAACGGGATTGAAATGATCAAGCAAGCCAAAGCAGATCATGCATTCTTAACATTAGAAGCGTACAAATCGATGGAACGCGTTGCTCAAGGGAACGCTACTAAGATTATTATTCCTTCTGAATTACAAGGAATTGTTGGTTTAGCAACTGGTCTTATCGAATCGTTAAAAGACCCAAAAAAATAAAAGTGTAACTACTCGGGTGATCGCCTTCTAAGGCGGTCATCTTTTTTTGCATATAAAAAGGGATTGAGGCTACTCAATCCCGATTATTGTTTAAAACTCGCAGTTTTTCGGTGTTCGTGGGAAGGGAAGTACATCTCGGATGTTGTCTACTCCGGTTACATACATTACCATACGTTCTAGTCCAAGACCAAACCCTGCATGTTTACATCCGCCATATCGACGTAAATCCAAATACCACCAATACTCTTCTGGATCAATTTCCATTTCCTTCATTCTATCAATTAACACATCCAAGCGTTCTTCTCGTTGAGAACCCCCAATTAATTCGCCCGCACCAGGTACTAATAGATCCATCGCCGCTACGGTTTGTAAATCATCATTGAGTCTCATATAAAACGCCTTAATTTCTTTTGGCCAATCAATGACAAATACAGGCCCACCAAAATGACGAGTCAAATACTTCTCATGTTCGGTGGCTAAATCAGCCCCAAATTTTGGAGTGTTCTCAAAGGCTTCTTCACTCGCAATTAAAATCTCTATCGCTTCTTTGTGCGTCACTGATCTAAATTTTGAACGAACTACATGTTCTAGTTTGGATTGTAACCCTTTTTCCACAAAATTATCGAAGAATTGAATTTCTTTTTCTGCTTTTTCAAGAACATAACGAATGACATATTTTACCATATCTTCCGCAAGTGCCATATCGTCTTTTAAATCAGCGAACGCAATTTCTGGTTCAATCATCCAAAACTCAGATGCGTGTCGTTGTGTATTGGAATTTTCTGCACGAAACGTTGGACCAAACGTATACACCGAATTGTAAGCCATCGCAAATGCTTCGACTTGTAATTGTCCTGATACGGTCAAATTGGTTTCTTTGCCAAAGAAGTCTTTGGAATAATCCACTTCGGATGAATTGCCTTTGGCTAGTTTATCTAAATCCAGCGTTGTGACACGAAACATTTCACCCGCTCCTTCGGTATCGGCTCCGGTGATAATGGGTGCGTGTACATACACGAAGTTACGTTCGTTAAAAAATTGATGGATGGCAAACGAGACCAAAGAACGGACCCGGAAGACCGCATTAAATAAGTTCGTCCTCATCCGCAAATGTGCATTTTCACGCAAAAACTCACGAGTGTGTCGTTTGGGTTGAATGGGATAGTTTTCCAAAGAATCCCCTAACAAAACCACTTCCGTTGCTTTGATTTCAAACGGTTGTTTCATCGAAGGTGTAACAATCAACACCCCTTTAATTTCCACCGCTGAGCCAACTCGGTACTTTTGAATGTCTTTGAACGATTCCAAAGAACTCGCTTCATAGACCACTTGAATGGTTTCAAAATAACTACCATCATTGATATCCAAAAAGCCAAACTCTTTTTGAGCTCGGTTGTTACGTACCCATCCATGGATATGAACGATTGTTCCATCGAGTGAATTGTACTCTTGAAATAGATGCTTAACGATTTGTTTCATTGTCATTCCTCCTTAAAAAATAAAAAAACCATCCTCATATAAAAGGACGGTTTACCCGCGGTGCCACCTTGATTCCAAGCAAAAAACGCTTGACGCTTCTTGTCCTTAACGCAGAACTACGGATGGGTCTACTGATTTCTTCCATCTCTCCCGGTGTTTTTCCAATCAAATCTGTGACGAGGCTTTCACCAAACCCTCGCTCGCTTCCACAACCCTTGACGTACTCTTCCGTTCATCGAATTACTTTTATTATAACACACTCCGACCAATTGTAAAGGTCGGAGCGTGTAAGTTATTAACTAAATAAAGTTGAAACTCCTTGGTCATCAATGATGTTAATAATTCCTTGGCCAAGCAAGGGAGCGATTGATAGTTGAACTAGTTTGGTAAACTCTTTTTCTTCTGGAACAGGTACCGTATTCGTACAAACCACTTCTAGAATGCCTGAATTCATAATCCGTTCTTTGGCTTTTCCAGATAACAGCGGATGGGTACAACATGCATAAATGTCTTTGGCACCTGCTTCTATCAAAGCGGCGGAAGCGGCTTGAATGGATCCTGCTGTATCAATCATATCATCAATGATGATACAATTTTTCCCTTTGACCGAACCAATGATGTTCATCACTTCTGCGACATTTGGTTCAGGTCTTGTTTTATCGATGATGGCAATCGGTGCTGTAATAACGTCTGCTAGTGCTCTTGCACGGGCTACGCCTCCATGGTCTGGAGATACTACAACCACATTTTTGATATTCTTTTGTTTGAAGTATTCCGCAATAATCGGTAGTGCACGGAAGTTATCAATGGGGATATTGAAGAACCCTTGGATTTGAGCCGCATGTAAATCCATACAAATGACCCGAGTCGCCCCAGCTACTTGTAATAAATCCGCCACTAATTTCGCAGAAATAGGTTGACGAGCTTTCGCTTTTCGATCTTGTCTGGAATATCCATAATAAGGCATCACAATATTGACTTCTCTCGCAGATGCGCGTTTTAGTGCATCAATCATGATGAGCAATTCCATTAAATTCTCGTTCACTGGGTTGGAAGTGGATTGAATCACAAAGACTTTATGACCCCGTACCGTTTCATTAATATTAATGTTGATTTCACCATCTGCAAAACGAACGACTTCGCATGTACTTAATGGGATGCCAATGTAATCCGCAATTTCTTGTGCAAGTTCTTTGTTTGATGACAATGCAAAGATCTTTACTTTTGAGCCGTGAAAGACTGCCATATGTTTCCTCCAAGAGTGGATTTTTTGACCACACCTATTATACACCAAACATTCTCAATATAAAAGTGCTAACTTTTCAAAAAGTCAGCACCCGAGTAGCGGAGTTACTCCTCAATTTTAAGTTCTGGAAGCTTGTTGAAGGCATCGAGAACTGCGTGTTCAATCATGCTTCGAGTTTCAGTGTTAATGGGATGTGCTACGTCTTTAAATTCTCCGTTCGGCATTTTACGACTTGGCATTGCAACGAATAATCCGTCTTTTCCCTCAATAATTCGCAATTCATGAATTACAAAACACTCGTCAATGGTAATCGCGGCGATTCCCACTAGCCGATTCTCCCCGTTCACTCTTTTTGCTCGTACTTCAGTAATTTTCATAAGTACCACCTCTTTTGGTTGATTATATCATTATAGAAAACGTTTTCCAATAGAGTTTTCAAAAAAAACACTTTTCAAACAGCATTATATACTCACAAACATCACAAATTCTTCTTATCCATCAATGACATTTATAAACCAAGTTCAATTACTTCTGTTTTATGGTTTTTACATGGATGTTTTTCATTACTGCTATTAGATATCGAAGATGTTTTCCTATTGAACCAGTTTCTCGCGTAAAGTCTATTTTTCTTCTCAGAACAAAAAAGAAATCACAGAATAGTGATTTCCATGATTTCTTCTGCATGTAGTTTTTCTTTGGTGGATAAGAAAACAACTCGGTTGTTAAAGTCTACTCGTTGTATCGTTCCATATGTGTTGCGGAAATATCCATCTGCATAATACCGAACTTCAATTTCCAAGTGTTCCATCCAAGCGCGTTGAAGATTTTGGTTTAACTCTTCTAATGCATCTTCGGATAAACTTGGTTTTTCCTGTTTGCCAAGACGGTGGCGAAGATCTGCTAACATCGATGAATATCCATTGAGTGCATCGAAAGCACCCCATTTGATAAGACCACGATCGACATAACTAGGCATGATGGCCTCCGATCATATCGTTTCTGGCTTTAATCGTCGAAGCATCCGTCTCGCTTGACGCACGGTTCACTGCATTTTTACCAAATCGATATTTCACTTCATCAATCGCCGCGAAAAGTTGTTGTTCCTTAATAACTTCTTCCACATTTTCAAATAGACTAAACTGATATTCTTGTTTAGGTTGTAATCCTGTTACACTCACATGGACTCTGCGAATGGGTTCTCCATCGTAGTACTCATGAAACAAATATAAACAAGCTTGATAAATGGCAGATTCATTTTGTACGGGTTGAGGCAATGTGAGTTGCCTCGAAAAGCCACCACCAGTATCTTTGCTATATCCGATGCCAAAATGAATCGTTCTCGCTGTTTTTTGACTACCGCGAAGCCTTCGTGCGACATCATCTACCATCTCAATGATAATTTGATAAATTTCGGGTTGATAATAATCGTGAAAGAGTGTTTGACCAATGCCATAAGATTTACTGACGGGACGAACTCGATCTTTGTGTTGTAAGATGCTCATATCAATCCCATGCGTGTGATAATAGAGTTCTTCTCCAATAACGCCAAACTTCTTTTTGAGTCGTTCTACTTTTGCATTGGCAATATCACCGATTTGGTAAAATCCCATTTGATTCAAGCGAACTTCCATATTACGACCAATCCCCCACATTTCAGACAGTGGCTTCACGGGCCATAATTTGGTGGGGAGATCTTCATAGTCCCATTTGGCAATAAAATCCGGTGCTCGTTTGGATTCTAAGTCCAGTGCTAGTTTGGCCATTAACATATTTGGACCAATTCCCACTGTGGAGTATACTTTGGTTTCCTCATAAATGGTTTGAATGATTTTTTTAGCTAATGACACAATGTCCGTTTTATAGTATTCAATGTATTGTGTAAAATCCATAAAGACTTCATCAATGGAGTATACATACATATCTTCTTCTGAAACAAAGCGTAAATAGATTTCTACGATTTTCGTCGAATATTCTAAATATTTTTCCATTCGTGGTTTTTGATAAATAATACCGACGTTTTGAGGTAGTTCAAATACACGGCAACGACTGGGGACTCCGAGTTTTTTTAAATACGGTGTCACCGCTAATACAATCGATCCTCCACCACGGGATTTATCCGCTACGACCAAAGGGGTGGTAAATGGATCGAGTCCTAAGAGGCTACACTCCACGGATGCAAAAAAGCTTTTTAAATCAATACACATGATTTGTTTATGCAAACGATATTCATCCATTGAGTTCACCTCCTACATCCATTATACAAAATGAAAGGTGAATTGGAAGAGCAGAATCAAGGAAATTTTAATGAAAATCATTTCATAGAAATGAGTAAAAAAAAAGAGCGTTTTTTTACGCTCTTGTATGGTTGATATCTCAAAGTTAAACGTGAATAGCAACTGTTGTCATTCTTTTACACTTCTTTTAATAATACGGCTTTCCCTTTGCCTGAATGTTTAGCCATATACATGGTTTGATCCGCAATATCAAGTAGTGTTTCATAGCGTTTGTTTTCTTCGGTAACACGAACAATTCCAACGGAGGCGCTAACGCCACCTGTTTTGCCTTCGACCTCGATAGACTCAATCAGACGGATTAAATCATTGGCACGTTTGATGATTGCTTCTTCGCTGTGGTGATACACAATCACAAAGAACTCATCGCCACCAAGTCGATAATAAATAACATCAGACTCCCATTTTTCAATGAAACGGTTGGAAACATCTACTAAAAAAGCATCTCCATATCGATGACCAAAAAAATCATTGATGCGCTTAAACCCATCTAAATCGACATACATTGCGTATGTATCATCGTGAGGAATCAATGTTCTCAAGTGATTTCGTAATGTTTCTCTCGTAAATAATCGCGTTAACGAATCTTGGTATGTTTTTTGATAATGAATAATTTCTACCGGAGTGGATGTTGAAACACGAACAATTTTTCCGTACACCAACTTGGGTCGATTATTTTCTTGAGTAATCTTCTCCATCATAACCGTTAACCATAACGTACTTTCTTGAATTTTCAGTGGAAGATACAATCCCAAATCGTCTTCCATGTAGTCAATCCGACGGATGAGGTTATTCAAGAAAATCTCTTTACCTTCCACTTCAGATAACTCATTAATGGTTTGAATCTTCGGAATGATCCATTTAAAGGGCAAGACATTTTGAGATGGTAATCCAATAATAGAAAGATCACCTGATAAAATGTGAACCATCCGAGGCATCTCTTGCCAATCAAAACAAAATTGGATGTGATGATCATGCTTAAATAAAACATCCGCAGAAATATCCAATTGATATTTTTCTTTGATCCAATGTTTCATCTCATCATACTGCATGAAAATCCCCCCTTTTCTAATAATAAGCAACAAGAAACGTGCTTATTATATCACATATTAGATAAATCAATCATGTACATTTTGTGTGAATGAATTGATAAAGCGCAAAACAAAAGGCAAACGTCATGGTTTGCCTTCTGCTAGTTCACAAATTCAACTATCCTAGGAGGGGACAGTGATTATCGTTTTATAATATATTTGCGAGCATCCAACGCGACCGCAGCCACGATGATAACGCCTTTAATAATATATTGCCAAAATACATCCATATTAAGGAAAATCATTCCATAACTAATAATCGTAAACATCAAAACCCCTGTTACGGCACCACTAATTTTCCCAATCCCACCACTAAAACTAATCCCACCCACCACACAAGCCGCGATGGCATCAAGTTCATAGTTAATCCCAGTGCCATTGGATGCACTTCCAATACGAGCCGCTTCTAAGAATCCACCTAATCCATATAGTAACCCCGCAAGAACGTAGACTAGAATCGTCGTTTTCACTAAGTTAACTCCTGAAACCTTCGCTGCTTCTGGGTTTCCACCAACCGCATACATGTTTTTTCCAAATGCTGTTTTATTCCAGATGGTCCACATTAATAAAGTGATTAGAACCGCATAGATGATTAATTTGGGAAATTCAAATCCAAAGATTGTGATTCGTCCGACGACAAATTCTGTATACCGGGGATCAAACCCACCAATCGGTTGTGGTCCTGGTGCACCAGATGCAAAATACATCGATAAAATCCCATACAACGCAACACTTGCGCCAAGTGTTGCTAAGAACGGATGGATTTTAAATACCGATACCACAAAACCATTGATTGCGGAAAAGAATGCACTCACTGCCATAGCAATTAACAACGGCACGATTAATGGTAATGTCCCAAGATTTGGATAAAACCGTGCAGTATAATCCATGGCTTGTAACATGGAAGCGGAGATGATTGCCGCAAACCCAACACTTCGTCCTAAAGACAAATCGGTTCCTTGCAAGATAATGATTCCACCAACACCAAAGGCTAAAATGAGTCGTACGGATGATTGTGTTAAGATGTTCATCAGTACTTGAGTACTTAAAAAGTTTGGTTTGGAGATGATTACATACAGAATGAACCCTATGATAACGAAGTATATCGCATTGTTTACTAGGAATGTAGAGGTGTTTTTATCGGTCCAATTCAGATATTTATCAACACTACGCTGATAGCGTTCCTTCATTTTAACGATGAAACGTTGATGCCAGTTTAAAATCAAATCTTCTTTTGCGGAATGTTCAGTTACTTCCTTATTTTTTGCCCAAAAAGCAAGAAAATGAAGTACTTTTCCGTGAAAGCGAAACAAGAATGTAATTCCTTTTGCAATCTGTTTAAACAACCAAAGTAGCACTCGTAAAAGGAATCCTAATGAATAATAATAAAGTGAATAAAAGAAACGTTGAAGAGGTGTTTTTTGATCTAGTATGTATTTATTCATATAGTCCTCCTACAAATAACGCGCTGATAGCGTAAAAATTTCTTCTTGGGTCGTTGCTTTCGAATCGACAATTCCAGCAAGACGTCCATTGGACATCACAGCAATCCGGTGAGTAACTCCCAGAAGTTCTGGCATTTCTGAAGACACCATGATAATCGATTTGCCAGACTGAATCAGTTGAATCATGAGTTGATATATTTCAAATTTCGCTCCGACATCAATTCCTCTAGTAGGTTCATCCATTAATAGGATATCTGGGTTGGTAAGCAGCCATCTACCAATGATGACTTTTTGTTGGTTCCCTCCAGATAATGAACGGATTAACTCAGTTTGAGATGGGGTTTTTACTCGCATCTTTTTGATTTGTTCATCGGTATCTTTGATCATTTCTAGTTCTTTTAACAATCCTAATTTGTTTTTATAAGAATCAATATTTGCAATGGTGGTATTAAACCGAATATTCGACAAGGGATACAAACCGGTTACTCGTCGTTCTTCCGTCACAAGAGCTAGCCCATGCTTAATGGCATCCATGGGGTGTTTGATATGAACTGGAATTCCATCTATTAACACACTTCCACTCGAAATCGTTCGAATGCCAAAAATAGCTTCCACTAGCTCGGTGCGTCTGGCTCCTACCAACCCACCAATTCCGAGAATCTCTCCTTTTCGCAACGTAAAGGAAACATCACTCACTTTAGGGGCATATTCCGTTGATAAATGTTGAACTTCCATTTTCACGTCTCCTGTACATGTAGGAACGTCAGGAAAACGTTGGTTTAGTGTACGGCCTACCATCATTTTAATGATTTTATTCATATCCAGATTGGCAGTATAATCCGTTCCAATGAGTTGTCCGTCTCGTAAAATGGTTACTTCATCGGTAATCTCAAAAATCTCTTCCATCTTATGAGAGATGTAAACAATACCAACGCCTTTATTTTTCAGTGTTCTCATAATACCAAACAGTTTCTGAACTTCATTTTCAGTTAAAGATGATGTTGGCTCATCCAATACAATGACCTTGGCATCGTATGAAACGGCTTTGGCTATTTCCACCATTTGACGTTGGGAAACACTTAAGTCCGACATCAGTTTACGAGGGTCGATCTCAATATTTAATGATTGAAACAAAGAAAGTGTTTTTCTTAACATCCCTTGTTCATCAATAAAAAGCCCTTTTTTTGGATATCTTCCTAGCCATATGTTGTCGGTGACAGACCGTTGAACGACTTGATTTAGTTCTTGATGAACCATCGAGATACCATTTTCTAAAGCATGTTTTGGGTCATTAAAATTGAAGGGAACTCCATGTAAATAGAACTCACCTTCGTCTTCTTTATAAATACCAAAAAGGCATTTCATGAGCGTTGATTTCCCAGCGCCGTTTTCACCCATTAGGGCATGGATCGATCCGGCTCTTACATTCAACTCTACCTTATTCAATACCGTAATGCCTGAAAACGCCTTCGTCAAATTCTTAATACTGAGTAAATATTCTGTGCTCATAATTACACTCCCTTTTACGTCATATAAGCAAGATGATGGAAGCGCGGATGGCGCTTCCACCTAGTTTGCTAATAATGTAATCGCTTATTGGAAACTTTGGTAATTTTGTTTGGTAACAGCAACGTAAGCAACACGAACTGCTTTAGTTCCATCGGTACGAAGAACCCATGAAGTTCCTTCTGTAACTGGTTTTCCTTGAGCTGCGTTAATTGCTAAATCAATCGTTGCACGAGCTTGGTTGACGCCGTCATTTAACACTGTCCCATTTAGTTCGTCTACGCCAATCATTTGAAGTGCTTGAGCCAATGCATCAACACCATAGATTGGATATACTTTGCTTGCGGATTTCATTGCAGTAACAGCACCAAACGCCATACCGTCATTATTGGAAATAACTAATTCGATTTGATTTCCAAAGGAAGTAATCCAAGATTGCATTGTATTTTGAGCTTCTGCTGTGTTCCAAGTATTGGAATCTTGTAAGCCAAGACGTTCCATAACAATTCCAGCGTCCGTAAATGCTTTTACCGATTCTCTTGTACGAGCTTCAGCGTCTGGATGTCCGGATTCACCCTTTAATAATACATATTGAACCTTACCATCGCCGTTCTTATCCCAAGATGGGTTTGCTTGCCAATCAGCTAACATCATTTGCCCCTGGATCACGCCTGCTTCAGCAGAGTCGGTTCCAACGTACCATACTTTATCGTATGTGTTCATGACGCCAGCTACAGTCGCTTCTTTGTTAAATAAAATCAATGGAATGCCAGCAGCTTTTGCTTTGTTAATGATGGTTCCAGCAGCGGCTGGGTCAACCAAGTTGATTGCAAGAACATCTACGCCTTGGCTAATAAAGTTGTCTACTTGGTCATTCAATTTTGCTTGGTCGTTTTCTGAGTCAACGATGTTTAAAGTAACACCTTTTTGAGCCGCGTAACGAACCAATTCTGGACGAACAACACCATTCATAAAGTTATCACCATATGTATAGATGTTCGCTCCAATAACGATTGTTCCTTGTGTTGTTTGACAAGCTGCCAATACTAATCCAAGAAACATGATACTAAATAATGCGACGATTTTTTTCATATTTTTCTCCTTTTTTCTATTTAAAGCGCTTTCATTCTAACACAAACGCTTTCATGAAAAAATGTAAAATCTTCCACTATTCATTCAATATTCTACAAAAAAACCAGCGAAATTACTCGCTAGTCTTCCGTAAGTGTATATTTTTTGTAATCGACCCAAACATATCGTTGATTGGTTAACTCCAATCCAACGGTTTCTAAGGCAATTCCATCTAAAAGAAATCTAGCAAGTGAAATGGTGGCGTAGGCTTGTCCTATGGCATCGTTTAAAACAGTAGCGTACAAATGTCCTGACCTCATGTAATTCGTTGCTTCTTCGATTCCATCTATCCCAATCACAGGAATCCAAAAATCATCGTCTTTATCCACCATTTGATTCTCATTTTCATCGGTAAAGATTCCTAAATCAATCATGGCTTGAATGACACCAATTGCCATCGCATCGTTGTTCGAGACAATCACCTCGACACGGTCTTGTAAACTCGGGAGTATCACCATTGCTCGGTTCTTTGCAATGAGGGTGTTCCAATTGGCGATTTCAGTTGTTAAGACTTCGAGTGCAAAACCACGTCGTTCTAATTCACTAACGATAAATTCTGTGCGAAGTTCGGCGTCTTGATGTCCTTGTTCACCTTTCATGATGATCATCTGAATAATATTATCGTTGTTTCGATCAAATTCATTGAGCGAAACTGGATTGTTACCAAACAACTCAGCGACCAGTTCGGCTTGTAAAATGCCAGATTGTTCTGCTAGTGCACCAACATAATAGCTTTGGTCATACAAATCAAGGTCTCTAGCTAAAGGTTCTCGGTTAATAAAGATGATCGGTACTCCAACTGCTTTGGCTTTTTCAATGATCGGATAAGCTCCTAAACGGTCAACTGGATTGATAATGATCAAACGAGGTTTTATTTTTAAAACTTCTTCAATCCGTTCGTTTTGAAGAATTTGTGAATTTTGTGCATCATGTATTTCAATTGGATAATAATCTTTGCCGACCCGTACAATCTCGTTTGCTAGTGCTGCGATATAGGGATCATCCATATCATAGATAAATAGATACACTTTTTGAGTTGGAGAGGTGCATCCAAAAAGAACTGTAATGACTAACAAAAACAAACCACTAATTATTTTTTTCATCTGCATAATCCTTTCTACAAGGAACGATTAGTTTCACATTGGTCATTTGATCTTGTTCACTTATGATTTGCACATCTGCTTCTTCGCCATAATAAAGTTGTAAGCGTTGATAGACATTACGCAACCCAACACTATTGGCTTGTTCTTCACTTCGCATATTTTGCATTAACTCTTGAATCCTCTCAGGAGTAATTCCATATCCATTGTTTTCCACTTCGAAAATCAGTTTTTTTCCAGTGGTGTATGCACTAATTCTAATCTTTCCACTCTCAAACTCTGAATGAATGCCGTGATGAATCGCATTTTCGATGATGGGTTGTAAAATCAGTTTTACAACACTGAATTGATAGACATTGGGCTGCACAATAAACTCATAATCAAATTTTTTATTGTATCGAATTTTTTGAATATGGAGGTACTGTTTGGCATGTTCTAACTCATCTTTGACGGAAATAACGTTTTTCCCTCGTGAGATACTAATTCTGAAAAACCGCGATAAGGCAATGACCATTTCAACAACTTCCTTGTTTTGGTTATTTTCTGCCAACCATACAATCGAGTCAAGTGTGTTATAAAGAAAATGTGGATTGATTTGAGTTTGTAATGCGAGGAATTCTGATTTTCGTTTCTCTTTTTGTTCTTGTACAAGTCGATCGAGGAGTTGCCTAATTTCTGCAATCATATGATTAAAGTTCTTCGACAATAAAACTACTTCTTTTTGACCGACTACGTGTACTTCACTCATCATGTTACCACCTTCAATGTGGGCCATATGATTTTTGAGTTTATTTAATGGATCGGAAATTTGCTTGGATAAAATGACTGAAAAACCAAGACTTAATAATAGTGCACCTACAAAAATAACAGAAGCCAAAATATTCATGGTTTTACGAGTGGTATAGATTTGATTGATATTGATAAACGTAGCGATGCGCCAACGTGTGTGTTTTAATGTATTCACATTTAAATACATAAAATCCTTGTCCACTTGGACACTTTCTCCACCAAAAATGATTTGATCCACCAATTCTTTGGCTGGACAAACAGCAGCAATGCATTGGTCAGTAGAAGAATAAACAAATCCCGAAGTATCATCTAAAATCAATAACAACCCATTTTCTCCAAGGTTGGTTTTTTGTGCTAAACCACGGAAGTTTTGAGTAGTTAAATCAATCATCAATACCCCATCAGTAATCGTGTTCCCAACGTAATATCGAATACTTTTGGTTACAGTTATAACTTCTAAGTGGACTCCACTAAACAGTGCTTGAGGATGTGGTGATGAAAAATGAAAAATTTCCTTGTCTCTGGTCGCAGCTAAAAACCAGGAAGCATTGGCAACGACAACCGTTGTACTTTTTTCATCTCCAATGATAAAGGGTTCTCCTTGTGAACTGTATAATACAATAGAAACCATATCTTGGCTCATTTGTGTCGCTTGAAAAAACAGACTTTGAAGTTGATCTAATTCACCATCTTCTGTCAGTTCAATGGTCTTACGTGTCAAATAGTTGGCAGTTTCAATGACTTCATCTATGTAGCGTTCGTAATTCATAATGACTTGCTTGTTGATTTCGCGTGAGCTTGTTCGGATGACTTCAGCGGTAGCTTCATTAAATAACACAAAGTGAATCACATTGGCAAGCAATAAGGACAACGAAACAACGATCATCATGGCAGAAACGATTCCTTGGCTAATCGATAGGCGCTTAAACATGAAACACCTCCCGATATTGCTTGGGTGATTCTCCTGTATACTTTTTAAAACTATGTGAGAAATAATAGACTTCGTTATATCCACATAACAGCGAAATATCAATAATCTTTAAATTTGTGGTTCGTAAATATTCTTTTGCTTTCTCCATACGTACTTGAACGATGTATTTGTTAAACGATAAGTTCTTTTCCCGTTTCATTAACATCGATAAATAGGAAATCGAAATATCCAAATAATCACATACTTGATTCAGGGATAAATCTGCGTCAGTATAATGCTCTTGGACATAACGCATGGCTTTTTCCAGCATTTCATCGGTTCTTGATAAAGACGTTTCAATGTATCGTTTTCTTAAACGAAGCAATGTCTCTTCGGTCCACTCAAACAAATGATCTACATCTGTAAAAGACATCATTGTTTCTAATAGCCGAGATCCGACCAAATCCTCGGTATCTGAATTGATGGATTGTGCAAAATTTAGAATGATATTCGCTAAACTTACTACAAACAAATCATGGGCCACAATCACACCATTTTGTTCTTCTATTAATTTCTTCCGAGATCGTAACATGGCTTTGATTTCTTCAATGGTACCAAATTTTGCCGTGTTTTCTATTTCTTTGATGTCTTCCACATCTAAAATAATCCGCTTGGTCTCTTTGTTTTCCACCTCTGAAATATAAACAATTCGTCCTGTGTTTAAGAACTTGCCATAACGGATAGCTTTCTTTGTTTCTTTGTAGGCTTCACTCAAGTGCTCAAACTGATGAAATACAGCTGAGATTCCTGCGCGAATTCGCATATTCATGTATTGTTCTGCTGTTTGAAGCAACTCATATAAAAACGCATCAATATCTCTCAATATTGGTGTTATATGTTCTTTCACAAACAAGAAAATACCATTTTGAACAATTAAATGATGTTTGAGTGGATATTGTTCAAACGAAGAAGACATTAACTCTTCTAATAAAACACGCAGTTTTTCTAAAGCAATCAATTCTTCACTATCTTCACTGGATTCCACTTCGAGTAAGCACGCAACGAACTTGCCTGGTTGTAAGTTCATTCCATAAAGAGATAACCTTGCAATTTGCTCTTGAGAAATCTCACTTGAAATGAGCATCGAATTGATAGAATGATTGATGATGAGTGGTAAAGAATCATGGTAATGACGCATCGCTGCTTCGATATTAAATTTTCGATGGTATTCTTCATCAAGTAACACTTTTAAATCACGTAGGAAATGATTGATGTCTTCTGAGGTAAGAGGCTTCATTAAATAACTAATGACATTTAGTGCAATGGCTTCTTGAGCATATTTGAATTCATCATAACCAGAAATAAACGCTACTTTCACCGTGGGAAAGTCGCGTTTAAGCAATCGAGCTAGTTCAATTCCGTCAATAAATGGCATTTTTATATCCGTCAATACAACGTCCGGCCGTAATTCTTCAACAAGCTCATAAGCGTCATGTCCATTTCCGGCTTTCCCGATTACTTCAAATCCGGAATGTTTGTCAATTAGAGAAGAAATTCGTCCGCGAACCTCATCTTCGTCATCCACCAATAAGAGTTTATAGTTTTCTTGCATACGTTACCTCCGTATGAAAACGCTTATCTTCCATTTTACCATAAAATATTTCAAAATTAAGTTCTTTAAAAAAAGCACGACCGAAGTCGTGCTTGTAATGTAACTTATAAAGGCAATTGAATGGTAATTTTCGTTCCAACGTTTACACTGCTTGTCATTTGAATTTCCCCTTGATACAACATAACAATATGTTTCACAATCGATAGACCAAGTCCAGTTCCTGAAATTTTTTGACTTCTGGATTTGTCAACTCGATAGAATCGTTCAAAGACACGTGTCTGTTCTGATTTGGGAATTCCAATGCCATTGTCTTCTACTTCGATTAATATTTGATCCAGTTGTTTATGAATACGGATGTTCACATAGCCACCCTCTATTCCATACTTAATCGAGTTTTCGACCAAATTATGAAGCAGTTCAAATAAATGTTCATAATCGCCTTGCATGATGACAGAAGACAATATGGTGGAAATGGTGATATGACGTTCCAAAGCATAAGGACCTAACCTTTGTTTAACATCTTCTGCTAATAAGACAAAATCTACTGGATGAGTACCACGATGTAACAACACATTCTCATATTTAGATAATGCCAACATATCCAACACCAAACGGTTCATCCGTTTCGCTTCTTGCAAAATCCGTCCTGCAAGATCACTGACATCTTCTGGGGTTTTCGTAAATCCAGAAGTGATGAGTTCGGACGCACCAATGATGGAAGTCAACGGCGATTTTAATTCATGGGAAGCGTTGGCAAAGAAATCACGTTTGGTTACTTCCACGTCTTTGATGGTCGTAACATCATTGAATAGTAGTAATACACACGCTCTACCTGTCCAAGCTGTTTCCAAGAAAGTAGCGGATACCGAATAATATTTGGTTAATTTCTCGAAAAACGATGTAACATATCCTTTTTGTAGAAAGGCTTGTTCAATGGTTTGGTGAATGGAGTTTTCACGAAAGACATATCGATATTCTTGTTTCCAATCAGTGATCTGTTTTAAACCAAATAAATCCCGAATAAATCGATTGATTAAGACCACTTTTCCAGATTCATCGAGTACGGCCAATCCTTGACCCATTTGATCTAAAATAAAGTCATTCTTTTCCTTTTCCAAGGAAAGCGATTGAAGATTTTCAGAGATGATGCGATTGACCTCGTTGATCTTTACAATCACTTTATTAAGTTCTTCGTCCTTTTCTAAAGGCAATGTTTCCGCATATCCACCACTCGCTACTTGTTGTAAGGAAGCTTCCATGGCAAGGAGTGGCTTCAAATTTAAATGAACCAATCCCACAATAAAGAATACTGCGATGGTTATGATGATCGCCGCTACGATGATCGATAATCCAATAAAGTCGTTTAAGAAAGGTAACACACTACTTTGAGGAATCGCCACACGTAGATAATTTTGATCTGATAGCTGTGTTGCTATATACATCATTTGCTTTTCTAGTGTATTTGAATATCGAATATGAACCGTATTCAACTGGAGTATTTCTGGTCGATCGGCATGATTTTCAAGTTCGACAGCCAACGAGTCAATAATAACTTGTCCGTCAGGGGCAATGATGGTGATTCTTAGGAAACTATTGACGTTGATGTATTTGTTAATGAGGAGTTGGTTGGTGGTTCCCCGTTGATAATCCGTTTGGACGATTTGCAAATAATTACGAAGATTTAGCTCGGTTACTTTATTCAGATTTGCTCTTACGAGTTGGGAGGATCCAATAATAAAGGCGACCAAAGCACATAAGACAATGATGGAGTATTGTAAACTAATGCGCCGTTTCATCCGACAAACTTATATCCAACGCCTCGTACAGTCTGTATCAAATCTGTCGATGCGCCAGCAGCTCCTATTTTTTGTCTTACTTCTTTGATATGAACATCAAGCGTTCTCGATTCGCCAATAAATTCATATCCCCATACTTGATTTAATAACTCTTCTCTTGATAAGGTCTCGTTGTTGTGCTGCATCAACGTTCGAAGCAACGCAAACTCTTTGGCTGTTAATTGAATGACTTGTTCTTCATATTTGCAAACGTATGATTTTGGGTCTAGTGATAAACCACTGAAAAATAAGAACTCATCTTCCGCATGGACTTCACTACGACGCAGTATCGCTTTTACACGACTGATTAATTCCAATACTCCAAATGGTTTGACTAAGTAATCATCCGCCCCAACATCGAGTCCGATGACTTTATCGAGTTCAGTGGATTTAGCAGAAACAATCAGGACAGGAATCAACGCATACGCAGACTTTTTCTTTAAAGTTTGAATGATGGCAATTCCATCGATATCAGGTAACATCAAATCTAAAATAAACAGTTTCGGACGTTTGGTTTCTAAAGCAAGATATAGATCCATCGCATGGGAAAAGATGGATACCTCAAATCCAGAATTGGATAAAGCAAGTTTCATGACGTGTGCAATATTCGGATCGTCTTCTACCACGAAAATGGTTGAACTCATGAGATACCCTCCTAAAAAATTAAATTATTCTTATGTTCTCCTGTTAATGAAAAAATGACCCATTCTCCTAGGTTAACAGCATGATCGCCAATCCGTTCTAAGTATTTGGCTACCATCATGTAGTAAATGCTGTATTCCGCATCGACATTTCCTTTGCGCAGACCATCCACAACAATCTTTTTTGTTTCTTCAAATAAGGCATCCACTAAATCGTCGGATTCAATCACTTGTTGGGCTTTGATTCGATCTTTTTGAATAAAGGAATCGAGTGCATCTGCAATCATTACTTGGCAGATTTCAGTCATTTTCCGAACTTGATCGCTTTGAAATATCTTCTTTGTCTTTTCCAAATAAATCGTCATTTTAGAAATATCGGCCGCATGATCACCGATTCGTTCTAAATCCGTAATCATTTTGAGGATGGAAGTGATTAAGCGCAAGTCTTTGGCAACGGGTTGTTCTTTTAAAATGATGCGCAAGCAATCTTTTTCGATGATTTGCTCGTATCGATTGACTTCTTTGTCTCGTAACACGACTTGTTCTGCTAGTTCAATGTTCATGGTTAAAAAGGACGAAAGTCCTAATCGAATATTTTCGATGACTTTGTCTCCCATTTCAATCACGGTTTTTTTTAGTTTTTCTAATTCTAAATCAAATTGAGTTCGTTGAGTCATGAGTTTCCTCTTTTCTACTTGTCATTATATCGTTATTTAGGGGATGATACAAGTGAATCATCCGAATCTTCCTGTCACATAGGCTTCTGTTTTTGGGTTTTTTGGATGGGTAAACAATTGTTCTGTTTCACTAAACTCAAGCAACTCTCCAAGTAAGAAGAATGCAGTCATATCAGAAATCCGAAGTGCTTGTTGCATATTGTGAGTAACAATCACAATGGTGTACTCTTTTTTTAGTTCGATGATCAAATCTTCAATTTTTGCTGTCGCAATCGGATCTAGTGCACTGGTTGGTTCATCCATCAAGATGACTTCAGGAGCCATCGCAATGGCTCTTGCAATGCACAGGCGTTGTTGTTGACCCCCTGATAAACTAAGTGCATTTTCTTTTAGACGATCTTTTACTTCATCATATAGCGCAGCGTCAATCAATGCATTTTTGACAATTTCTTGTAATACTTTTTTATCTTTGACTCCTTGGCAACGTGGTCCATAAGCAATATTATCAAAAATACTCATTGGAAATGGATTGGGTTTTTGGAAAACCATTCCAACTTTTCGGCGAAGATCAAACACATCCACATGAGATTCATAAATATTTTCTCCGCGGTAACAAATTGAACCTTCGACTCGGCAAGATGGTATTAAATCATTCATCCGGTTGAGTGTCCTTAAAAAAGTGGATTTCCCACAACCAGATGGTCCGATTAATGCGGTAACTTGGTTCTTTCCAATGGGTAAATGAACATTTTTTAATGCGTGTGTATCTCCATAATATAGATTTAAACCTTCGACGTTAAATACGCCATCAACTAAGCAACTACTCATATGCGGATCCCAACTTTCTTTTTAAGTATCGAGTGGATATGATTTTAATAATGATGTTCAAGAGTATCGTAATCAAGACGATGATAATGGCAATCGTGGCGGATAACTCAATATTTGCTGGTTCATCTGTCATCATCGCCCAAATATGTACAGCCAAAGAGGTTGATTTTCCAGTCAGTGTGATATCATCTTTAATCGCCGTCCCAATCGCAAATACCAGTGCCGCAGATTCACCGACAATTCGACCAATGGCAAGTAAGGTCGCAGTCATAATTCCAGGAATTGCGCTTGGCAATACTACTTGAAATGTCGTTTGTGTCTTACTAGCTCCAAGCGCTAAAGAAGCTTGACGATATTCATCCGGAACTACTTTTAAACTTTCTTCTGTTGTTCGGATAATGATTGGTAGTAAGATAACCGCTAACGTCATCGCACCCGAAATAATGTTTCCTCCCGTTGCGTTTGTCAGTGATACGGTTAATGGCACGAAGATTGCTAACCCCATGAGTCCATATATAATCGAAGGTACTCCTGTTAATGTCTCAATCAAGGAGCGGATAATTTTGGTGGATTTGGTTGGCTTGGCGTATTCATTTAAATAGATCGCTGCACCGACACCAATGGGTAAAGCAAATAACAAAGTAAGTCCAATCAAATACAAAGTGGTGATAAGTGATCCTTTGATTCCACCACCAGCTGTCTGGAATTCAATTTCACGGATGGAATCATTAGCGTTTAAATACTCAATCATTTGTGCTGCTCCGTGTCTTGAAAGTGCAGTAGCGTGAGATTCAAAAGCAATTCGTATGATATCATAATCGGTTTTCATTTTGATGGGATCGGTCCCGATGCCTTTATCATGTAATTGTTGAAAAGGACTATCTTGATGAACATACAATACTTCAACCACATTTTTTCCTAATAAATCGGTGGAATCTACCAAAGCAATTCCCCATTTTTTAGAATAAAATCCGTCCTCCAAGTACTCCCCTGATGCATTACAATCACATAGTTCATATCCTGCGTACAAGTCTGCCACGAATCCCTGTGATTCATAATTTTCAGTGATTAAGTTGAGGTTTAAAAAACTTGATCCTTTGGAAATGATAAATCCAAAGATCAGTAACAAGGTAACCAAACTAACCGTCGATGATAGATACGTCAAGGCTTGCATGAATCCATCGGATAATTTTCGTTTCTTCAAATTATCGAACATGAACAGATCCCACCCTTTTCTTCACACTGTTTAAGAGGAGGTTAGTTAGTAAAATAACTGCCATTAAAACAAGTCCTACAGAAAAGCGAATATCATAATCAAGCCCTGTAGTCTCTTTTAATCCTTCCAGCATAATCGTGGTTAGTGTCGATGTTGTATCAAAAATATCAAACGATATTCCTGCTCTTCTTCCACCCGCAACCAAACTCACAGCAGTCGCTTCTCCAAGAGTACGACCAATTCCTAAAATAGCAGCGGTAAATATTCCTGATTTCGCAGAAGCAAGCACGACTTTAAAATTGGTTTGGGTGTTACTAGCACCAAGGGCAAGCGACCCATGTTCAATGGTTTTATCCACCGAACGAATCGCTACTTCAGAAATTGCTGTAATCGTTGGTATGGTCATTAATGCTAACACCAATACTACTGAAATAATCGAATTACCACCTTTTGATTGATATCCAAACAAGGCACTGACATCATACACCACTTGCAAGATGATCCCAGCTCCAAACAACCCATAGACAATCGATGGAATCGCTGCTAGTGTTTCGATGACGGTTCTTAGAATCTTAGCAAGTGGTTTTGGGGCAACTTTGGCAATAAACAGTGCCGTTAACACCCCGATTGGAAAACTAACAAGTAGTGATAATAAGGCAATAAAGAGTGTAGATACAATGATAAAGCCAACACTATACAGATTGGATGCAAACGTCGCACCAATCAACCAAACATCTCCTGTTAAAAACGACCACAAGTTCACCGATCCTAATCCTTGATTATCTGTCACAAAAGGTCTTATTCCTTGAACAAAGATAATTCCTACTACGATAAAGATAAACGAAGCGGATAACAAAGCCGTTCCTAGAAAAATATGTTGCGTAATTTTATCGGTGATTCGATTTTTCTTCGTACTGCGCATTTGTTCTTTCCATTTTAGTAGTTCTTCCATGAAGTCTCCTCTCTAAGGACGAAAAAGACCCAAATGGGTCTTAACGACTCGTTTGAAAATATTAACGATTTATTAATGCGTTCCACGTACGGTATGTGCCATTGTACATGTTCTTAAGGTCATCTGCTGTGACATTAGATACTGGGTTATTCAAATGAACGATAGCGACAATGGCATCCCATGCTAATTGACCACGAATCGACGCCGCAACTGTTAATTCCGCTCCACGGAAGAATCTGGATGAGAAGCCGATGTCTTTTCCTACGGATGTATCCTTGATAGCAGGATCGTTGGTACGTTTGTATGCATCACTGGATCCTGTATGATCATGCTCTGCGGAGAAGTTTCCACATTTTGGGGTAAATGCTTTGGTAAGTGCTTCCGCTACTTTTTGAATGGAATCAGATCCACCAATGCGTAGAACAACACCACTGTTATTTTGATTACAAACCGCATGATTTCCTTTTACTTGGTCCCATGTTTGAGTAGAAGGTAGTGGAATCGCTCCCGCATTGTTAATGATATCTCCACCATCGCTCGTTGCTAAGAAAGCGATGAATGCTTGAACGATTTGTTCTACTGTAGTGGATGGATAATCTCCTGCTGGACGAATCATCCACATAAAGGGACGTTTTAATCCATAGGTATCATTGATTACGTTGGCTTCTGTCGGCGCAACTCCATTGAAATGCAATCCTTTTACAGTGCTGTTTACGCTTGATAACGATACATAACCTACTCCGTACTCATCAATCGATAATGCGTTTAAAATGGCGGTATTGTCTTTAATTAGAAATCCTGTTACTAATACAGAATCGGATGTTGCGGCTTCCGCAAAACCAATGCCTTCCATGAATCCTGTTCTTGTCCCAGAAGTGGTATCTCTGGTATAAACGGTGATGTTCTTTGACCCATCGTATGTTACTAAAGTGGTTGCTGATGTTGAAGTTTGTGAACAAGCAGCGAGTGTCAATGTTAATAAACCTACTAATGCAATTAAAACTTTTTTCATAATTTCCTCCTATATTCCTTAGTTTACGAGGTTATTATACGTGTTGAAGTTGTTTCCTTCCTTTGGTTTAGGTAAAGGCTTTGTAATGGTTGTGTAAAAAAAACGAACCCTTTGATAGAGTTCGTTTCAATATCTTACTTTACAAGTCTTTTTTCGCCATCTAGCTGTGTAATTGGCAAGATGTTTTGTGTAACTTCTAAGGTTCCTAAGTAATTACCTTGTGGATCTTTTATCGCAAAATAACGAATATGGATAAAATTACCCTTCATTCGAATCCAAAAATCCTCATGATCTTTTTTTCCGGATTTGAAATCATTAAGTATTTGCTCCACCACATGAACACTTTGTGGTGGATGACACATCGATACGTTTCGTCCAAGAATTGTTTTTGGACGATCAAAGATTCGTTCTTTTCCTTGGGTAAAGTATTTGACGTTATCGTCTTTATCCACAAACGTCATATCAAAAGGAACGGAATTGAAAATGGCATTAATCTCTGTTCCTGACAACGTACCAGCATCAAAGGTAAATTCTCCATTGCTGGTATTTGTTAACTCTTCGGTTTGTTGTTGAGAGTCTTCTTTTTTTGCCCACGAGGGGACGTTTTGAATCAGAGTATATGGATATTCTGGCATCGATTGATCTATTTTGATCCATTCATAATAACTAAATGTTTCTAACATCAAAGGAATCAAAATATTATTTTCCTTAAAAATCATATCTTTGACCTTTTGAATCGCTGATTGAATTTTTAAAACAATTTCTGTGGGTTGTATCTGAATGCTTGATAACAAAGAAACACACTCTTTGATTTCTTTACGAATCTCATCGTCCACACCCCACATGACTTTAGGAGGTGCTGTAATTCCATGTTTTTCTAAATATGGAAACATCAGATACTCTTTTTTGCTGTAGTGATGATTGATTTCCGTGAGTCGATCTAGTCCAACGCGTAACATTAAGTGAGACATGTTATCATGTTTCGCTTCGAAAGAAACTAAATACGGCTGAATTTCTTCTGAAATCAATAACTCGATTGCGTTGTTTTCAAGGACCAATATGTTTGCCGGATGTCCTGGTAATTTCGTAAAATCTTTTTGCGCATGTATTTCGCTGATGGATCCTTCAAATACACTGGCATGCACATCACATAAGCGTTGCACATCTTCGATAGGAAGTCCTTCTTTTACCAACGCTTGTTCAATACTTGAAATCTCGGTTGTGGAGACGTCTTTGAAATGTTTTTGAAACTCGACTTTTACTTCATCTACGGTTTTTCCTTGATGAAGTGATTTAATTAACTCTTTTAACAACGTTTTTCTTGAATCGCTGTTATTGATAAACTCACTCATAATGATTCCTCCCATTGAAAACCATGAATCTGCAATACTTCAATGATTTTATCCATTGAAATTTGTTTCATGATTGCCCCTTTTTTTAACGTCATGATTCGCCCCACTGTTTGTAGTTGGAGTGGGTTTACGATGTTTGAAAACCCAAGTGACACTAGTATATCGACAACTTCTGGGTATGTTTGTACAATCGAATAGACCGATTGATTGGCATTAATTATTTTACTCATTGGGATACCTCCTAACGTTATCGTATCACAGTTTCCATCAGTAACCAAACGATGTCATAAGAAATCGTGCGTGCGTGTGCACGCGAGCTATAAATCAGCACTTTACACAAAATAAAACAGATGAATCACTAATCACGGACTCATCTGTATAAAATTATGGCTTTTTTTGCAAAAAGGCGATTTTTTTTAGAAATCTGACATACTCTGGTTTAAAGAAAATTAAGGTGGCTCCCAAAGCCAAGGTCGAAACCGGAATCAATGAAGCAAATACAACCGTAATCACCTGTACTTCTGATTTTACTTGGATCTGTATTTCTTCTTGGACACCATTTGACAAGGTAATCGTGAGGATTGCATTTCCAAATCGTTTCCCTTGAACTTGATATAATTCATCTACTTCGATGATAGAAGGGTCACTAGAAACGATGGATTTGATACTGGATCTATATAGAAAAATATATTCCGATAAATCAATGGGGTTTTGATTCGCTCGAATGGAAAGCGTCGGACGTTTCCAAATCAACTCTTGAATAATGGTTTGAAGATGAGTCACATAATCATCCACCAGTGCTTGTGAAGCGTTTGGATTTTGATAAATTGCTTGTGCTTCAACTAAATAGAGTTGAAGTGTATCTAATGATGCTTTTGAATATCTTGAAACAATCAACGAATCGATCCGATTGATTTGTGTGAGTAGATTATTTTTTTGAGCTTTCAATACTAGTAAATCCGTTGCTTGATCCAAAATAAACAGTGCACTTTGAACAACTTGGGTGTCCGTATTACTACTTTGAATGACTTGTCCAACAAGTATAAGTTGTGATTGATAGATGGAAACAGAGTGAGGGGTATACGCTTCTATATTGATGTGTTGTGCTTGTTGATACTTCGTCATCAATTCCGTAATATCTGCACGTAATACCAACAAATCCAGTGCCCCTTGAACTGTAGCTGTAAACAAATCCACTTGCTCTTGCGAAGCATTTAAATCTGCCAAAAGTTGATTGATACGAAAATAATGACCATAAGCCAAGACTGCTGTTTTAAACAACTCATAGGAGTTTGCAGTATACAAGTGACGTTCTTCATAATAAGCAATCAACACTTGATACCCCATGATTTCTAATTGTGTTTTATCGGATTGAAGAACCAACACGGTGTATGCTGCTTCAATAGTGTTGATTGCATCTTGAACCTCTTGAAAAGTAGCGTTAAGATTATTGATTACGGATGCCACGGGTATAATCAACAACATAAACTGTGCATAAGAATTCGGGGTGTAAGGATTGCTTTGCATTGTGGAAGCCATTTGATAATCGTTCATTAATTGTGTCTTATCCGCTCGTTGAACAAGTTGATTTTGAGCAGCTACTAACAAAGCAAGTGCAATTTGTGCTTCAATTATCGAAGTATCGCTATCGGTTACCACATGCAATACACTGAAGCCTAGTACATCAGGATTGGTTTGAAACAAATCCATCTGCGAAGTAAATAAGTCAAAGGATTGAGGGGTATAAAGCAGACTCCCTTGTGAATAAATGGCAAGTAGTTCATTCCATTTCGCTGTTAATTCGGTTTTGTCTGCTAACAGAACCAACAAGTCTTTGGCAAGCAATAACTCATCTTCAGCTTCAAGCATGGCTTGCTCTCCGGATGTTGGTTCATCGATGATTGCCTTTATTCGAAGTAGTTCACTGTTATATAGCGTAATACTTCGTAAGGTATACGTTGATAAACTTTCACTTTTCGCATTCCAATAGGATGCACTGATTCGAATGTAGGTCGTGTCTAGTGTAAGTTGAGACAGTAACCTCGTTAAATCCACAATCCACTGATTGACATCACTTTCCAGCGCTAAATCGTCGGCTAGCAGCGCTTCCACAGAAGCGTTGCCTCCTAATGCTTGATAATTTGAGACAAACGCGGTATAGGAAGCGTTATAATAATTGCTTGAGTTAGCAAATCTTGTTTGAATTTCATCATATCTTGCCTGTAAGGTTGGTTTATCTACTTCCGCATACAAAGGAATCCAAGACATCGCTTGGAAGAAAAATACAAATAAAATTAATGGTGTTAAAAAACGAATCTTTTTAGCCATGACGTGGTCCTTTCTACAATATTTATGGGTATAAGGTGAAATATACTTCTTTTAATTGATTCATCGCTTTTTCTAACAAAATGCGTGGGGACGCTAGATTTAATCGATAATATCCCTTGCCATCTTGTCCAAACAAGATTCCATCTTCGCCACGAACTCTTGCTTGTGTTTCAAAAAAATCGACGACAGATATTGAAATGTTTCGACAATCTAACCATAATAAATAACTTCCCTCTAGAGGTAATACTTTAATTCTAGGCATATGTTGTGTAAACTCTGAGACGACATACTGATAATTTTGATAGATATAGAGGATTACTTGATCCAACCAATCATCTCCGTGGCGATACGCTGCCTCGACCATCGCCATCGATATCACATTCATCGCTCCCAAATGGAATTTGGTCATCCATTGTTTGATTGCGACTTGATAATCAAGATTCGCTGTAACAATCAATGCCATTCCCGCTTGAGCAATGTTGAATGTTTTCGTTGAAGAAACTAAAGTAATGGTTCGTTGCTTTGCCTTGGGATGAACTTGAACAAATGGAATATGTTGATACCCAGGCATAATCAAATCCGCATGGATTTCATCACTAATCACCATAATATCATACTTTTCTACCAAATCATAAATTCGTGTTAACTCTTGCATGGTAAACACTCGACCCACAGGGTTATGAGGATTACATAACAACAATACGTTGCTCTTTTGCAAACTAATTTCTAACTGTTCAAAATCGATTTCCATGCGATTACATCGATTGATCATCGATACTTCATTTAGGGTTCGAGACGTTTCAGAAACACTCATCGGAAATCTCATATATACAGGACTGATAATGGTAACTCTATCTTCTTCTTTGGTAAGTGCCATGAAACATAGATGGATGGCAGAAACAACTCCATAATAAGGAATCATATCGGATGGTTGATAGGTTACACGATGTCTTCGTTGATACCAAAGCGACGCTGCTTCTAACAAAGAAGCTGGGAGTGTAGTATAACCAAATATTGGATGAAGAAGTCTTTCCTGCGCTGCTTGTATGATTTCATGACTCACTTCAAAATCCATATCCGCTACCCACAGTGGAATCATCGCTTCAGCTAATTGATAATCTTCTTTGATGCTTCCAGTATTACGGCGATCAATGACTCGATTAAAATCATAGTCCATAAAGGGTACTCCTTAGTTTGTAAATACTTGAGAATAGATATAATCTACATGTCTTGTATAGAAATCAAGCGTAAAACAAGAGTTGATTTCTTCTAAGGATAGTATGGTTTTCACAAGAGAATCGCTTTTTAATAACGATTGAAAATCAACTTGTAATGTCATGGCTTGCATGGCAATCACTTGAATATGATCATAAGCTTGTTCTCTTGACCATCCTTTTTCAAGTAAAAGAGTTAATACTCGTTGTGAATATATGACCCCTTGTGTTGCGTTGATTTGTGCTAGCATTCTATCTTCATACACCACCAAGCCATCTAAGGTAGTGGTATAGCGTTGTAACATATAATCAAGCAACGAAGTAGCGTCTGGCATAATAATTCGCTCTACGGAAGAATGAGAGATATCTCTTTCATGCCATAACGCAACACTTTCCATCGCAGGTACGCAGTATCCACGAAGTACACGGGATAATCCACAAGTATTTTCACTTGATATTGGGTTTTTCTTATGAGGCATTGCGGAAGACCCTTTTTGTCCACTACTAAAGGGTTCGCTCACTTCTTGAACTTCTGTTCTCATTAAATGTCGAATCTCCGTAGCAATTTTTTCTAACGTCGCACCAATCAATGCCAAAGTAGTAATATAAAAAGCATGACGATCACGTTGTAATGTTTGAGTGGAGATTTCAACCCGGCCCAATCCCAACCGCTCCAAGACATATTGTTCAATAAAAGGATCAATGAAGGCATAATTTCCAACAGCACCACTGATTTTTCCGACTTCAATGTCTTTAGACGCTTGTTGAAAACGAACTAAATGTCGTTTCATCTCACTGTACCACAATGCAAATTTTAAGCCAAATGACGTAATATCTGCATGTATCCCATGGGTTCTCCCAATGGTCATTGTATGTTTATATCGAAGTGCTTTTTGATGAAGCACCTCCATGAATCGTAACATATCTGCACGTATCAACGCATTGGCTTGTTTAAACAACAACCCATAAGCCGTATCTACAACATCAGTAGAGGTTAATCCATAATGGATGAATCGCTTTTCAGGCCCAAGAGATTGAGAAACTGCTCGTGTAAAAGCAATCACATCATGTTTCAGTGACTCTTCTAGTTCATGAATCAACGGGATACTAAAAGAAGCGTTCGCTTTTAATAAAGCAAGTTCAGCTGTTGAAACAACTCCTTGTTTATGAAGAGCTTCTGCATTCATTAATTCAATTTGTAGGAATGCATTGTATTTGGCTTCTTCGGTCCAAATGGCTTGCATTTTTTTAGTGGTATAGCGCTCAATCATCTTAGACTCCTACTAAATCACGGTAACAAGTTAACGTGTTTTCTAACAAACATGCAATCGTCATTGGACCAACTCCACCTGGTACGGGGGTGAGATACGCTGCGATTGGAAAAACAGAATCATAATCCACGTCGCCCTTAATGACTCCGTCTACTTTGGAAATCCCCACATCAATCACTGTCGCTCCTATTTTTACATAGGAGGAATCAATCATGTTAGGAACTCCGATGGCAGCGATTAAAATATCTGCTTCTTTGCAAACAGCACGCAAATCTGCTGTTTTCGAATGACAAATGGTAACCGTCGCATGATCTTTTAATAACAATGCCGCCATTGGTTTTCCAACAATTTGGCTTCTTCCAATCACAACAGCTCTTTTTCCTAGGATACGAACTTGATATGTTTGTAACAACCTCATCACACCTAAAGGGGTACATGGTACCAGATGCGGAAACCCATTGGAAAGTTTTGCGACATTGGTCCAAGTGAAGCCATCTACATCTTTGGATGGAGAAATTTGATTGATAATGAAGTCGCTATTTAAATGTTTGGGAATGGGAAGTTGTAATAAAATCCCATGTACGTTGCTGTCTTGGTTTAATTGATGGATAATTTCTAAGACTTCAGCTTGTGAAGTAGTGTCTTCTTTTTTTATGATGGTACTTTTGATTCCCGCTTTTTGACAAGCCAACTCTTTGCCTCTGACATAGGACATTGAAGCGGCGTTATCTCCAATTAAGAGGACCACCAAATGTGGAATAATGTGATATTTTGCAATCAGTTCACTCGTTTGAATTTTTATTTGTTCACGCAACGCTATTGCTGTTTGTTTTCCATCCATCAGTTGAGCCATGGGTTACACATCCTTTCGAGTTCTATAAATATCGACTACTTCAGCGTAGTATGCAATGTGCATGGAATCATTCCCTGGAGAATAGTATCTGTTCAATATATCTTCTGGAATATGATCTTTATCCAGCAATTGTTTGTATATGACCTTGCATTCCATGTGCAAAGGGCATTGTTCAATAATTGGTGCATCGATGGTTCTTGCTTCTTTTGTAGTTAAACCTGCTAGTGCAAATTTATTAACTCCTTCTCCTCGAATGGACCCACAAATTGAAATGGCTTTTTTTAAATCAGTCTGAATCGGAATACTTAATGTAAAGCAGTTCGCTGCTTCAAGTAATTGGTATGAATACCGAACGTCACGAACGTAAACAATCACCATTGCTTTTCCCCAATGAAATAAAATCCCACCCCACCCAATAATCATGGTGTTATCAATGGAACCAAAACGAGTGTTTAAAAAAATACCTGATTTCATCAAAGACATGACTTCTGTTGATACTTCATTCAATGAAACGGACTCAATCATGACTTCACATCCTTTGGGGTAATTATACCACAATCGCCTTTGATGTGGTAGGGTCCTTACAGAGGTGCTCAATAATTCTTAAAAAAGAATCAAGAATTCTCTAAAATATCACATGTTTGTGCTACAATATTTGAGTATAAACGAAAGGTGGTGAGTGGATGAAAATCGGAATTATCGGTCTAGGATTGATGGGCGGAAGCATCGCCATGAAACTTCATGAGACACATGAAGTATTTGGATTTGATATCAATCAATCGACCATTGATTATGCCATCAAGCATAAAATGATCGATGGCGGAAGTACTTGTGTTGATCATTTTTTTTCTGATTTGGAAGTCGTCTATCTTTGTTTGTATCCCACTCAAATAGTCCCATTTATTCAAAACAATCAATCTTTCATCCGACCAAATACTGTAGTGATTGATATTGCTGGAATTAAACTGCCTCTCCAAAAAAAGGTGCTACCGATTTTGCGTGAGGACATTGATTTTGTCTTAACACACCCAATAGCTGGAAGAGAAAAGATTGGCATTCAACACGCTAAGTCTAGTATCTTTCATAATGCGAACTACATTATTACGCCTACATCGCTCAATAAAGAATCATCTTTAGAAATAGTGGAATCTTTGGCAAAATCCATGGGATTCAAAACCATTACTCGAGTAGATGCTTTCACACATGATGATATTATCGCCTATACTTCTCAACTCACACATGCCATCTCTTTGGCATTGGTTCATAGTGAAGAAGACTCCATAAATGTCAGTTCTTTTATTGGGGATTCGTACAGAGATTTAACTAGAATAGCGATGATCAATGAACCATTATGGAGTGAATTATTCATTGAAAATAAAGAAGCTTTATTGTCTAAAATTAGCGCTTTCCAAGAATCGTTATCCTTGTTAAAAAGCACCATTGAATCTTCTGATTCTAATGTGTTACAAGATTACATGACCTATGTGAAGAACAAGCGTTTAAAAATTGAAAAGGGGTAAGTTATGAATGCAATCATTGAACCAAAACCAATCCTTGGAACTGTCTTAATTCCCCCCTCCAAAAGTTGCTCACACAGAGCCATTATTTGTGCTTCTCTTGCCAAAGGAAAAAGTGTGATAAACAATATTATATTGTCCGATGATATCATTGCGACTGTAGAAGCCATGGAGAAGATTGGTGCTAGAATCATCAAGAATCCCTATCAATTGGTGATTCACGGCCAAGGCAAAGTAATCATTGGAGACGACAATTTTATCGATTGTAAAGAATCTGGATCCACCATCCGGTTTTTAATGCCCGTGATGGCTTTGTCCAAACAAAAAGTCGTGTTTACTGGTAAAGCAGGCTTGTTTAAAAGACCCATGAGTGTGTATGAAGACTTGTTCAATCAAATGGGTTTTTTGTATCAACAATCGGAAAAAGGAATTATCTTAAGCGGCTCACTACAGTCTGGAAGTTTTGAACTTCCAGGCAACTTATCCAGTCAATTTATCTCAGGTTTATTGTTTGCACTTCCTTTATTAAAAGAAGATTCAACGATTACGTTAACTACCACTTTGGAATCTGCAGAATATGTGGATATTACCATTCATATTTTAAAGCAATTTGGTATCCAAATTCATGTTCTTGATAATGGCTATCACATTCCAGGAAATCAGTCGTATCAAGCAACGACTGTGGAAGTAGAATCCGATTATTCACAACTCGCTTTTTTTGCGGTAGCTGGAAGCCTCAGTGGACCCATCAATGTCAAAAAATTCAAAAGTACCATTTCTGCTCAACCTGATCGGCGCATCATTGATTACATCAATCAAATGGGGGGTTCCATCATTCACAAAGGAAATGAATACTGCATCAAAAAGTCTAAAACCACTGGTCGAACCATCGATGTGAGTCAATGCCCAGATATCGCTCCTATTTTAGCCTTACTCGGTGCTTTATCCACTGGAAAAACCGTAATAGAAAATGCCTCTCGCTTGAAACTAAAAGAATCCAATCGTTTAAAAACAACTTTCGATACCTTACAAATGTTTGGTGTTGATGTCGAAATGACAGAAGATTCCTTAATCATCCAAGGAGAAAACAAAGCCTTGAATGGCGGAGTTTTTGATTCCTTTGGGGATCATCGAATCGCGATGATGATTGCCATTGGTGCTATACGTGCAAAAGGTCCAGTACTTATTAAAAACGCAGAATCTGTGAACAAATCCTACCCTCACTTTTTTGATGATTACATCAGTTTGGGTGGCGAAGTTCATTTTACGGAGAATTAACCATGAAAAAACTAACTGTTTCCACACGTTTCTTTGATTATGATATTTTCGTTATGCCAAAGCTCATTCAAAACGTAGCTTCTTTTTTGGATGTTCAGAAGACGTATGTCATTATCACAGACTCTGGGGTTCCGGTTAGTTATCTAACAACACTTCAGTCACAAATCAATGTGTTATATACAAAAATTATCCCTCAAGGGGAATCTTCCAAATCCATGAACCAATATCATGAGATTATCGAAGAATTGATTCATCATGAGATTAAAAAAGATACCTTCATTCTAGCTTTAGGCGGTGGCGTTGTTGGTGATTTGGCAGGATTCGTTGCATCTACGTACCTACGAGGTGTTCCGTTTATTCAAATTCCAACCACACTTCTGTCTCAAGTGGATTCTTCCATTGGTGGGAAAGTAGCGATCAATTCCAACACTGCGAAGAACATGATTGGTCAGTTTTATCCACCTCTTAAAGTGCTTATTGACCCTTCGCTTCTACATACTCTTCCCCCAAGACAAATCGCCAACGGATTTGCGGAAATCATCAAGATCGCTGCTATTTCTGACGCTGATTTTTTTGAGAGACTGGAAAAAGGATTCATTGTAGAAGAACTGGAAGATATTATTTTTCGTGCACTAGAACTTAAAAAACGGTTTGTGGAAGCAGACGAACTTGATCAAGGGATTCGTCAAGCTTTAAACTTTGGTCATACCTTCGGTCATGCCATTGAACAGTATTATCACTATGATGAATACTTGCACGGAGAAGCTGTAGCCATTGGTATGGTACTGATTGTATCAAGCGAAGAAGTAAAAAGCCGTTTAAGAAAAATACTCACAAAATATCAGTTACCAACCGAATGTCCGACATCCATCCCCGAATTGTATCCCATTATTCAACGGGATAAAAAATCTACAAGACATCAATTTTTAGCCATTGATGTGCCTCAAATTGGCCAATTTATCATTCGCCCATTCGGGGTTCTCTCGAAAGGAGCATTCCAATGAATACCATAGGAAAAAACATACAAATTACCGTATTTGGAGAGTCTCACGGACAAACAATCGGTGTTGTTATTGATGGACTTGAAGCTGGAATAGCGCTCGATATAGACGCTATTCATTTTGAACTACTCAAGCGAAGACCAAAAAGTAAGGTTTCTACACCACGGGTAGAATTAGATGAATTCAACATTGTATCTGGATATTCCGGTGGCGTATTAACGGGAGCTGCCTTAACGATTTTAGTACCCAATACCAATACTGCTTCAAGTGATTATGATCAAACAGCATTCATTCCTCGTCCTGGACACGCGGATTACCCTGCTTATGTGAAATACAATGGCTTCCATGACAAACGTGGTGGTGGAATATTTTCCGGACGAATGACGGTATTGTTGGTCATTGCTGGTGCGATTGCCAAGCAAATTTTGGAACGAAAGGGCGTAATTATTGCTTCCCATATCGACCGTATTGGATCAGTCGTAGATTCCACGTTTCCTCCACTAGGAGAAGACATCAACGTGTTAAAGCGTCTTCAAACAATGGATTTTCCAGTCATAGAACCCGCAAAGGAATCGTTAATGAAACAAGTAATCCTCGATGCTCTTGAACAAAATGATTCCGTTGGAGGCTCCATTGAATCCATTATCCAAGGAGTACAAGCAGGAATTGGCGAGCCGTTGTATCGTTCGATTGAATCTACTTTAGCACAATATCTTTTCTCGATTCCAGCCATCAAAGGGGTAAGTTTTGGAGACGGTTTCGAGTTTGCAAAACAAACCGGTACTCAGTCTTCCGATGGCTACACGCAAAAAGATGGTCAAATTCAAACCATTGCGAATCACAATGGTGGAATCTTGGGTGGCATTTCTACTTCTATGCCTATCATCGTTCATACCGTATTTAAACCAACTTCCTCCATTGCTTCTTCTCAAGTAAGTGTGGATTTATTGACCAATCAAGGTGTCCATTTAGAAATAAAGGGACGACATGATCCAGCTATTGTCAACCGAGGGATTCATGTTGTAAATGCTGTCTTATATATAGGAATGTTGGATTTATATTTAGACACATATCCAAGAAGTTGGATGAAAGAATGAATGGGTTAGTAGGCAAACAACTGACTCATAGTTTATCGCCTTTGATTCATAACTATTTTGGTTATCCCAATTATCAACTCATTGAAACACAAAATATCGCAGCTTTTTTACAACAAAAGAATTTTGAAATGGTCAACATAACCATCCCTTATAAAGAAATGGTTCTCCCCTTTTTGGATGTCATTGACCCACTTGCCAAAGAGATTGGTGCGGTCAACACGATTATTCATAAAAACAACCAATTGTATGGGTATAATACAGACTATATCGGATTACTTTCAGCGCTTGATTCTTTACATCTTTCCTTAAAGAATCAACGGGTCGTCATCACAGGTAATGGAGGTATGGCTAAGTGTGCTCACATCTTGTGTCTTCATGAACATGCATACTCGATTCATCATCTTGTTCGAACAAAAAAAGATCATTTTGATGTATCATTTGATGAAATAGCTTCCTTACAACAGACAACCGTGTTGATTCAAACCACCCCCGTTGGGATGTATCCAATGCTTAATGAAACCTTGCCTTTTTCCTTACATCAATTTCCTCATCTCATCGGGATGATAGAAACGATTTATAACCCTTATCGAACTGATTTGTTAATTCAAGCTTCTCAATTAAGAATTCCTTCTACCAACGGATTACACCAGTTGGTCGTTCAAGCAAAACAAGCAAGAGAGCTCGCAGATCAACGAATCATTCCTCAAGAACTGATTACCAAAGTGCTTCAAACAGTACGAAAAGTTACATTGAATGTGGTCTTAATTGGTCTTCCTATGTCTGGTAAGTCTTCGATTGGAAAACTATTGGCTACCCGATGGAATAAATCATGGATTGATACCGATCAAGCCATCGAAGAAATTCAACACCAAACAATTGATGAAATATTTGATTTATTAGGTGAACAAAGCTTCCGACAAATGGAACTTGACTATGCATTATCGATTCAACACCTGAAGAATACAATCATTTCAACGGGTGGTGGAATGATTGAACAAATCCCCCTAATAAACGCATTAAAACGCAATGGAATTTTGATCTATTTAGAAAAACAGCCTGTTCAAACCAAAGGGCTTGACATGACGGGTCGTCCACTGTTAAAATTTCCCGAAGCGATGTTTAAACTCCATGAAAAACGTGCTCCCTTATATCAAAAACACGCTGACATCATCATCAACGCAAATCAACCTTATGAGCAAATTTTAAGGGAAATCGAGGAAAAATTCGATGAAATTACTCGTTTTAGGCGGTCCTAATCTCAATTTTTTGGGTATTCGTGAAGTTGGTATCTATGGTCTTATGACCTATACCGACTTAATTCATGACATTCAAGAGTATGCGTTATCTTATGGAATTGAAACGCTCTTTTTCCAATCGAATCATGAAGGTGAACTCATTGACTATCTACAATCACACTACCGTGAAATCGATGGCATTATTATCAATCCAGGAGCGTTGACCCATTATTCGTATGCCCTATACGATTGTTTAAAAAGTATTCCTGTCTGTGCGATTGAAGTTCACCTAAGTGACATCCATCAACGCGAACCGTTTCGGCGCATTTCGGTCATCAAAGACGCCTGCATTGCTCAAATTTGCGGCAAAGGTCTTCACAGTTATTTAGAAGCCATCGACCGATTTCGAAAGGACAAACAATCATGATTATTAAATTTAAAGAAGGTACCAGCCGAAGTGATATTGAATCCATGCGTCAATACCTTATGGGTCGTGGATTTGAAATTCACGAATCCATCGGTCAAAGCATTACATTATTTGGGGTAGTAGGCGATACTACAAAATATGACATCAATAGTCTCTATGCCTTTAAATACATCGATACTGTCGTACGCATCCAAGAACCATTTAAGAAAGTAAACCGTAAAATCAAGCCAACAGACACCATAGTAGATTGTGGAGGTGTTTTGGTAGGTGGAAACAACATTGTCATCATTGGTGGGCCGTGTGCCGTGGAATCTGCAGAACAAATCGACTTAACCACTTCTTTGGTAAAAGAAGCTGGTGCGAAAATGCTTCGAGCCGGTGCTTATAAACCAAGAACGTCTCCTTACTCCTTCCAAGGAATGGGAAAAAGTGGCCTTGATTTACTAAAAGAGATGAAAGACAAATACCATTTGCCGATTGTTTCAGAATTAATGGATATTGATGATCTGCCTTATTTTATGGATACGGTAGATGTCATCCAAGTAGGCGCACGAAACATGCAAAACTTCGCTTTATTAAAAGAACTTGGTAAAATTAACAAACCCATTTTGCTAAAAAGAGGTCTGGCAAGCACCATTGAAGAATGGTTAATGTCCGCAGAATACATTTTAGCAGGTGGAAACCCCAATGTCATATTATGTGAACGTGGCATTCGAACCTTTGAAACGCAAACACGAAATACTTTAGACATTTCTGCCATTCCTGTGATTAAAAAATTAACTCACTTGCCAATCATCATCGATCCAAGTCACGCAAGCGGACGCTGGGAATATGTCGAATCCTTGGCAAGAGCTGCCATCGCAGCTGGAGCAGATGGATTAATCGTTGAAGTTCATCCAGAACCAGAAAAAGCATTATCGGATGGGCAACAATCCTTAAAACCAGAACGTTTTGAAGAGTTGGTCAAAGTTTGTCGTAAAATCGCTTTGGCTGTAGATCGTACCCTAGACTAAATAAAATTAAAATATGAATGGCATTGTCAATATGTAGAATATCGACAATGCCATTCATCTATAAATAAGTTCTTTAACCTATACTCATCTTCGTTTTTTTAAAGCGAACTACAATATCGTTTTTGATTTTCAGCGCTAAATAGATTACAAAAATAATGTGATAAAGCCAGGAATACTTACTGAACATTATACTAAATGTTCCATTCGAAACATACAATGTAAAAGCTAAATGAATATAGATCATTGCATAAACAATATAAGCCGCTTTATGAACATTTTTCCATGTATTTCCTTTGAGTTTTCTTCTCACTTTCGGTATTGATGTTATCACTAGAGGTATCATAAGGATAAAAGCGATAATTCCTGTACTATTATACCCAGATAATGCAAGTGACAAACGGTAGACAACGTGAGGAACTAAAAAGACAAATCCTAGAAAAGCCATTTGTCGCCTTACACGTAACAGTACCATTTTAAACTTGGATTTATTTTTTAAAGCCCCTACAAACATCACCACGTAAAACAATGCAAAACTCAGAGGTCCATTCACAATGACTTGATGTAAAACCGGAATTCTTATGTCTAACATAAGCAAGATACTAAGGACGACTGAGATAAGAAACGCTCCAAGGTAAATCCGATATTCTTGTTTATAAAATGGTTTTCCAAATTTAGTCATCACAAAAAAAATCAAAAAAATCAACCAAACTCCAAGTGTTTCTAATAGAAAGTTTATCATGAACATACCCCCTTACTCGATGATAATTCCAACAATAGGAATACCATCTAAAACCCTTGTTCCATGAGGTGAAACTCCCAATATTTGAGTGGTTAAATCTTGTCCTGCTTGATATCCATTATGGTTGCCTCCTGGCCACCTTGGTGAATTTGAAACATCATAAACAACTCCATTGACTGCTATGTATGCTTTTCGTCCCTCAAGACCGTCGTAGGAAGCCAGTTCTTCAAGAGTTAACTGAAGTCCTTGAACTAACTCGTTTTCTTCTTCTGGTAATTCTTCATTGATTTCACTGTCCGGAAGGGATTCAACCAAGGAACCAACGATTGGAATTCCATTAAGAACTCTTATCCCATGGGGTGAAACACCTAAGATTTCTGTGGTAAGATCTTGACCAGCTTGATATCCATTGTGGTTGCCTCCTGGCCACCTTGATGAATTTGTTACATCATAAATAACTCCATTGACAGCTATGTAGGCTTTTCGCCCCTCGAGACCGTCGTAAGTTGCCAACTCTTCGATTGTTAGTTCAATCAATTCCAAATCGATTGTTGTCGTTGTTGCGCTGCAAGCATATATAGTTAGAATTATAAGTAGCGAAAATACTCCTTTTATTAATTTTTTCACAATAATCAATCCTCCTATTGTTATCGTATCATACACAAGAAAAAATATTCGTTCATATGCTTTCTGGTTGCTCATAGAGATGAAAACCGTCCAAAAAAACCATCGCTTGATGGGTTAATTGTTAATTTTTTGTAAAAATCGAAGGTTTTTTTACAATTGGATTATTCTTTCCCTAAAAAGTGCTATAATTCATTTCAAAGGAGTGTGATGCTATGAAAGAATACGTACGATTAATTGATGGGTTGCCTTTGATTTTGAAAGTGATTCTTGCTTTTCCTGGTATTGATGGCTTTGTTTATGGATTTTACCGTATTGCTAAAGGGAGACTTTTAGAGGGTATCATTTGGATTTTCGTTGGATTTTTCTTATTTTGGGTTCTCGATATCTATTCGCTTCTTACCAAAGGAAAAATTACTTTCTTCGTTTAATCAAAGGACAAACAACCAAAAAGGGCTGTATGGAAATGAAGATTTTTTTCTCTTCGTGGACATAACAGTCTTTTTTTTTGATTAGTGACTTTAAACACTACTCCACATCTTCTGTAAGTCATACGAATCAAGACCCAATAAGGTCCGTTCTTAGTTGATATCGATAAATAACTTCATTTTTTTTGCTTTGAAAGTGAATTGATGTATCAATTTGATTGAAACTAGTGAATATCCCTTTACTTTACATATATTTATCATTTTTTTCATATAAATGACATATTATTCATAATTATACACTTGAAATGCAATAAGAGTGGTATAATGCATGTAGAAGGGTGTGATAATATGAAAGAATATGTTCGAATAATGGATGGTTTACCTTTAATTTTGAAAGTGCTTCTCGCTTTTCCTGGTATCGATGGATTTGCATATGGATTTTATCGGATTGCCAAGGGTAAAATTTTAGAAGGTGTGATTTGGATATTCGTTGGTTTCTTCTTGTTTTGGATTCTCGATATCTATTCACTTCTTACTAAGGGAAGAATTACTTTCTTCGTTTAGTGAAAGAATGAGCAACCAAAAAAGGAATCGAAAATTCGATTCCTTTTTTTGATATTATACGTATTTTTTGATAGTTTCTACCAATCGAGAAACTTCAGATAACTTAATGGACGATAAAGCCACTCGTATTAAGCCTGGCATCGGAACCACGAAAATATGAGCATCTACTAATTGTTGGAATATTTTGTTGTTCTTGGATTCGATTCCTACAAAGAATCCGCCTCCGTAAGGTAGTGTCTTTAACCCAATACGGTCAGCTTCTTTACAAAACGCTGCCGCACGTTCTTTGAGCAAATCGTGGGCAATCAGTAATTTTTCTTTGAATAGTTCTCTATTTTCAGGAATTGAAAATACTTTTCCAATCGCAGACATAGCAGGATGACTCACAGAGGAGAACCTTCCGCGAACAGAATGATCGCCTACGCGTGCAAAATCATCAAGCACTTGTTTGTTTCTAGAAAGTCCTATTTGAGCTCCAATTCGGAATCCATACAAAGAGAAACTTTTTGATCCACTAAAAGACACCACAGCTAAAATATCTTCATGCAACTCAAGATATCGTTCAAACACCTGACGGCTTTGATTGTATCCCCCCATTTGATAATCAATATAAGCAATGTCATGTAGTAAAATAACTGGAATTCCTTGAGAAGCAATCTCATTTAAGGATGTTACCACTTTTTTCCAAGCGTCTTGTGTCATGCAAAGACCTGTAGGGTTATTACAAGGATCATTTAAAATAACAAATAGCCGTTGCTGAGAAGCAGCTAATTTTTTCGCTACTTCGTCAAAGCTTTGGTTGTTAAACTGATAATGCTCATCATACATCAAAAAGGTATCGACTCCACAATTGCCTTCGGCAGCGATATTTTCGTAAGGAGTCCAATAATAATTTGGAACTAAAATTTTATGACCAAATTCATTGAAGTTGTAAACGGCGTTACTAATCGCTGCGGTTCCACCTGTGGTTGGAATAACTTGATAGTGGAATACTTGCTTTAACGACTCTGCGAAAGGACCAAAGACCCACGTGAAAATCCCTTCTGTAAATGCTTTACTACCACTAACGGGTGCGTATGGATAAAGTTGGAGGTCATCCAAGTTTTTCCATAAATCATCGATCACCGGGAATGTGAAAAGGGCTCCCGAGTCATGATTGAGCATACCAACTGTGGCATCAATCACATCTGCATGTTCTTTCTTGCTTTGTTTGGCCATCTCTGCGATTCGTAAAATATTGCTTTCTACTTTTTTGGTAAGTGCATGTTGACCAACGATACGTGAAATCACTTCATCACCGCTTTCTGTTTCTATTTGTAGTCAAAATATTGTTTAAGTGCAATGGTTTGAAGACGATCAGGTCCTACCGAGAAAATACCAATCGGAATTCCACTGTATTCTTCAATTGCACGTAAATACTGTTTTGCTTGAATCGGGAGTTCATCAAACGTGGTACATTTTGTGATGTCTTCTGTCCAGCCAGGAAGTGTTACATACACCGGTTGGATCTTAGCGAAGTCGTTATAGTTTGCTGGAATATAATCAATCTGTTTGGAATCAAGAAGATAACCCGTGCAAATTTTTAGTTCTGACACTCCACTCAATACATCAAGTAACATCACAGATAAGCTAGTTAGTCCACTTACACGCTTTGCATGACGCAAAACAACCATATCCAACCAACCAATTCTTCTAGGTCTGCCAGTCGTCGTGCCATATTCTTTGCCACGTTGTCGGATGCCTTTGGAACAATCATCTTCAAATTCCGTGGGGAAAACTCCGCTTCCAACACGTGTAACATAAGCCTTGGTAACTCCGACAACATCCGTAATGGCCTGTGGTGAAACCCCAGCATAAAGTGGCACACTCGCAGCACTTGGGGAACTAGAAGTAACATAAGGATACGTTCCGTGATCAATACAAAGCATGACTCCTTGTGCGCCTTCGAACAACATCTTTTTATTTTGAAAAACAACTTTTTCTAAAAGAACGGACGTATCTGTAACCCATTTAGCTAGTTTTTTTCCGTATTCCAAATACGTGTCGTACAAGTCTTCAAAGTCGTATGTTTTCGCTCCATACGATTGTAGTTTAAGATTTGCAAAACGTAGAGAAATTGTTAACCGCTCTTTGAACTGTTCTGGATCGAGTAAATCACCAATCCGTATTCCAATACGCATCGACTTATCTGTGTAAGCAGGCCCAATGCCTTTTTTGGTAGTGCCAACAGCAAGCGACCCTTTTAAGTTCTCTTCTAGTACATCAATATCGAGATGATATGGCATAATGACGTGTGCTCGATCTGAAATTGCTAATTGATAATCGATAATTCCTGCTTCATGAATCATTTCGAACTCTTTAAATAACGCGATTGGTTCAATCACCATTCCGTTTGCCATGATATTTTGAATGTGTGGATTAAAAATTCCCGAAGGAATGAGGTGTAACGCAAATTTCTTACCACCAAAAATGATGGTGTGTCCCGCATTGTTTCCACCTTGACTTCTTACTACTACATCCGCTTGTTGCGCAAGGTAATCGGTGATTTTTCCTTTTCCTTCATCTCCCCATTGGGTTCCTACGACTACGATTCGATTTCCCATGTTCATCACCTCACGACGTTGTCTATTATACCATACCAAGCCCTTGATTAAAAGACACAAAAATCGGTAACAAGCAAAATATGTAAGCGCTTATATAGAACAATTTCATCTTTTTACAAAGGGGTTGGTTCTACAAGTTTCTATCTTTTGAAACGATTATAAATGATAAGTAAAAATACATCCTCCTTTTCTTGTTTTATCATATAATAGATATGATTACTGGAGGATTTCATCATGATTGATTATATTGGCGTCGCAGCTGCATTTCTTACTACCATTTCCTTTTTGCCTCAAGCTATTTCTGTGGTAAAAACCAATAAAACCGCAGGCATTTCTTTGCCTATGTATGTTCTATTCAGTATTGGTGTTGTTTGTTGGTCGATCTATGGTCTTGCCCGCAATGACATTCCTTTGTTTGTGGCCAACAGCATTACTCTTGTATTCGCGTTGGTTGTACTGATCACGAAAATCAAAAATGTGATTCGTAAAATAGATTAATAATCAACATTATCCTAGTTGAACACATCTTTGTCTATTTGATTCCAAATAGACTTTTTTTTATCTTTGTACACTCTTATAACGCTCAGATTGTCCCCAACAATACAAAAGAAATCCTCTTGATGATTCATTCTTATGGATTGAAACGAATTTCCTTAGGTGCATTGACAAAACGTTATTTCTGATTCTATAATAGAAGAAATGAATCAATCAAAGGAGGACTGTGTCAACATCATCTTGCGTTGCTCAAATCTGAAATAGGCTTTAAATCGGTGAAACACTATTTCTACAGATCTGGATGCAAACAAAGGACCGAAAGTCTGCAAGAGTTTTGTCAACAACATGAGCGGTACTTTATTTTGCACAGGGAACACTTCCCTGTTTTTTTGTTTTATATTACTAATGAAAGGAACACTAAAATGGACTTAACTCAATTGCTTGCACAATACCCTCACGAAGAAAATCGTTTGATTGATCTCCTTTTGGATATTCAAAAGCAAAAAAACAATCATTTTATAAGCGAACAAGAAATTCAAATGGTTGCTAAACACATTGGTGTCTCGGAGGCGAAAGTATGTAGTGTCATCTCGTTTTATACCTTACTTTCCTTTCATCCGCGTGGTCGATACGTCATCCAAATATGTCGTGATATTCCCTGTCATATCAACCATTCTGCTTCGATTGTAGGAACCCTTGAACAACTCCTTGGTATTCAAATGGGACAGACCACACAAAATGGATTATTTTCACTGGAGTATTCGAGTTGTCTTGGCCATTGCGATGCCCCTCCTTCGATGAGAATCGATGGACGAACTTATGTTCATCTCACTCCAGATAAAGTAAAAGCGATCATTTCTGAATATCGCGGGAGGACTCCATAATGGAACGTAAATTAATCTCTGCTCGTTGTGGGGTCATCAATCCACTTTCCATCGATGATTATATCAAAACTGGTGGCTATGTTGCTCTTCGTAAGGCATTACGTATGGAAAGAATTGAAATTCTTGAAGAAATTTCAGATTCAAAGTTGCGCGGTCGTGGGGGTGCAGGATTCCTTACTTCCACAAAAATGATGGGGCTTGCTAAAGAATCCGGTCCAATGAAATACATCGTATGTAATGCAGACGAAGGAGAACCTGGAAATTTTAAGGACCGATTCTTAATCGAAAATGATCCGCATCAAATCATTGAAGGTATGGCAATCATTGCTTTCGCAACACGGGCGAATCATGGTTATATCTATGTACGTGGAGAATACGACCATGCGATCGAAGTGCTCCAATGGACACTTCTTGAAGCTAGAAAGCATAAATTTCTTGGAAACAATATCATGGACTCTGACTTTTCGTTTGACATAGAATTACGATCCGGTGCAGGATCTTATGTTTGTGGAGAAGAGTTCGCACTGATTGAATCCATTGAAGGAAAACCTGGACGAACGCGTGTGAAACCCCCATTCCCAACTTCAATTGGATTGTTTGGAAAACCAACACTCATTCAAAATGTCGAAACACTAGTAAACATCCCTGCAATTCTCACCATGGGAGGAAAAGCATATTCAAAAATAGGTATGCCCAATTGTACAGGAACGAAATTGATTAGTTTATCCGGTAATGTAAAAAATAAAGGAGTCTATGAGATTCCGTTTGGTATTTCGATTCGTAAAGTAATTTTTGAACTTGGTGGTGGGATAGAGAACAACAAAAAACTAAAGATGGTTCAACTAGGCGGTGCTTGTGGACCGTTTATTCCAGAATATATGTTAGATATGCTTATTGACTACGAACGTTTCGAAGAGTTTGAATCCAAAACCGGAGCTGGGGCCATCATTGTGGTAGATGATCGCTTCGATCTGTTCGATTTAATGTTACGTGTTGTACGCTTCTTTGAACATGAATCCTGTGGAAAATGCACTCCTTGTCGTGAAGGTCATGCCCAATTGGTCATCTTACTACAAAAGTTCATTGATAAGAAAGCCTCTATGAAAGACCTGATTTCCATCGAAAGTTTGGCTCGCGTAATGCACCAAACAGCGCTTTGTGGTTTGGGTCAATCATCACCAACCGCTATTATTTCAACACTCCGATATTTTCGCGATGAGTATATCGATCGCTGTGATATTTGGACAAACTGAGGTGCTATGATGATTCAACTTAAAATTAACAATATCGAGTTATCCGTTCCTGAAAAAACAACGATTCTAAACGCGGCACGAATGAATAATATAAACATCCCAACCCTATGCTATTATCCGGATTTGGGACTTCAATCGGATTGTCGAATTTGTGTTGTGGAGATTGATGGTCAAAAAGGACTAGCAACCTCTTGCTCCACAAAGGTACGCGAAGGGATGGTTGTAAAAACGAACTCCCCACGTGTACTAAATGCTCGTAAAACCATAACCGAGTTGATTTTATCTAATCATGATGCAAATTGCACCGCTTGTCCCAAAAACTTAAAATGTGAACTTCAATCCTTAGCAAACAAATTAGGGATTGACCAAAATCGTTTTGAACCAGTTCTTCGGGTTAAGCCAATAGATACTTCAAACCCTTCCTTGATTCGAAATCCCAATCGGTGTATAAAATGTGGACGATGCATCGATGTATGTAAAAATGTTCAAGGAATGAATGTTCTCGAACTAATGGGTCGTGGTCATGATGCAGAAATAACCCCTGCGTACGGTCGTTTTTTATCGGATGAAAGTTGTACGTATTGCGGACAATGTGCTTCCGTTTGTCCTGTAGGTGCAATTATCGAAAATGATGAAACCGATCGTGTTTGGAAACAGCTACATGATAAAGATAAAACAACCATTGTTCAAGTAGCTCCAGCCGTACGTGTTTCTTTAGGGGAAGCTCTTGGGTTACCAATTGGAAGTATTGTTACTGGAAAACTGGTAACGGCCTTAAAACTACTTGGGTTTCACTATGTCTTTGATACCGATTTTACTGCAGACTTAACCATCATCGAAGAAGGACACGAGTTGCTTCATCGAGTTACCAACAACGGGGTTTTACCGATGATTACTTCTTGTTGTCCTGGTTGGATTAACTACGCAGAACAAAGATATCCTTCCATCTTATCGCATATATCCACTTGTAAATCGCCCCAACAGATGTTTGGTGCACTTGCAAAAACATATTTTACAAAAATCATTCAAAAGGAACCAAAAGATGTTATTGTAGTCTCTATTATGCCTTGCACTGCTAAAAAATATGAGGCCAAGCGTGACGAAATGAAATCAGATGGCATCCATCAAGACGTTGATATTGTATTGACAACACGTGAACTGAGTAAAATGTTGGATCAAATGGGAGTTGATTTTGCCAAACTCGACGAAACTCCATTTGATAATCCGTTTGGAATCACCACTGGTGCGGCCGCCATCTTTGGCGCAACAGGTGGTGTTATGGAAGCTGCGCTTCGTACCGTCTATGAAGTTGTCAATCATCAACCACTTGAATCAATCGAATTAACTGAGGTTCGTGGATTAGATGGAATAAAAGAAACTTCCGTTGAATTAGGTGGAAACGTATATCGCTTCGCCGTTGCACATAGCTTATCGAATGCAAAAACTCTCGTTGATCAAGTGTCAAACGGTACTTCCCCATATACCTTTATCGAAATAATGTGCTGCCCAGGAGGTTGCATTGGTGGTGGTGGTCAACCATACGGAACGATACAAAAAACCAGAAGAGATCGAATCGAGGCAACCTACCTTCTCGATCAATCTATGCCCCTTCGAAAATCTCATGAGTCCCCAGCAGTAAAAGAAATATACCGTGCTTTCTTGGGTGAACCGCTTGGAGAATTATCTCATAAACTATTGCATACCCATTACCATAGCAGACAACATACGTAGATAGAACAATTGATAAACTCCTTTGACTAACCAAAATGAATAAGAAAGACCACTAACTTTGTCCGTTTGACATCTAGTGGTCTTATTTTGTTATTTACTATATTTGAATCATTCTACCTATTTGAGCTGCTATAGGATGGATTACTTCGTTGTTATTCACAATGATTTTCCCATTGTTTATGACATATTCAATTCCTTGAGGGGATACATCCTTGCCTTCTTCAAACGATAATTTGTTTAGATCAAATATGACAACATCGGCATATTGACCAACTTCAAGGCTTCCTCTTTCTTTGATTTGGAAACGCGCAGCACTCAACCCTGTCATTTTATAGATGGCTGCTTCAAGTGATGTTTGGTGATCTCTTGCCAAAGTCATAAATTTAGGAAACGCATAATAACAAGCAAAGTTTTGAACACCTGATTCTTGTTCAATCCAGGCATCAGACATATAAATACTTTGTGGATGAAGTCGTAGTTTTTCAATGATGTCTTTGTTTTGATATTGGTACATCAATACATTAATTTTCCCATTGGTTTTTTCAATGAGTTCTAGGTAAGTTTGAAAAGCACTTTTCTTCCATTTTTTTGCAATTTCAGTAACTCGCAAGCCTTCTAGTTCTTTTAGCTTACCAAAAGTATTAGAAACCAACATATCTTTGAATCCAAACCCAAGAGCTTTCGTCGCCACAAAAATCTCAAGCCATAACCGAACTTTTGTAATCAATGTCTTTCTTTTTTCTTTGGGCATTCCAAGATACCATGCCGGCAACACAACAGTGATCACTGAAGCCCCAAATTCCATAGGATACATATCAAACCCTATTTCGAATCCTTCCTTTTTTGCTTCCTCAAGGAGTTGAAGCGATTCTTCCACGGTACTCCATGATTGTTTTCCTACAAAAATTAAATGGGAGTATTGTGTTCGAACACAAGTCTTTCTCATAATTGATAATACTTCATCCATTGCTCGAAGATTATGAGCCCTTCCACCAATCGGTGGTTGATACGAAGTAGATACTTTCGAACAAGCTCTAGCGTGGAACGTTACAATCTTGTTGTGTTTTTTGACAAGTTTACAAATTTCTTCTAATTCCTCGATGGGTGCGTATTGTCCTGGTTCATACATAAGACCAAAACTTACTCCGGCTGCGCCCTCCAAAAGTGCTTGTTCGATGGAAGAAAGCATTTGAGTCATTTGTTCGTCTGTTAATGGGGATGGACTTTTTCCATTCACACCAATTCGTGCAGTCCCGTGCCCGACTAAACTTACAAGATTGACAGGCATGTGTTGATGAACCAACGAAGACCACTGTTTAAATGAGTGATAATCCCGACCATCGTTGGTAAACAACCCTCCACCTACTAAATGAGAATAATCAGAACCTTCAAGATATCCAGCAGCTGAAAAACCGCAGTTTCCGGCGATCATCGTGGTTACTCCTTGTTTAATAAATGGCTCGAAAAATAACATATTATTATCTTTTCCAGCGAAGAAATCATTATGTGTGTGTGCATCAATAAATCCTGGAGTGACCATCTTATTTGTACAGTCAATCATCTCTTCATCAGGCAAATCCACGCCGTCCTCCAATGAGAAAATTTTGACGATACGTTCACCTTGAATCAAAATGTTTCCTTGATAAGCTGGATTGTTTAATCCATCAATGATGGTTGCGTTTTTTAATAACATTGTTATCCTCTTTTCGCGATGTCTCTGGCAATCCAAATACCATTTGCGCTTGCCTGTGCAAGCCCTCTGGTGATTCCAGCTCCATCTCCTCCAAAATATAACCCTCGAATCATGCTTTCAAACGAATCATTTACCTCTGGTCTTGCGGAATAAAACTTCGCTTCTACCCCATAAAACAAGGTATGTTCACTTGCAATCCCTGGAGTTACATGATCCAGCGCTTCAATCATTTCCATAATGGCTTTCATCGATTTGTAAGGCAAGACCAATCCTAAATCACCAGGTACTGCTTCTTTTAATGTAGGAATGACAAACCCTTCCTTGATTCGTTTATCGGTAGATCTTCTTCCTCGTTTTAAATCACCATACCGTTGAATAATAATAGAACCATTGGATAACATATTAGCTAAACGGGATACCCCATGAGCGAACTCATTTGGTTGGTTAAATGGTTCTGTAAAACTATGACTCACCAATAAGGCAAAATTCGTGTTCTTACTTCCAAGTAGACTATCCGTATATGCGTGACCATTTGCGAGGACAGTTCCACTATGATTTTCAATAACCACATGTCCCGATGGGTTGGAACAAAATGTTCGAACTTTTAATCCTCCACTTGTTTGATATATAAATTTACCTTCGTATAAGTGTTTGTTAATTTCTGCCATGATTTCATTGTTGGTTTCTACACGCACTCCAATATCAACATGATTAGAATGCATGCCTATTCCCAATCGGTTACAAAGTCCAGACAACCATTTTGATCCGTCTCTTCCTGGTGTAATGATCACATATCTCGTTTTAATCATTTCTTTGTTTGCTAAAAGAACTGCCTCTACTTGATTTTGATTGACAATCACATCTTGAACTTCAGTTTTATAGACCATATCAATTTTAGTACGTAAATATTCATAGAGATTTCGTAATATCTCTAAATTGATTTCCGTTCCAAGATGACGGACCTTTCCACGTAATAGTTTTAACCCTACAGCAAGACCTCTACGCTCGATTTCTCGTACCTTCTCGGTAGTAGGGTCGGTTATCTCTAAAGGTGCTCCAAACCCTAAATTGATTTGGTCAACATATCCAATTAATTCCTCTATTCGATCATCATCCATATATTCAGACATCCATCCACCGTATTCACTCGTAATGTTAAATTTTCCATCTGAATACGCTCCAGCTCCACCAAAACCATTCGTGATGGAACAATTCGGTAAACACCCGATTTCACCATTGTTACGAACCGGGCATTTTTTTAGTTTCTTTTCTAAAATCGGACAGTTTCGATGATAAATATCGTTTCCTTTATCAATCAAAAGTACCGATAATCCCGGGTTTTTTACGGTTAATTCATACGCTGCCATGGACCCAGATGGGCCACCACCAACAATTACTACGTCGTATTCTTTTTTCATAAAAATCGACTCCCCTCGTAAAACATAGAAATAATATCATTTTACTATGCTCTTTGCAATAATCAAATTAAAAATGGAGCCGAAGCTCCATCAAATGTTTATATTATTTATTCCGTTCGAACAGGTAGAATTAATTGAACCAATCCTGGATCCAATTCTCCTTCAATAACGAATGGACGAATCTCTCCAGTGAATTTGACATATACTTGTTCTGAATTAAATGTTTTTAATGCTTCCATGAAAAATTTAGCAGAGAAGGCAATTTTGATGGAAGATCCAAGGACTTTATCGAGAGGAAATACTTCTTCATTCACTTTACCAATTTCTGGAGAATTAGAAGTAATTTCGACTACATTATCAGCACGTAAATTTAATTTAACAATACTTGCGCTTCCTTCTCTAGCAGATAACAAGGAGGCACGATCAATAGCAACGAATAAATCATTTTTATTAAATTTAATCACAATTGGAAATTCTACTGGAATCAAACGACTTGTTTCTGGGAAGTTTCCATCAAGCAATCGTGATTGGAATAACACATTTCCATATTCAAATAAAATCGATTTATGATCCAAATGAATTAAGATTTCATCTAAGTTTAATTCCAACACTTTGGATAACTCATCCAAACTTCTTGCAGGAATTACCACATTCATTTTTTCGAAGTTTGCTGGTAAATCAATATGTTTTTGGGATAAACGGAAAGAGTCGGTCGCAATCGCTGTTAATTTACCACCATCCACACGAATGTTCACACCGGTTAATATCGGACGGTTTTCAATCGCAGATGCAGCGAATGTAGTTTGACGAATCACAGATTTCATGACCTTGGCATCAATCTTAATTGGATTGTCATTTGTAATAAATTGAATGTCTGGATAATCTTCGACATTAATCATATTTAGGGTTACATCAGAATTTCCAGCTTGAATCCGTAGTGTGTTATTATCAACTACTGAAAACGCTACTTCCGTTCCATTCATTTTCCGCATGATTTCTACAAAGTATTTTCCAGGAACTAAAATTTGTCCGACATTTTCTACTTTTAAACTTTCGTCTTTTATAGAAATCTTAATGGAGATGTCTGAATTACTAGTAATCAATACCAGTTCATGTGGATAGACCTCAAGTTTAATTCCTTGAAGATATGGAGCGGGTGTTTTAGTGGAGAGGGCTTTTTGGGAGATTAATAGGTGATTAAGAATAACATCTTTTGCAATCGTAAAATTCATAGTTTACCTCCTGGGCACTTCTTTATTTATTATCTTTAGCTTTTAATGATGATTGTTGTTACGTCTGTGGAAACTGTGGAAAACAACATAATTTAGATGCTTATATTATACCATATATGGCCGTTAAAGTACATTATTTAGAAAAATGTTTTCCCCAAAACTACGCCTTTTTTCCACATTTTAATAAGAGCTTATCAACGTCGTCTTTTTTTGATTGATCGATTTGAATATCGTTGGTGATTTGCTCGATAGAGTAGATTACAGTGGAATGATCGCGGTTATTAAACAACTGACCGATTTTTTTATAGGTGAGATCATACAATTCTTTTAAAATGTACATCGAAATTTGTCGAGGATAGACATATTGCTTGTTTCTTTTTGTTGATAATAAATCACTGGTTGTAATTCGATAGTACGAACTGACAACATCAAGTACCGTATTATAATTTCCATTATTGACGCTTTTATTCGAAATATCTTTTGAGTTAAGCAAGTTCTTTAAAGCCTCTTCCGCATTTTGAACGGTGAACTTATAATCAAATGCCGTGCAATAAAACAAAACTCGTTTTAACGCTCCTTCTAACTCACGAACGTTGTTATCAAAGATACTTGCAATAAACTCAAGTACTTCTTCTGGAATCAAGTCTGGATTTTGGGTTTCAACTTGAAGTTTCTTCTTTAAAATTAAGATTCGATGATCCAAACTAGGACGATTAATATCAACAGTAAGTCCCCATTCAAAACGAGAAGTGAGTCGCGACATGATATCAAAAAGTTCAGGTGCAGGACGGTCAGAAGTAATGACGATTTGCTTATTTGCTTCTTTTAAACGTTCAAATATTTTGAAAAATTCTAGTTGAGATTGAGTTTTACCCGCTAAGAATTGAATATCATCTACGAGTAAAATATCAATGTTTTCGTATTTTTTTGAAAATTCTTCAAATGTTTTCTTGACTGCAGCACGACCATAATCTTCGATAAATTGGTCTGTCTTTACATACAAGACCTTTCGTTTAATGTCGTTTTCTAAAATATAGTTACCCACACATTGCATTAAGTGGGTTTTTCCAAGGCCAACATCACCAAAAATGTATAAAGGATTGGCAAATTCTCCGGGTTGATCAGCGACTTTGATGGCAGAAGTATATGCCAATCGGTTGGAAGCGCCCACAACAAAGTTATCAAAGGTATAGGAGTTGTTCAATCCTGTTTTAAAGCGTTCCTCTAATTTTGGTTCCGGAGTATTGATTTGGTACTCTTTTGTTTTTGAAATTTCTTCCGCTGCTTGATCTTTGGTAATGATTTTAAAGACATGCTTTTCTTTTAAGTGCTCGCTTAACATTCCATTGAGGCGATTTAACCAGAAATTATCAATCTTGCTTTTAATAAACGGATTCGGAGCGATTAAATATATGTTATTGTTTACAACCTTAAAAACGTTTGAAATACTGACAAACGTTTCTTTAAAATCTTCTTCAGCAATGGATTGTTCCAATTGAGTTTTTATGTTGTTCCAGATGTTTTGAAATGTTTCCATATGTGTCCCTCATATCCTTACTAAGAATATACCACATTTTCAAGCACTTGAATCAAATAGTTTTCCACAAAAAATGTGGATAAACTTCTCTCGAAATTCTTTCTTCCACAATGAAATGTGGATAACTAAGCGCTACATATAGCAAAAATCGGCACTTTTCCACATATCTACAAAGTCATCTATCCACAAAATTGTGGAAATGGGGATAACACGTCATCCATCCACATTTCTATTAGGCAAGAAAGGAGAAACAATTATTTGTAGTAAAACAATCCTTTACGAAGAGATATTTCCTTAAATATACGTACGTGTGTACACAAGGGATAGAGTTCGTCTTTACAAGAGAAACGTGAAGGGCAAAAGAATTATTGTTGACATAAAAAGTAAAATCACTTATAATGATTAAGCATGGTTTTTGAAGTATCTGTAGGGAGGTGCCAATTATGAAAAAGACCTATCAACCTAGTAAACTAAAAAGAGCTAGAACGCATGGCTTCCGCGCAAGAATGGCGAGTGCAACTGGCCGCAAGGTACTTGCAAGACGCCGCCAAGTCGGACGCAAATCCTTAACGGTTTCTGATCGTTAAAAACAAAATCAACCAAACCATTATATTTATACCCGTAATCACCAGAATAATATAATCAATTATTTGGTGATTTTTGTTTTTTCTTGGGGGTACGTGATGAAAAAAGAATTTAGAATCAAAAAAAGTAGTGAAATTGAACGGATTCTCGACAAGCGCAATTCCGTTGGAAACAGTCATTTTTCACTATACAAGAAAGAAAACCATGAATTATCACATTTTCGTTTTGCAATAAGTGTCTCAAAGAAATTTGGAGGATCTGTAGAACGAAATCTTCTAAAAAGACGCGTGCGTGATATTGTGAAAGAACATCAATTTTTAACGTTTATCGAGTTCTTTATTATTGCAAAGCCTGCCGCAAATCAATTGACGTATCAAGAAATAAAATCAGACTTAGAAAAATTATTCGCTCGAGCGAAGATACTAGAGGTATGAAATGAAGAAAAATAAATGGCTTCTCTTGGTAATGGCGTTTGTACTTGTTTTAACACTTTCTGCATGTGGCGGAAGTCCAAAGGGTACCGTCTCTTATCAAAATTATGATCAAATTATCGAAGGAACGACTACTTATAACGAAGTCATCATCTTGCTTGGCCAACCAACCACTTCTGATGTGAGTAAACATCTTACTTGGACCAATTATCAAGTTGGAGAACAAAGTTATACATTCACCATCATCTTTACTTCAGGAAACATTGTCAAAATGCTTCCATCCGATTTATCTACGATGCCAGTAGCGTCTCCAGCACTTCAAGTAGATGTTGCCACACTCACCGATGTCGTAAATCAATTTGGTAACCCAAGTACAAACGATACTATTACCGTGATTCAGTATTCCAAAGCGGATGATATTTATGATGTTACTCTTACATTTGGAACGAACAATGTGGTTTCATCCATGACACCCATTGAGGAATCAAATTTGTTTGTTTCAGCGTATACCACTCCGATTGGTTTAAAAACAGGGGCTTGGGAATGGATCATCTTACAAATCGGAAGATTTACGTTCCATGCAAGCAACTTATTCGGTTTATTAGGAAACACCTACATTTACTGGATTGGATTATTAATTATGACATTAACCATTCGTACTCTTGCATGGCCTGTCTATGCTAAATCGAATGATATGACGATTAAAATGGGAATTGCACAACCAGAGTTAGGCCGTATCCAAGAAAAGTATCGGGGAAAAACCGATCAAGCCAGCCAGCAACGGATGCAACTAGAAACCATGGAAGTCTATAAAAAATATAAGATTAATTTCTTAGGTTGCTTAATGCCACTTGCTCAAATGCCCATCTTTATTGCGATGTACCAAGTGGTACAACGTTTCCCATTGACTCAAACAACCGTATTTGGTTCCGATGTTTCAATCAATATTGACTTCTTATGGACAAACCTTGGAAACACCAGTTTCTGGGCAAATTTACCGTTAGCGATTATCGTCGCTGCTACGATGTTCTTAAGCCAATGGTTGATGAATCAACGAACAAAAGCGAATACCAAAAACGTAAAATACCAAAATGCTCAAGCACAACAAACTCAAAAAACAATGAAATATATGATGTACTTCATGACCTTAATGATGGGGTATATTGCGGTAGGTAATGCTGGTATTGCGTATTACTGGATCATCGGTAACGTTTATCAATTATTCCAAAGTCATGTTTCTCACAAAAAAAGCGGAGCTCGTCAAGAGCAACTCCGTAATCGAGCTAACTAGTTCACTCAGGGGGATTTTTATGAAATCGTTTCGTTTAGAAACCAAAAGTATTGGCGAGCAAGAAAAGAAACTTGCGGCGAAAGAATTAGGGGTCAATCCAAACTACGTCGAACTAAAAGTCGTTGAGGAGAGAAAAGGACTGTTTCACTTGAATCGTTCTTATACCATTGAAGCAACGGTGAAGTTTGATGTCATCAAAGATAGCATTGCGTATTTAAATCTCATGTTAACCAATATGGAAGTGGAAGCATTCGTTGAAGCAAGACAAGGCGAAGACCGTCAAATCATTTTTACGGTTGATACCAATGAAAATCCATTATTGATTGGTAAAAATGGTAAAACATTGGATGCTATTCAAGTCTTAATCAAAAACTTACTAAATGTTTATACTGAAGAACACTACGTTGCACTAGTCGATGTAGGTGGATACAAAGAACAACGTAAAAAACAATTAGAAATCCTAGCGACTAAAACAGCAAAAGATGTTGCGAGAACCAAAATAAAAGTTCGCTTAGGCAAAATGAATGCGTATGAACGTCGAGTAATTCACACTAAATTAGCAGAATGGCGTGATGTTTCAACAGAATCCGAAGGGGAAGAACCCAATCGGTATGTTGTCATCAAACCAAAGCACAAGTAAAGATGCGATTGGTTGTCGGTCTCGGAAATCCCGGGAAAATTTATCAATGGTCGAAGCATAATATCGGTTTTTTAGTGGTGGATGCCTATGCGACATATCTTGGATTAGTTTTTAGTAAAGAACCTAAATTTCAAGGTGAAATCATCAAAACCGACACATGTATCTTTTTAAAACCAAAAACGTTTATGAATTTGTCTGGCAACTCCGTTTCATTGGTTGCTCAGTTTTACAAAATAGAACCCAAAGACATTTTGGTTGTTTCAGACGATCTTGACTTACCTTTTTTAAAGCTGCGAGTTCGCGAAAAAGGAAGTGCAGGCGGACACAACGGATTAAAATCGATTATTGCATCGCTTTCCTCTCCTGAATTCAATCGTCTTCGAATTGGAATCGACCGAGAGGAAGAAATGGATACGAAGGATTATGTATTAAGCAATTTCTCGAAAGCAGAAAAAAAGGAGTTAAGCGGATTATTTGCCCTTACAAACGATCTCATAGATCGCTTTGTCAAAAATGAGTCCATTGACAGTATCATGAATCAGTTTAATCGAAACTAAGAGGCGTGAGCCTCTTTTTCAATGGGGATTTTAAGAATTCTTTAACAGACCATGGTATAATAATTGCATGCAATTCAAGGAGGAACGGACATGTACGCATTTATCACTGGAGCCACAAGCGGAATTGGAAAAGAAATCGCATATCTTTTAGCACAAGAAAAAATGGATCTCCTATTATCTGGTAGAAGAGTGGCTCAACTAGAAGAAATTCAAGCAGACATTCAACAACGTTTTTTTGTTAAAGTCCAGATATTACCAGCAGATTTATCAGTTCGGTCTGAAGTATATGAATTACATAAACTGGTGTCTGCCTTTCAACCAGAAATTGTGATAAACAATGCAGGATTTGGGGTAGTCGATCATTTTATTGATAGTTCACTTGATACGGAACTCTCCATGCTTGAAACGAATATTGTTAGTCTACATATCTTAACAAAACTGTTTGCTAGATCAATGACAAAAGGAAAAATCTTGAATGTAGCGAGCATGGCTGCGTTTTTACCAACACCCAAGATGGCTTCTTACGCAGCTTCCAAGTCGTATGTCTATCATTTTTCTGAAGCGATTAATTATGAAATGAAAAAAGTAAAGCCTTCTATTCAAGTTTTGTCCTTGTGCCCAGGGCCGGTTGATACTGGATTTGCACAAGTAGCAGGAGTTCATATGGCGTTGCCAGGGATTAGTGCAAAGAAATGTGCAAAAATAGCGGTCAAAGGATTACTCAAGGGAAAACGAGTGTCGATACCGGGATTTTCGATGAAATTGACACGATTCTTTGTACGCTTCATCCCAACCCGCCTTTTACTAGCGATTAGTTATCGTCTACAACAAAAAAAATAAGGATGAAACAAATCGGTTTTTGATACAATAGAGTTGGATGTTGATGATACCCCAGGCGAGTGACAAACTCGCCTAATCGGTGTTGGAGGAATAAATGAAAAACATTGTTTCGTACTTACAAAAAAACCCAATCATCTCAGATTATCTTTCATTTGTCTCGTTACGACAAGAAAACACTTTGTTCGTGGAAGACGTGAATGATGAGGCAGCACTTACGTTAATCGCATCTGCGTGGATAGCCACAGATCGTTCTTTTGTCGTGGTATTACCCAACTTATATAAAGCCCAACAAACCTATGACCGTTTATCCGTTTTACTAGGCGCAGAGGGGATTTGCTTTTTCCCACAAGATGAGTTTATTACCGCTGAACTACTTTCATCAAGTTATGAATTAAAGATAGAGCGTCTACATACCATTGCCCAGATTCTATCCAAGAAACGCGTGATGGTGGTCACTCATGTGGCGGGATATGTCAAAGCACAGGTTCCATTACCACATTGGAAAAGTGCTAAAATAAGCCTTATTTCGGGGGAGGACTATCCTCAAGAAATACTCATCAACCAATTAAGCACCTTAGGATATAAGAGGGAGTATACCGTAGAAAAGCCAGGGGATTTTGGGGTTCGTGGCGGGATTATCGATGTTTTTCCCATTGATGCGATTCAACCAGTTCGATTGGATTATTTTGGAGATACCGTCGAAGATATCAAAGTATTTGAAGTAGATAGTCAACGATCGGTGGATCGAACCAGCAATGTAGAAATTCTGCCTGTACATGAGTTCTTCTTTTCTGATGAACAAGTCAAGCCGTTGATATCGTTTTTAACACAAGCAAAGGATTCCATTATTTCTGGAAAAGTTGCGATAGAAAAAGTGTTACAGGACATTGAACACTTACAAACACGAGACAATCTTGATCGATTGGTTCGTTATATTCCGATGGTTTTTGGGACAGTGTCAACACTCGTTGATTTTTTTGTTCAACCAATGGTTTTCTTTGTAGAAGAACACCGAATTCAAGAGCAAATCAAGATCATCGCATCTGAAACAACAGATTGGTTTTTATCCATGGAGGATTATCTTAAGATTGGGTTCACTCCTTATTTAACACTAAAAGAAGTAACTCCTGTACAAGCGGTTCACTTTGATACTTTTCACTCACAGAGTACTCAACATTTTACTAAAAGACTTTCCATTCCTAGTAAAACTCCTGTTCGATATGAAGGAGACTTTGAATATTTAGCGAAGGATGTATCGCATTTTTCGTTATCGAAAGCTGTCTTGATTCTTGTAAAAAACATTGTTTCCTTAGAACACCTTTGTGAAGAACTCGATCAACGACTCATACCTTATCGTGTGATTGGACCAGAGGATGAAATCAAAGAATTCCAGATACAACTGTTGATTAACGATCATTATTTTGATGCTGTCTTTGATTGTGGGAATTTAGCCATCATCACCGATCAAATGATTTCTCGAAAACTCACTCCATCAAAAAAGGGAAGATACCGATCCATTACCCAAAACACCAAGCGACTGACTTCTGTCAATGATTTAAAACCAGGAGATTATGTTGTTCATTATGATTATGGCATTGGGCGTTTTTTAGAAATTGTTACTATGGAACTGGGAAAAACCAAGAATGATTATATTCACATTGAATACAAAGATGGAGATAAATTATACATTCAACTTGATGCCATTGACCAAATCCAAAAATACGCAGGCAGCGAAGGGTTTCAACCGCGATTAAGCAAATTAGGAGGCACGGATTGGTCAAAAACCAAGCAGCGTGTCCGAGCAAAAGTCCAAGACATTGCAGAGAAACTTATTGTCTTATACGCACAGCGAGAAAAATCAGTTGGCTATGCCTTTTTACCAGATAATTCCATGCAAAAAGACTTTGAAGAAGATTTTGAGTATGTCGAAACACCCGACCAACAACGGGCCATCGATGAAGTAAAGAAAGATATGGAGATAGCTAAACCAATGGATCGGTTACTATGTGGGGATGTTGGTTTTGGAAAAACCGAAATTGCTTTGCGTGCAGCGTTTAAAGCAGTATTATCGGGAAAACAAGTTGCTTATTTAGCTCCAACCACTGTTTTAGCCAAACAACATGCCAATACATTCAAACGTCGGATGGAGAAGTTTGGTGTAAAAGTAGCACTTCTCAATCGATTTGTTTCTAGAAAGGAACAAAAGCAAGTGTTGATAGAACTACAATCTGGTCAAGTTGATGTTCTTATTGGAACTCATCGTATTTTATCTGAAGACGTAAAGTTTAAAGATTTAGGATTGTTGGTCATTGATGAAGAACAACGTTTTGGTGTAGAACATAAGGAAAAAATTAAAGAAATGAAAGTCAATGTTGACGTCATATCGTTGTCTGCAACGCCCATTCCAAGGACGTTGCAAATGGCAATTATGGGAGTTAAAAACATGTCATTGCTCGAAACAGCTCCTGAGAATCGCTATCCAATACAGACGTATGTTCTAGAAAGAAATGACACCGTCATAAAGGATGCAATCGAACGGGAACTAGCAAGAAATGGCCAAGTTTTCTACTTATATAACCGCGTGGAAGACATTCATAATATCGAAACCTATATCAAACGAATGGTTCCAGAAGCTCGTGTTCAAATTGCACATGGACAAATGTCAAAAATCCAGTTAGAAAATGTTGTCGATGATTTTATCGAGCAAAAAATTGATGTATTGGTTGCTACTACCATCATTGAAACAGGAATCGACATTCCAAATGCTAATACGTTAATTATTCATGATGCAGATCGGTTGGGATTGTCTCAACTCTATCAAATTCGAGGACGTGTAGGAAGATCAAACCGAATTGCTTACGCGTACTTGATGTACCAAAAGAATAAAGTTCTCACCGAAGACGCAGAAAAACGTTTGAAAGTGATCAAAGAGTTTACTGAACTTGGAAGCGGATTTAAGATCGCGGTTCGCGACTTATCGATCAGGGGAGCAGGGGATGTGTTGGGCAGTGAGCAATCAGGGTTTATCGATTCAGTGGGGATTGATTTGTACTTAAAAATCCTTCAAGAAGAAGTTGCTTATCAACAAGGGAACTCACCAGTTGCCCAACCGATTGCCCGAATCAAAGCTCAAGTATCGAAATTTATTGACAAAACCTATGTGGAAGACGATTTTGTAAAACTGGAAATGCATGGGAAAATTAATAGTGTGCGTTCAAAGGAACAACTAGAAGACTTATTATTCGAATTTTCTGATCGTTTTGGAACCTATCAAGGAGAGCTTGAATTATACTTATACGAAAAACTTTTTGAGCACTACTCTTTGGTGTTAGATGTCGAGAAACTCCAGGAAGCAAAAACAAACGTAACCTTAACTATTTCTGAAGAAGGCACGAAAAAATTAGCGGGAGACAAGTTATTTACTACCGGAGTAGAGGTCTCTAAGTTCTTACGATTTGCATACAAAGATCATAAAATTCAAATCATTTTAGACACGATACGCTTAGATAAACATTGGTTGTATACAATGTGCGATTTTCTTGAAAAAATCGTCTAGTGGTCAATTATGATACCATAGAGCACAAACTTCATTGTGCTCTTTCTTTTTTTGAACATATCGTTTGAAAAATGATTTTTTTGTGAAGATTTTGGCCGGTTTCAATTGAAAATTCCTATATAATATTATATAATATTATATAATAGGTTACCCCATAAACTCGCATTGATGAAGGGATGAAACGATGAAAACAATCACTATTCAGACCGAATATATTACATTAGGACAATTGTTAAAATATGCGGACATCATCTCAAATGGCGGAGAAGCGAAGAGTTATCTAGAAGCCAATAAAGTCTTCGTAAATAACGAACAAGATCAACGAAGAGGACGTAAGCTTTATCCAGGAGACAAAGTAAATATTACTACAAAATATGCACTTTTGATTGCTAAAGCTCATGTGGATTAAAGAACTGACACTGAGTCATTTTCGCACCTATCCCAAACAAACTCTCAAACTGCACAAGGGATTACACTTCATGGTGGGGAACAATGGGGTTGGAAAAACCAACTTTTTGGAAGCCATTTATGTTCTGGGTTTGGCGAAAAGCTATAAATCAGATGACGATGACTTGATTCATTATGAAGATGAATTCGCTAAAATTACGGCAACGATTGTTGTTGGACAGCGCGAGCGAGTACAAAGCATCATCATTAGTGAAATTGGTAAAAAGGCAATTGTGAACCAAACCGAGATTAAACGATTAAGTGATTACATCGGATTGTTAAACATCGTCGCGTTTACTCCGGATTCGATGAACTTAATCAAAGGGTCTCCTTTGGGTAGGCGATATTTTCTTGATGTATTTTTAGGACAAAGTGATCGAGCTTATTTCCTTGCATTATCCGCATTCAAACAAGTATTAAAACAACGAAACGAACTTCTAAAACAATACGGTGTATCCCATAAAATCGATGAGACACTCTTAGATGTACTCGATCAACAATTTGCGCAATACGCTCAAATCATTATTCATAAAAGACAGGCATTCATTGATAACGTCAAAGAAAAAGCAACTACTGTTTTTCAACAATTGACCAACTCTGATTCCTTGTTAACACTAAAGTATCTCCCTTCTATTGGCAACGATATTATAGCAGTATTACAAAGTAAGCGAAAAAGCGATCTGCATCAAGCAATGACGTTGATGGGTCCTCATCGAGACGACTTTGAGTTTTATCTAAACGAAAAGAATGCCAAAGATTTTGCCTCACAAGGAGAACAACGATTAGCGATTTTGTCGATTACACTTGGATTGGTGGATTACTTATCCGAAATCACAGGTGAAATTCCAATTTTACTTCTTGATGATGTATTTAGTGAACTAGACTCACAAAAGCAAAACTACTTGATTCGACGATTGATCGAATCAGGAGCACAGACGATTATTACAACGACGACTTTATCCGATATCATGAGTGCGAACTTAGTTCGTGCCAAACGATACACGGTTGCAAAAGGAACAATCAAGGAGGAACAACCTAGTGGACAACACGATTAGAAAGTATGATGAAAGTAGCATTCAAATTCTAGAAGGGCTTGAGGCGGTTAAAAAACGTCCAGGGATGTACATTGGGACTACGGGTCCTAGAGGGTTACATCACTTAGTATGGGAAATCGTTGATAATTCAGTCGACGAAGCCTTAGCGGGATTTGCAGATACCATTGGTGTTGAAATTCTCCCAGGAAACGTAATTCGTGTTACCGATAATGGAAGAGGCATTCCAATTGAAGTGCATCCAAAAACCAAACGTCCCTCTGTAGAGACGGTTTTTACGGTATTGCATGCTGGTGGGAAGTTTGACCACAACTCGTATAAAGTCTCTGGAGGATTACATGGTGTTGGTGCATCGGTTGTTAATGCACTGAGCTCGTATTTGAATGTTGAAATTCACAAAGATGGTAAACAATATTTGATTGGTTTTGACCATGGTTTTGTGAAACAAGAGTTACTTTGTTTAGGAGAAACGGATCGCAACGGTACAACGGTCACATTTTTAGCAGACGCTGAAATCTTCTCTGAATCACAAGTGTATGAATTTGAGACGCTACGTAACCGGATTCAACAACTTGCTTTTCTAAACAAAGGCATTCGCTTTTGGATTGAAGATTCCAGAGAAACCAACGCAGTTGTTCATAAAGAGTACAAGTATGATGGGGGAGTACGTGAATATGTTCAATTCTTAAACCAAGGAAAAGAACTTCTTCATCAAAACGTCGCTTATTTTGAAGGCGAACAAGAAGGAATAACCGTTGAAATTGCCATGCAATACAACGAAGGATATGCAGCAAACATTTATCCATTTACAAACAACATTACCAACCCTGAAGGTGGAACACATGAAGAAGCCTTTAAGACAACACTAACGCGGATTATTAACAACTTTGGAAGAAACTTGAACATCTTTAAGAAGGACGAATCTCTCTTAGGGGAAGACACCAGAGAAGGATTGATCGCGATCGTTTCTGTGAAACATCCCGACCCTCAATTTGAAGGACAAACCAAATCAAAATTAGGATCTAGTGATGCAAGAAGAGTGGTTGGAAATATTATGTCCATTGGTTTAGAACGATTCTTGTTAGAAAACCCTACTGCAACAAGAGTGATTCTTGATAAAGCAATCATGGCACAACGTGCGCGACTCGCTGCTAAAAAAGCCAGAGAAGCTACTAGAAGAAAATCACCACTTGATTCCCTCGGATTTGCGTCTAAATTAGCGGATTGTCGCACCAAAGACGCGACACGTTCAGAAATCTATATCGTCGAAGGAGATTCTGCCGGTGGTTCTGCAAAACAAGGCAGAGATTCTGAGTTCCAAGCCATTCTTCCTCTTCGTGGAAAAGTACTGAACGTTGAAAAAGCACGTTTGGATAAAATCTTAGGAAACAAAGAAATCTTATCGATGATCCAAGCATTTGGGACAGGAATTGGTGAAGATTTCCAAGTAACATCCGCCCGATATCATAAAATTATTATCATGACCGATGCCGATGTCGATGGTGCACATATTCGTACATTACTGCTTACCTTTATTTATCGTTATTTACGCCCATTGATTGAAAAAGGGTATGTATACATCGCACAACCACCTCTTTTTAAAGTGCAACAAGGAAAAAACATTGAATATGCCTATGACGAAGCTCAAATGGAGTTAATCATGGCAAAAATCACTGGAAAACCAGTGATACAACGATACAAAGGTCTTGGGGAAATGAACCCAGAACAATTGTGGGACACCACAATGGATCCGGAAACCAGAACATTATTACAAGTGACACTAGAAGATGCCATGGACGCTGACCGCGTATTCTCGATGCTTATGGGAGAAGACGTGTTAAGTCGTCGTGAGTTTATTCAAGAGAATGCGGTCTATGTCCGCAATCTAGACGTATAAGGGGGAACACATGGACAATATAAACCAAACGGTGGGACCCGTATCAACCGCACATAAAGTGGTGGAGATCAACATCACCACGGAAATGAAAACCTCGTTTTTAAGCTATGCAATGAGTGTCATTGTTTCAAGAGCGTTGCCTGATGTTCGTGACGGATTAAAACCAGTTCATCGACGCATTTTGTATGGGATGGAAGAGCTTGGTGTATATCCAGACAAACAATATAAGAAGTCTGCTCGTATTGTTGGGGACGTCATGGGGAAATATCATCCTCATGGAGACTCGGCAATTTATGAATCCATGGTTCGGATGGCTCAAGACTTTAGCTATCGATATCCCTTGGTCAATGGACATGGAAACTTTGGGTCTGTCGACGGAGACGGCGCTGCGGCGATGCGTTATACCGAAGCCAAGATGGAAAAAATCACCTTAGAAATGATTCGGGATTTGCGTAAAAATACCGTGGATTTTGTCGACAATTATGATGGTTCGGAACAAGAGCCAAAAGTACTACCTTCTCATTTTCCAAACCTTTTGGTCAATGGCGCAACTGGAATCGCTGTCGGTATGGCAACGAACATTCCACCACACAACTTAACAGAAGTGGTGAATGGATATATTGCGTTCATTAAAAATCAAGACATCACTTCCGAAGAACTTATGGAATACATCAAAGCACCTGATTTTCCAACAGGAGGCACCATCTTAGGTCTTGCAGGTGTGAGAGAAGCATACACCAAGGGCAAAGGCACTGTGCGTGTCAAAGCTAAAATTGATGTGGTTGAAATGGCTTCAGGTAAAAAGCAACTCATCATCAAAGAAATCCCTTATCAAGTCAATAAAACCACATTGATTGAACGAATTGCTGAATTAGCCAAAGAAAAGAAAGTCGATGGCATCACTGATTTGCGTGACGAGTCCAACCGCAACGGAATGCGTGTTGTGATTGAACTTCGTCGTGATGTAAATGCAGAAGTCGTTGTAAACAACTTACTCAAAAATACTCAACTCCAAATCTCTTATAGCGTCAACATGCTTGCATTGGTCAATGACACACCTCAAGTGCTTTCCTTAGTGGAAGTATTACGTCATTATTTCCATCATCAAGTGGAAGTATTGGTTCGTAAAACCAAGTTTGATTTAGACAAAGCTACGCAGCGCGAACATCTATTGCGTGGATTCATCATCGCGCTCGACAATATCGATGAAGTGATTCGTACCATTCGGGAGTCATATGACGATACCGAACAACGTTTAATCGAACGTTTTCAATTATCGGAAGTGCAAGCCAAAGCCATTTTATCGATGCAATTACGCCGACTTTCCGGAATGGAACGTTCCAAAATCTATGACGAGTTAAAACAAATTGAAGAGGCTATCATCTACTTCAATCAAATCTTAAGTAGTACAGAAGTTCAACACCAAATCTTAATTGCAGATGCTCAAGACATCAAAGAACGTTTCGGTGACAAACGCAGAACGGAAATCGATCCATTCGGAGATTATGACATTGAAGATGAAGACTTGATTCCCGTGGAAGAAGTTATTATAGCGGTCACCACCAACGGCTATGTCAAGAGAATGAACATTGACACCTACAAATCTCAAAACCGTGGAGGCCGTGGAAAAACAGGTATGAAGATCAATGAAGACGATGTCATTGATTCGATTGTCTCGATGTCCAGTCATGACTATTTGCTGTTCTTTACCTCCTTAGGCCGCGTTTATAAAATGAAGGGCTATAAAGTTCCAGCATTAGGCAGAAACTCCAAAGGATTGCCAATTGTTAATCTACTCAACCTCACAGACGGCGAAACGTTAGCGGCAGTCATGAGTATTCAAAACTTTGAAGAAGGATTCCTCTTCTTTACCACTCTAAAAGGCGTTGTTAAAAGAACCTCTGTTTCTAATTTCCAAAACATACGTACCAACGGGATTCGCGCGGTATCACTGCGCGACGGGGACCAATTACATAGCGTAAAATTCACTAACGGAGACCAAGATATCATCATAGGAGCTTCCAACGGGAAAGCCATTCGATTTAACGAAGTGGATGTCCGCGATATGGGAAGAAACGCAGCGGGAGTTCGAGGAATCGAGTTAAGCGACAACGAAGAAGTCATTGGGGTTACTACCGTTACGGAAGATCGAAACGAAATCTTAGTCATTTCTGAGAAAGGGTATGGAAAACGTACCATTGTTGAGGAATATCGTCTTCAAGGCCGCGGCGGAAAAGGTGTAAAAACCATCAATGTGACCGAGAAAAATGGTGCGCTTCGCAAACTGATCAGTGTAACAAGCGAAGAAGATTTGATTGTAGTAACCGACAAAGGAATGATCATTCGAGTACCTATCGACCAAATCACACAAACAAAACGTTCAACACAAGGAGTCAGAATCATTAACTTAATGGAGGGTCATTGTGTCGCAACGATTGCCATCGTGCCCCGCGAGGAAGAAGTCAGTGAGTTTGACGAATCAATCGAAGATCATGAAGTAACCACCGCATCCATCATCGAAGCACTTCATAAGCCAACCGTACTGGAGTTTGCAAACGAAGAAGACGAAACCAGTGTTTCAGAAATTAACGACTTAATGAGCGAAAGCTACTAAGGAGAACGCCCATGTTAGATATTAAACTCATTCGTGAGAACCCAGAAAAAATCATCGAGTTACTCAATCGACGCAATCAGGACTTTTCATATTTGTATGACGTAGTACAAAAAGATAAAAATAGACGAGATGCGATTGCTTCTGTAGAACTATTAAAAGCGAAGAAAAACGAAGTATCCAAACAAATTGGCATTGCGAAAAGAACCGGTGCAGACACGAGCTCTTTACAAGCAAGCGTGGTTGAATATGGAGACGAAGTCAAACGACTAGACCAACTTGTTTCCTCAATCGATGAGGAAATTAAGAACGTTCTTATGGCAACACCAAACCTTCCACATGAAGACATTAACGTTGGGAAGGATGACTCGGATAATCGCGAATTATGGCGCTATAGCACCCCAAGAGTCTTTGATTTTCCAATCAAAGCTCACTATGAACTAGGAGAAAGTTTAGATATTTTAGACTTTGCAAGAGCAAGTAAAATCGCAGGAGCGAGATTTGTTGTATACAAAGGTCTTGGCGCGAGACTGGAACGAAGTCTGATCATGTTCATGATGGATTTACATTCCAATCAACATGGTTACACCGAAGCCATTCCTCCATATATTGTCAATGAAGCATCGATGTACGCAACAGGACAATTTCCAAAGTTCAAAGAAGATGCCTTTAAGCTATATGATGATCGACAATTTTATTTAAATCCTACCGCTGAAGTGCCCACCATCAATTTACATCGTGATGAAGTACTTGATGTGACGAAGTTACCGATTAAATACGTTGCCTATACCACTGCATTCCGTCAAGAAGCAGGTTCAGCAGGACGTGATACAAGAGGAATCTTACGTCAACACCAGTTTAATAAAGTGGAACTTATCAAGTTTACCAAAGCGGAAGATTCCTATATAGAACATGATAAAATGTTAAAAGATAGCGAAAAAGTGTTACAACTTCTTCAAATTCCTTATCGGGTCATGGAACTTTGCACCGGTGATTTAGGGTTTGGTATGCGAAAAACCTATGACATTGAAGTCTGGATTCCATCTGAAAACAAGTACCGTGAAATTGGATCCATCTCCAATGCAGAAGATTATCAAGCAAGACGTGCAAACATTAAATACCGTCCAACACCAGATTCTAAGTTAGAATATGTGCATACGTTGAATGGATCAGGGTTGGCAGTTGGAAGAACAGTCATTGCCATCATGGAAAACTTTCAACAAGCCGATGGAACGATTATTATTCCTGAAGTACTCCGTCCCTACATGGGAACAGACATTATTAAATAAGAAAAAGGCAAGCACGAATGCTTGCCTTTTTGAATGCTCATAATTGTGCCCGAATGGCTTCTTTAATTTCAGTAAATTTTTCTTTTGATGTATTGCCCATGTTGTTAATGAAGTCGATTTCAACGCCATCATGGGGATAACGCGGAATCAGATGTACATGGAAATGAAAGACTGTTTGTAATGGTTTTTCTGTGTTGATTAAGACATTGAGTCCAATCGGATGAAAAGCGTTTTTTAATGCGTTAGCCAGTTTTGGAATCACTCGAAAGATGTCTGCAGCGACATTTTCGTCAATGTCATACAAATTCTTATAGTGACGCTTCGCCACAATTAATGTATGACCTTTGGTTGCTTGTGAGATATCGAGTAAAGCCAACACGTTTTCATCTTCGTAGACGATGTTTGAGGGGATTTCCCCTGATACAATTCGACAAAATACACAATCCATTATGATCCCTCCATTTGATTATATTTTTTGACCCATTGGATCAATTCAAATCCATTTTGAATCCACCCATCAGGGTTGGATTTTTTGAGTTCCTCTAGCTTTAAACTATAGAGAACCCCTAGAGTTGGAATCTTAGCATTCTTCCCTGATTCGATATCCGTTGAGTTATCTCCTATCATCACTGCATGAACAGAGCACAGCCGTTTCATCGCAAGATACAGCGGTTCAGGATCCGGTTTCGGACAAACAACATCTTCTAGCGCAATGATGTCTTGTAAGTATGTATGAAGACCAAAATGCAGAATGGATGGCATTGCAGAATCACGAAATTTAGTTGTTACAACGGCTTGTTTGATGCCGATTTTATGAAAGTACTCCATTGCTTCTTTCATGCCATCATACAGGCTCAAGTATTCGAACTCTACTTGTTTGTATCTTGTTAAATAGGTGTGAATCATGTCTTCTACCATTTGTGATTCTTTTGTAAAACGATGAAATGTTTCCTTCAGTGGTGGACCCATCATGCCAAGATAATCCGCTCTTGTTAATTGCATGCTGGGAAAATGAATCTCAAACGTTTTTTGAAACGTTGAAAGGATAAGTTCATTTGAATCGACAAGCGTTCCATCTAAATCATAGAGTATTGTATCAAGTTTGGCCATATCATCACCTAATTCATTATACCAAAGGATGATACCTTTGTCTTGTATGTTGGGAATAAATGGTGATTTGTGATATAATGTGCGTGGTGATAACGTGAAGCGAGCCATTATTATATACAATCCAAAAAGCGGTAAACAAGACTTTCAATCGAAAGTCGATTGTGTCGTGGGAAAAATGGAGCGTATGCATTATTTGGTTGATTCCTACGCAACAGCCTATCCTGGACAAGGCACTGAGCTTGCTAAAGTAGCGTGTGAAGAACGATACGATGTACTCATCATCGTTGGCGGCGATGGAACGTTTAATGAATGCGTGAATGGGGTCATGGAATTTGAACAAAGACCCATACTCGGTTACATCCCCGCTGGGACAAGCTGTGACATCGGACACACCCTCGGATTATCCAAAGATGTCGATCAAGCACTACATAACATCTTACATAATCAGTCTGTTAAGATGGATGTAGTGAAAGCAAATGACCGGTATTTTTGTTATGTCTCTGGCAATGGAGCGTATGTTGATATTAGTTATGTAACGGACTCATACTTAAAGAAAAAGATTGGGTATTTGGCCTATGTGCTCAAAGGCATAGAAGAACTATTTACCATTCCGAAACTGCGGATGAGAATCATCCATGATAAAGGTGAGTTTAAAGGCCGATTCTCTTTGGTGTTGATCATTAACTCAAAACGAGTGGCTGGGATTAGTATGATTTATAAACCGACCTTAGACGATGGGTTAGTTGATGTTGTGTTGTATCCCTATTTATTCCCAATCAATAATATTATCTTTTTGATTGGATTCTTCTTACCCTTTTGGTCTACTCCTTTGGTAAAACGCTTTAAAACGTCGAAGTTGAATATTATTACCAATGCAAAATCAAGATGGAACATCGATGGCGAATCCGGTGGCGTTGGAAATCAAACCATGCAAGTATACAAACAAGCCATCGAAGTGATTGTTCCTGCATATATTAAAAAGAGATATTTTAAGAATCAAGCATAAGATAGTGGGCCGATAGGCCTTGTTTTTTGAGGTGAGCATGTTGAAAGAAATTATTGTTGTGGAAGGACTCCACGACGTTCAAAAGCTACAAAGTATCGATCCATTCATCGAATGCATTTTTACCAATGGCAGTGAGATTTCACCCAAGACCATCGAACTGATAAAGCAAGCCCAACAAGCACGAGGGGTGATTTTGTTCATGGACCCCGATTTTCCTGGAAGAAAGATTACCCAAACGATTATGGCACTGGTTCCTAATGTGAAAGTTGCCTTTATTGAAAAGCAAAAGACGATTAGTAAAAATGGAAAAAAAGTAGGAATAGAACATGCCAGTAAAGCTGATATTTTGGAGGCTTTAAGCCATTTTCACAGTATAGATGAATCTAAAAAATTACCAGTCATCACCATGACAGAGTTGTATCAATTAGGATTGTGTGGACAGCCACATTCGTTTGAAAGTAGAGCAAAAGTCTCGCAGGCTCTCCATTTACCACCAACGAATGCAAAGACATTATTAAAGTGGTTGAATATGTTACGTATCAGTTTATCCCAAGTAAAGGAGGTGCTCTTATGAATGAAATAGGATCGATTAAAAAAGTTCGTGAAATGCTTCAAGAAAACCAGTTTCGAATCAAAAAGCATTATGGACAAAACTTTATTACGGATCAAAACCTACTCAAAAAAATCGTAGATTCAGCAAATATTGGACCGGAATGCGGCGTGATTGAAGTAGGACCAGGATTTGGGGCATTAACTCAACATTTGGTTGGTAAAGCAAAAAAAGTATTAGCATTCGAAATTGATAAAGAATTGATTCCTTTATTACAATCGCAGTTTATCAATTATCCTGCATTTATCTTAATTCATCAAGATATTTTAGAAGTACAAATTGATGAAGTCATTCATACGTACCTTAGTGATTGCAAAGAAATTGTGGTGGTTGCGAATTTACCTTATTATATTACAACGCCTATTCTCATGCGTTTTCTTGAAACTTCCCAAAAAGTATCACGCTTGATACTCATGATGCAACATGAAGTGGCGATGAGAATAACAGGGAAACCGAATACGAAAGATTACAACGCTCTTAGTATTGTTATTCAATATTTAGCGAAAGCCAAACTACTATTCAAAGTGCCAAGAACCGTCTTTATCCCCGCGCCTAATGTTGATTCTGCGATTGTTCATCTCGAAATCAAAAAGACAAAAGAGTTGAATCCACAACTTGAACCTCGCTTCTTTGATTTCGTACACCAATGCTTTACCCAACGTCGTAAAACACTGATGAATAACTTGAAAGCTTCGAATCTTGGAAAATCAAAAGAAGAATATGAAACTAGTTTAACTTCTTTGGGTATTGCTCTTGATGCTAGAAGTGAACAGCTTGATGTTGTGACATTCCTTGCCTTGTTTCATCAGTTGGGAGAAAACGTTTGAAAAAATTAACGGGTTTCGCTGCAATTTTTGGTGTAGTAGTCTTTTGGGGGATTAGTTTTATTAGTATCAAAATCGTTTTGGAAGTCATTGATCCGATTTTATTGGGATTGTTTCGATATGTATTAGCGGTATTGTTTGTGCTAGGAGTAGTTGTTGTAAAAAAGATATCCTTGCGAGTTACAAAAAAAGACTTGTTGGTCTTTTTCTTAGCAGGATTGTTTGGCATCTTTTTGTATTCCTCTTTGGAAAATACCGCAATGCTTTATGTCTCAGCTCAAACCGCAGCGATCATGACCTCTTTGGTGCCACTGATGATTATCATCGGCAACTCTATTGTATTTAAGGAACGTTTCTTATTCCGGTATTTGTTTTATGTTGGATTATCCATATCGGGGGTATTGTTGGTTGTGTTACCAGATAGTGCTACTGATACGGGGACAAATAACCTCTTAGGAGTAACTCTTTTGTTCTTATCGATTGTATCGTGGACGGGGTATGCTTTAATGACAAAAAAAGTGATTGAGAAATACAATACGATTAAAGTGACTGCACTTCAATCAATTATGGCATTGCTTGCCTTTTTCCCATCGTTGTTTTTAAGACCATTTCCTGTATTTTCTACGTTTATGTTTGAGCATTGGGCACATTTATTGTTTCTAGGAGTTGTGTGTTCGGGAGTTACTTATTTGTTATATGTACATTCCATCAATCGATTAGGGGTAGCGATTCCGAATATATTTTTGAATTTTATCCCACTTGTGACGGTACTTGCTAACCTCATAATTTTTGGAATTACGATTGGATGGATTCAAATTGCTGGAGGATTGGTGGTTGTAATCACGATGACGTTGTTAACCATGGATCGAATGAAACAAGATAAAGCAACTGTTTCATGAGAAGTTTGTGAGGAGAGGTCTTTGGAAGACATTTTCTCTTTTTTTTTCTGTAAAAATGTGATATTATTCGTGTGTAACTGTTTTCATCTAGAAGGAGGACTTCGTTTATGAAAAAAATAATGATACTAATAGTCGCTATATTTTCAACATTTAGTATTCTTGCATGCGATGTTACTAGTATTTCTTTAGATACCACTTTACCAATCACGTCTACTATTTCGAGTACGGAGTCTCCATCCACTTCAACAGCTGGAACCACGACGTCATTGAATCCTACAACCACATTAACAACTTCAAATACAACAAATACAACAACTTCACCTACGACTACTAATACAACCACTTCCACGACTTCCTCCACTGTCTTGGGGTTGATGGGTCAAATACCAACGGAATGTCAACACATTCCCATTGAATCAGGTTGGATCCCTGTTTGGTGTGATGAATTTGAAGAATCCTTTGGTGAATCCATTGTCGATCCAAGCAAATGGGTATATGAAGTAGGTACAGGCGTCTGGGGTTGGGGAAATAATGAAGCCCAATATTACACCTACCGTGATCCAGATAATACAAAAGTAGAAGAAGGGTTTTTAAAGATTATTGCTCTTCGTGAAAATTTTGGTGGAAAAGAATATACTTCAACAAGACTTCGCACTAGATTAGGCACAGAATTTAAGTATGGAAAATTTGAAATGCGTGCAAAACTTCCTTTTGGGAGAGGTACTTGGGTCGCCTTTTGGATGATGCCAAGAAACTCCGTGTATGGCGGTTGGCCATCAAGTGGCGAAATCGACATCATGGAACATGTTGGTTATGATATGAACGTGGTTCATGGAACGATTCATACCAATCGCTTCTTCGGTACGAATGGACGAGGTGGCACCACTCGTTCCTTGATTACTTCTGGTCAAATAGCACCATTTAGTGTGGTAAATGATTTCCATACTTATGGAGTGGAATGGGTAGAAGGGAAAATTACCTGGTTCTTTGATGGACTGGCGTATGCATCAGTAAGCTATGATCCAAACCTTGCAAGAAATAGTTATCTATATCCAACCAATATCGATTGGCCTTTTGATCAAGCGTTCTACCTAATTTTAAATTTTGCAATTGGTGGACAATGGGGCGGAGCTCAAGGAATTGATAACTCCATTTTCCCTCAAACATTCACGATTGATTATGTACGTGTATTCCAAAAAGAATATGTGGTTGGTGATCAAGAAAACCCAAGCATGATTTCCAACTTTAGAGTGCTACATAAAACATCATCTACTGCATATATTACATGGAATGAAGCCACTGATGATATGCGTGTCAAAGGGTATTTAGTCTTTGTGGATGGCCAACTCAAGAAAACCACTGATTTATGGGGGACCCAATTAACAGGGTTATTACCAGGAGACCGATTCATCTCCATTTATGCCGAAGATTATGCAGGTAACTTATCGGAAGTATTTGAAACGGTTATTACGATAGAATAAAGGATGCGTATGAAAAAAATAACTATTTTCTTTGTCTTATTATTCACTTTGATTGGATTTATTGGATGTCAAAGTAGTACAACAATTTCTACAACTACTGCCCTGACTACTTCATCCTCTACAACTATTGATTCGACGACGATATCAACATGGGAATCGACTACTTCGATTACTTCCACTACAACCATTCCTACAACAACTACCATCCCTACAACCACTACAGTACCAACCACTTCCACAACCATGACAACTACACTTGATCCAAATAGTTTATTAGCAAATATTCCATCGGATTGTAACCTTGCGCCTATTGAACAAGGGTGGATTCCAGTATGGTGTGAAGAGTTTAATTATACAGGTCCAGTTGATCCAACCAAATGGAAACATCAAGTAGGCGGTGGTGGATTTGGAAATCAAGAATTGCAATATTACACCTCACGCCCTGAAAATGCGATTGTGGATGGGGAAAAACTGATCATTACAGCAATCAAAGAATCCTACGGCGGACATGCTTATACCAGTTCCAAAATTTGGACACAAGGTCTTCATAACTTTAAGTATGGGAAGTTTGAAATCCGTGCAAAAGTTCCAGCAGGACTTGGAACGTGGCCAGCATTTTGGATGATGCCAAAATCAAGTGTCTATGGCGGATGGCCCAACAGTGGTGAGATTGATATTTTAGAACATGTTGGGAATAATCTCGATTCTCTTTTAGGAACCATTCATACCGGTAAATACAATCACATGACTGGAAATCAAAAGGGACACAGTCGCTATGTAAAAGGATTGTCAGAAGAATTTCATGTGTATTCGATTACCTGGAATGAACATACCATTTCATGGCAAATTAATGGACTAAACTATGGAATAACCACATTTATTCCTGGAGAAAACCTCGATGTAGAAACCTATATGGCTTGGCCATTTGATCAAGAATTTTACTTGATTCTAAACCTTGCAATGGGGGGAGGACTTGGGGGAAGTGTTGACCCTAATTTTATCTTTGATCGTTTTGAAATCGATTATGTTCGTGTGTATCAAAAAGACCATGTTACTGGAGACACCATTAAACCATTTAGCCCTACCGATATTGAAGCACTTCGAATTACACCAACGAGTGCGTACTTAATCTGGACGCGTGCATTTGATAACAGACAAATCAAGTATTATAATATCTATGTGAATGGAGTTTTGAATAAGAAGGTCTCATTAAATACGTGGAAGATGTCTTCGTTGTTACCTAACACGACGTACATGATTGAAATTGAGTCCGAAGATTATGCTGGAAATCGATCTGCTAAAGTTCCATTTAGTTTTACAACCACGAGTGAATAATCAAAACTTTACAAAAGAAGTCGTTGACATTGATTATTTGCTATGGTAAGATACCGATAGAATTTCCCTTTAATATAGTCCAGAGAGGCTAAAAAGAGAACATAATCTGTAACTTCCGATTATTGGAATCTTGTTCCTAAGTCTCTTTGACTTAGGACTTTTTTTTGGGAAAAACACAAAAAAAGGAGAATAATATGGAAAAACTACTGCTCGAACCGAATCAAAAACCGAAAACAGCGAAATGGATTTTGTTATCCCTCCAACATGTCTTTGCGATGTTTGGCGCTACAGTCTTAGTACCCTTATTAACAGGTCTTGATGTCGGAGTTACCTTAATTGCAAGTGGAGTGGGAACCCTGATTTACATTCTATGTACCAAGGGGAAAGTTCCAGTGTATCTTGGAAGTAGTTTTGCTTATATCGGTGCGATTGTTGCATCGGCCTTACAATCCGCAAAAGACTTAGGAATTGTCAATCCAATAGATGCAAGCTTACCCTTAGACTTAAGTGTCGTATCACAAGCCATTCGTAATGGTCAAGTTAGTTTTGCTCAAGTCTATGCAAGTGCCTTTATAGGACTGATGGTTGTTGGAATCATCTACATCATCGTTGCATTGATCATTCGTTTTGTCGGTAGTGCCTGGTTGAAAAAATTACTTCCTCCTGTTGTTATTGGACCCATGATTATCATCATCGGGTTGGGATTAGCACCAGTTGCGATTAACTCCTCTGGTCTATCAGGTGCGTCAGGTTGGCAAATCCCCGCTACTCTTGCCATCGTAGCGGTATTAATCGGCGGATTGTTTGTCGGACTAAAAAAATTAGTATCTCTTCTAAAGAATCCGAAGGCATTCTCCATCGCTAAGTCCCTCATTTTACCAGTGGTAGCATTAATCGTCTTGCTAGTAAGTCCTTTATTACTGGACGTACTGAATATTGAATTAGCTCCATCTCATCTTGGACCGATTGTAGCGATTATTACCTTAGCAGCAGTTGTTATTGTCTCCTTGTTTGGAAAAGGCTTTGTAAAAGTCGTACCATTCTTAATAGCAGTAGTCATTGGGTATCTCGCGGCTGTACAATTCAATTTACTTGATCTATCAACCGTATTTGCCAATCACTCTTTCTTACAAGTACCATCGGTCACCTTGTTTGGAACGTATGCGATTAACTGGGCAGCGGTCTTAACCTTCGCACCCATCTCGTTTGTGACCATCGCTGAACACATCGGGGACCACTCCGTGTTAGGTGAAATATGTCAAAAAGACTTTATTACCGATCCAGGCCTAGACAAAACATTGCTTGGGGATGGAATAGCGACACTTTTTGCAGGAGCCATCGGTGGTCCAGCGAATACAACGTATGGAGAAAACACAGGGGTTGTAGCGATGACCAGAGTTGGATCGGTATATGTCACTGGATTAGCCGCAATCTTCGCGATTGTACTCGGATTCTTTGGATATGTCCAAGCATTCATTCTAAGCATTCCATGGGCTGTCATTGGTGGAATGACGATTGTGTTATATGGATTAATTGCAGGTAATGGTGTCAAAGTGTTGATTAAGGCAAAAACAAATCTTGGAAACATGAAAAACTTAATCGTCATGGCAACCATGTTGGTTCTAGGACTTGGTGGAGCGGCATTTAGTTCTGGTAATTTCACCTTAACTGGAATGAGTTTAGCAGCGGTTGTTGGGATTATCTTAAACTTAGTATTACCAGATGAAGTAGAAGCAAAATCAATCTAACTCAAACAAGATATTGGAAAGCCCGCTTCGGCGGGCTTTTGCTTTTTTTATGCTTTTTTTAACAGATTGGTTCTAAAAGATTCATGATATAATAAGGATGGTGATAAAGATGAAAAAAGTATATCCATACGAAGATATCCAACGGATGATTCGGCGCATAACCCATGAAATTAATGAGAAAAATCCGGTGTTATCGGAGATTATTTTAGTTGGGATATTAAAAAAAGGGTTGCCATTGGCAAAACTAATCCAAGAAAATTTAAAGACCTACGAAGGAATGGATGTCACTTGTGTGGCACTTGATATTTCATCATATCGTGATGATGAGAAGAAAACGCCAGGAAAGATTTCTTCCATTGATGTTACTGACAAAGTATGTATTTTAGTCGATGATGTGTTTTATACCGGTAGAACTGCAAGAGCTGCTATGGATGCATTAATTGATCTTGGACGGCCTGCCAAAATTCAATTGGCAGTATTGGTAGATCGAGGACACCGTGAATTACCCATACGAGCTGATTTTGTGGGCAAAAATATACCAACATCGAAAGAAGAAAGAATTGTTGTGGATGTAACCTCGGACCAACCGGGGATTTATATAGAAAGAGTTGAGGGCTAATATGAATCATATTTTGAAAACCGATCCAGTCATGTACGAACTCATTGGAAAAGAAATTGGTCGCCAAAAATCCCATTTAGAACTAATTGCTTCTGAGAACTTTGTCTCCTTAGCGGTATTAGAAGCAGCGGGGAGTGTACTGACCAATAAGTACGCAGAAGGGTATCCTAAAAAACGTTATTATGGAGGCTGCGAATTCGTTGATGAAGTCGAAGAACTAGCAAGACAACGAGTCAAACAATTGTTTCATGTTCAATATGCAAATGTGCAAGCTCATTCTGGTTCGACTGCCAACATGGGAGCGTACCGTGCCATCTTGAAACCAGGGGACACTGTCCTTGGATTAGCACTGGATCAAGGCGGACATTTGACTCATGGACATCCATTAAACTTTAGTGGAATTGATTATCATTTCCATCCTTATTTTGTTTCCAAAGAGTCCGAAACGATTGATTATGAAGAGTTAGCTTTATTGGCACAAGCGGTACGGCCTACTTTAATTGTGGCAGGTGCGAGTGCGTATCCACGAATCATCGATTTTAAAAGATTTCGTGAAATCGCTGATTCTGTCGAAGCACTCTTAATGGTGGATATGGCCCATATCGCAGGATTGGTTGCGGCGGGACTTCATCCCAATCCTTGTGATTATGCAGATATTGTTACCTCTACAACACATAAGACACTACGTGGCCCAAGAGGCGGAATCATTTTAACGAATCGTCAAGACATCGCTGAAAAAGTAGATAAAGTAGTGTTCCCAGGGATTCAAGGGGGACCACTCATGCATGTCATCGCTGCCAAAGGGGTTGCGTTTAAAGAAGCCTTAGAACCATCGTTCGTGGAATATCAAAAACAAGTGATTAAAAATACCAAAGCAATGTCAGATGAGTTTATGAAGTTGGGGTATCATGTCGTTAGTCATGGAACGGACAATCATTTAATTCTTCTTGATGTGCTAAAGACAACCGGATTGACTGGTAAAAAAGCAGAGAATCTCTTGGACAGCGTAAATATTACTTGTAATAAAAATACCATTCCTTATGATACACAAAAACCATTTATTGCTAGTGGCATTCGTCTAGGAAGTCCTGCAATGACTTCTCGTGGGCTAGTGGAAACTGATTTTACGACGATTGCACAGTTGATTGATCGAGCATTAAAAAACCCTAACAACATCGATGAGTTAGCCTCTGTCAAAGCGGAAGTAATCGCTTTAACAGATCGCTATCCACTTCCTTACTAATCATGAAACGGATTCTTGTTGGGATGGAAGACAAGCTCGCGCTTTTTCAGCTCGACCGTGTCTTAAAAACCAAACAGGTATCCTATGACTTGGCTCAAGGATTGGTTTCAAAAGAAACCGTCCTTCGGTACGATGTCTTGATTGTACATCCTTCCTGGAGATTGCCAAGTCTTTTTGTGTTTGTGGAAAACTTGGTGTTATCCGAACAAGTTATTGTACTTTTTATTCAACCATCCATGTCATCGAACTCCTTGAGTCGTGTTCAAGAGAGTGCATATTTGGTACGAATTAATGAATTGAAGCAAGAAAGTGAACTTCCCTTGGCTTTGGAATTGTCGATGAAATTTATGACGGAGAAGAAAAGATTATTCAAACAACTTCACATCGCACAAAACAAGCTTACTCAGCAAGAAAAAATAGTGGAATGTAAATTCCTTCTAGTAGACAAAGGAATGACCGAAGAAGAAGCTCATCGCTACATCATAAAAGTAGCGATGGACCATCAAATGACCAAATACGCAGCTTGCTTAAAAATCTTGTCAGAATTTAAAACATAAGACTTGAAACTTCGCTTACTTCCTTATATAATTGGCAACTATAAAAGACAAAGGCGTCTTTTTAAAAAACAGAGAGGTCATCCAATCGATTGGCATGCATTGCATGGTCCAAGGATTCGATGAATGTAGACCATGATGGCAAAATTTACCAAAGAAGAGATTCTTCGTAGCGCGAAGGAAGAAAACGTCCGCTACATCCGTTTGATGTTCACCGACATCAACGGCGTAATTAAAAGTGTTGAAGTACCAGTAGGAAGATTAGAAACTGCATTAGATGGCAAAGTGATGTTTGATGGATCCTCAATTGAAGGATTTGTTCGAATCATGGAAGCGGACATGTATTTACGCCCAGATTATAATACATGGTTGATTTTCAGTTGGGAAGAAACTGCTTATGGAAAGGTAGCTCGTTTGATTTGTGATGTCTATACTCCAGATGGCAAAGCATTTGCAGGAGACCCAAGAAGCAATTTGAAAAGAGTCGCTGCACGCATGGAAAAGCTGGGATTCTCAGCACTCAATATTGGTTTTGAACCAGAATTCTTCTTATTTAAAACCGATGAACACGGTAACCCTAAAATGGAATTTACAGACAATGGTGGCTATTTCGACTTATCCCCAATCGATGGAGCGGGCGATTGCCGTCGTGATATTGTCTTAGAACTAGAACGAATTGGTTTCACCATTGAAGCGTCTCATCATGAAGTCGCTCCTGGTCAAAATGAAATCAACTTCCAATTCTCGAATATTATTGAAGCTTGTGATAACGTACAAACATTTAAGTTAGTGGTTAAAAACGTTGCACGTCGACATGGTCTCCATGCGACATTTATGCCAAAACCAGTAGCGAAAATCAATGGTTCTGGGATGCACACCAATTGCTCTTTGGCTGATTTAGAAGGAAACAATGCGTTTTACGACCCCAAAGATCCAAACGGACTTTCTTTGGTTGCTCGTAAATGGCTTACAGGAATTTTAACTCATGCACAAGGATTTTGTGCCATTACCAATCCAACCGTCAACTCCTACAAACGTCTCGTTCCAGGATATGAAGCTCCTTGTTATATTTCTTGGTCCGAACACAATCGTAGTGTGATGGTTCGTATTCCAGCAACAAGAGGAAGAACAACACGGACAGAAATTCGTTCTGTGGATTGTTCCGCAAACCCCTATTTAGCGATGGCAACCATTTTAGCAGCGGGATTAGATGGTGTAGAAAATGATTTACCATTAATCGGGCCTGTCAATGAAAACCTCTTTGCCAAGTCCGCAAAAGAGCGGGCTGCGCTTGGCGTAGAAAACTTACCAGAAAATTTAAAAGAAGCTCTTCTTGCGTTATCCAAAGATGAAGTCATTAAAGACGCATTGGGAGCACATATTTATAAAAAATTCGTGGAACTCAAGAACCATGAATGGGATGATTTTAGAATGAGCATTACAGAGTGGGAACTCAAACGTTATTTAAATATGATGTAATAGGAAGATGCCGCTTGCGGCATCTTTTTTCGATTTTACCCACAAAATCAAGAAATTTATGGTATAATGTGAATGAAATGAGGTGGAATGATGGACTACCAATCCAAATTAGCATCCAATGATTTAACTATACTATTTGAGGCAATTTTACAGTTGAAAACGGTAGAAGAGTGCTACCGATTTTTTGAAGATTTATCTACCATCAAAGAATTACAAGATATGGGTCAACGGTTTATGGTAGCAAAAATGCTATTTGATAAAAAACCTTATTACCGAATCTCTGAACAAACCAAAGCATCCACTGCGACAATTAGCCGTGTGAATAAATCATTGGTGTATGGAGCTGAAGGATATAAACTAATCTTGGAACGATTGAAATCTCAAATTAAAGCGAATCCAGAATAATCCGTCCAAACAGGCAAGTTACCGCCTGTTTTTTTAATGATTGGGGAAGGATGGTTTTTCAAAGAAAAACGGATTCTTGACACTAATTTATTTTGAATCACTCATAAGTCATTGACTCTATGTCCACAGATTATTATAATGAAAGAGTTGAAACTATGAATTCATCAAGGAGGGTTAAAATGAATCAAACATTATTAGAAAAATATGCAAAAGTCGCTGTGGTTATCGGCGCAAACGTTCAAAAGAATCAACGATTAATTGTCAATTCTTCAACAGAAACCAAAGAATTAGCCAGAGAAATTGCAAAACAAGGATATCTTGCTGGTGCGAAGTCAGTTGATATTTTGTGGAATGATGCGTATGTTTCGCGTTATGGATACGAGTACATGTCCGATGAAGAACTAACTTCCATTCCAGAGTGGATCATTAATCGCTATCAGTTTTATGTAAATGAAGGAGCTTGCCTAATCAGTATCGCTTCTCCCATCACAGGAGTGAATGAAGGAGTAAACCCTCAAGCCATCCAAAAATCAAGCGTCGCTGTTTCAAAAGCCATTGCTTTTTTCAGAAATCATACCATGGCCAACCATACCCAGTGGTGTGTCATTGCGGCTCCCAATCCCATTTGGGCAAGCAAAGTGTTTCCGCACGTTCCTGTAGATCAAGCAGTAGAATTACTTTGGGATGCCATTTTAAAGGCAAGTCGAGTAACGGAAAATAACGATCCAGTTGCCGAATGGAATCAACACAATGCCACATTAGCAAGCCACAACAAGATTTTGAATGACTATCAATTTGAATCCCTTCATTTTAAAAACAGTGTGGGAACTGACGTAGTTGTTTCGTTGGTCAAAAATCATATTTGGGCTGGTGGGTGTGAGCATTCTTCAAAAGGTGTATTGTTTAATCCCAACATTCCAACCGAAGAAACCTTTACCATGCCTCATAAATTTGGTGTCAACGGAAAAGTCGTTGCGACCAAACCACTTGAATATCAAGGCAATTTAATCGAAGATTTTTACCTCATTTTTAAAGATGGAAAAGTCGTTGAATATGGAGCGAAGAAAAATCAAGATACACTAAAAAATTTACTAACTGCAGATGAAGGAAGTTCTCGTTTAGGTGAAATTGCATTGCTATCCCATGACTCTCCGATCTCTAATTCAGGAATTTTGTTCTTGAATACACTGTTTGATGAAAATGCTAGTTGTCATATGGCTCTGGGAAGAGCTTATCCAATTAATGTCCAAGGTGGAGTAAACATGTCTCCAGAAGAACTAGAAAAAGTAGGATACAATCAATCGATGGTTCATTCTGATTTTATGTTTGGTAGTGCCTGCATGCAAATGGTTGGCTATACCTTTGATGGAACTGAAGTAGTCGTATTTAAAGATGGTAATTTTGTAATTTAAAACATCAAAATAAAAGAGCAAATGGCTTCACTCCATTTGCTCTTTTCTATTTATGCTTCCTTATGAGAAGCAATTTTTTCTAACGTCTGTAATTCAGGAATGGTGAAGTTATATTTTTTCCCACAAAAACGACAGATAATCTCAACATCATTTTTTTCTGAAATCAAAGAGGTAAGTTCAGTAGAACCCAGTGATAATAATCCTTTTTCAAACTTGTCTTTATGACAATCGCAGGCATAAGATAAATCAAGATACTCAATGAATTCATGATCTTCTTTGGTTATTTGTGAAACAATCATTTCAGGAGTATATCCCAAATGGATGAGTTCACTCACTGGTTTCATCGATTTGATGTTGGCTTCAATCGCTTGTAAGGTTGCTTCTTTCGCTCCAGGCATCACTTGAAGGATATATCCGCCACTCGACAACACAGAATTATCATCGTTGACTAACACACCAAGACCAACGGCGGAAGGAATTTGTTCACTCATAGCAAAGTAATAAGTGAAGTCTTCAGCAATTTCACCTGTTCGAAGTTCTGCACTTGAAGTGAAGACATCACGTACTTTTAAATCTTTGGTAATATGAATGAATCCATCGCTTCCTACTACATGTCCAACAGCGAGTTTGTCGTCATTAGTAGACATGTGAACATGAGGTTCTTGCACATAACCACGAATCGTTCCATTGGCAGAAGTGACAGCGATGATATCACCAATTGGTCCTCCACCGTTGATACGAATCGTCAGTGTTTGATCCCCTTTGTACATAGCCCCCATGATAATTCCAGCAGTCAAAACACGCCCAAACGCAGCGGTAGCGGCCGGCCAAGTATCGTGAATTTGTCTTGCGTGTTCTACCAACTGAGTGGTTGTCGCTCCATAAATACGGACTGTTCCATCAAACGCGTAGGCTTTTACTAAATAGTCTTTCATGTTATCACGTATAATTAAATCTGTAAGAAATACAGGTTTAATTATTACTCCTTTCTTAGTTAATCTATTTGGATTAACATATTATAATATTGTTATAAGCGCTGTGGATTTGTTCCTATGTTATTATACCTTGAGTATTAGAGGGTGACTCAGACCACAGTTTTTTATTTAATAATGGTAATCAGTTAGGTAAGACTCGATCTTTTATGTACGTGATGACATGAGTAGAAAACTGTTTAAACCACACGCTTAAATTGTTAGTAAAAGAGGTTGATAGTCATGTACTTGATTGGCATTGATGTGTCTAAGTACAAGCACGACTGCTTCATCGCCACGGAAGCAGGTCAGGTCATTAAAGATTCTTTTACCTTCACAAACGACGCCAAAGGGTTCAACACATTACTAGAAGTTCTTCACAGTTTGGATCCTGCCCAAACAAAAAGGATAGGCCTAGAAGCTACGGGACATTATGGCTATAACTTAAAAGTCTTTCTTGATCGACATGGTTTTGATTTTATGGAGTTCAATCCCTACTTAGTGAAAAAACTTTCCACAGGACTTTCACTAAGAAAAACGAAAACCGATTCTGTCGATGCGAAACTTTTATCCATGATTTTACTGTCCGTAGAATACAAGGTCTACCCAGTTCAATCATATCACATTTATGATCTTAAATCATTAACTCGCTACTATAAAGATTTGGTAAAAAAGCATTCGAAAGAATTGGTGGTCTTAACCAATCTCCTTGATTCCATGTTTCCTGAATTCAAGGCTTTCTTTAACAACCGTTTTACCAAAACGGCTCTTTATCTGCTTGAACACTATCAAACCCCGGAGAAAATGGCGAGAATGACGCTTCCAAGTTATGAAAAACTACAAAATATTTCCAGGGGACATTTCTCTTATGCGCAATTTATTCACTTGAAAAATCTCGCAAAGAATACCATCGGCTCAACGAGTCCTTATCTTGAATTTAAGTTAGAATCCTCGCTTCGTGTCATCCGAACATTCAATCAAGAAATTCAAGAGTTAGAATCTCGTTTGAAAGATTGGGCAAGTCGGATGAACTCTGTGGTTTTTTCCATCCATGGCATTGGCGTCATTTCAGCGCTGTCTATCATCGCTGAATATGGTTCTTTTGATTCGTTTGACTCTCCAGCTAAGATGCTTTCTTTCGCTGGATTAGAACCTTCTGTCAATCAATCTGGCACTTCCAATACCTCAGGTCATATGGTCAAACGAGGTTCTGGCTATCTTCGTGAAACCATCATGAACGTTGCTGTTTCCTTTATGATGCATAACCCGACCATTTATGAATACTACCTTAAAAAAAGAAATGAAGGAAAGTCCCATCGTGTTGCCTTGTCTCATGTGGCGAAAAAACTCATCCGGATTCTCTTTCATCTTGTTAAATCAAACGTATCTTTTCTTCCTTCTAAACTTGTTTGATCCTTCCTCTTAGTGGCTGAAGTCTAAGGATCATTGCCCTTTTTGTGAACCGCTTCTCATCAGAAGAGGTGTTTTGTCATGAACTGCACTTTTATCTTGATTTCTAATAGTTAGTCACC
>JAUXXX010000015.1 GCA_030684695.1 bacterium
CCAATTGTAGTAACACTGTTTGGAATGGTTAAACTAGTTAATTGATTCACATAAAATGCATAGTTTCCGATTGTTGTTACACCATCTGGTATGATTAGACTGGTTAAACGATTCACACTAAATGCATGATTTCCGATGGTTGTCACTGTATCTGGAATAGTTACACTATATAAACTTCCAATACCTGCAAGAATTGTTTTTTTATCTGCTGATAAAAGTAAGTTGTTTTCATATATAAAATTTTGATTATTGCTAATACTAAAACTTTCTATTTTATCCCAATCAAATGCATAGTCACCGATTGTTGTTACACTGTTTGGAATGGTTACGCTGGTTATAAAATTCCACGAAAATGCAAAATTTCCGATTGATGTTACACCAGTTGGAATAGTGATGCTAGTTAAGTAGTTCCCAACAAATGCAGACTCACCAATCATTGTTACACTATTGGGAATGGTTACGCTATTTAAATTCTTCGAATAAAATGCCTTATCTCCGATTATTTTTACTTCAACACCATTAATTACTGAAGGAATGATTAAGTCTAATGCTGATCCGGTATAACCAGTAATTGAACCTATTGATTCATCAAATGTGATGGTATACTGATTAATCTCGTATCTTGCATGTAATAATAAATTTCCTAAAATTGGTTTAGAAAAATCATATCTGATATTGAATGTTGAATCACTATACCATCCTAAAAAGGTATATCCCTCTTTTGTAGGGTTAGTGGGTTCAGTGATTATTGAATTATAATCTTGTGTAATACTTTCTACAACAGTTCCTCCGTTACTATCAAACATGATGGTATACTGATTAATCTCGTATCTTGCATATAACAATAAATCTCCTAAAACTGGTTTAGAAAAATCATATCTGATTTGGAATGTTGAATCACTGTACCAGCCTATAAATGTATGTCCTTCTTTAACTGGGGAGATTGGTTCTTGAATAGGCTTTCTATATTCTACTTCAATAGCAGCTATAGATGACTCTCCATAGGTTTCAAATGATACTAAACTCATTCCTTTATTACAAGCCATTAATGAAAGCATTAAAAATATTGATATTACATATAAATGGATCTTTTTCATAATTGTACTCCTTGAAAGTGTAATCAATAAACATATTAATTGTACAATTTGTTCGCTATTAAAGCAACATGACTTAATAAAAAGCAATAGAAAAAGCCCCTTGCAGGGCAATGTAACGTAGCGGATGGTGGCTCTGGTCGGAATCGAACCGGAGATTCATGGATGTTTAATTGATTTGTGTGCCAAATTTGATATTGATTTTTTGTGACCAGAAGACACTTTATATCTATATCCTCACAACGATAATTATATGTGTATCGAGTTAAAGAGATCAAATATTGTATATATATCTCGACTAACAGAATCATAAACAATAATCATGTCTACATTACCGTACTCATGCACAATTCTGTTTCTTAAGCCTTGAATATCCCTCCATGGGATTTCGTAATGTTGCGTTTTAAACTCAAGAGTCAGCTTTTTGATACATTCTGAGATTTGGATAAACCTAAACATAACGGAATCCAGTAGCACTTCGTCTTTTTGAAAATCTTCTAAGCTTAAACCTTTTGTATGTGTTATTAAAAATTGAATATTATGTTTAATCTTTTCTATGTAGTATCTATCATCTTTCTTATTATCCATATATTTTGATTCCAACCTTCAATATTTCGTTGATCAGTGAAGAATTATTTAGTAATGATGCTACAGTCAAAACTTCAACTTTTTTCTTTAATTCTGTCCTCAGTTCTTCAACAAGACCATAAAATTTCAATCCCGATAGGGAAGATGCGACTAATAGATCAATATCACTTGTTTTAGTAGCGTTTCCTTTTGCATATGACCCAAACAGATAACAATATTCAACATCGTAATTTGCAAAAGTCGTACTTGTTATCTCTTTTATCTTATTAATAGAGAGAATGCCGTGTTCTTCATCAATCAAACCAAACTCTTCCAGTTTTTCTTTGATGTAAAGATACTTAATTGTTTCTTTTTTTGATTCATCATTTTCATAATTGATATATGTTCGAAGTGGTATATTCACAAGTTCTGAAGCTTCCTTCTGTGTCAAATATAGTGTTTTCCTAAGTTTTTTAATTGACATACTATCACCACCTACAAATATTATAATACTACTTGCATATTTAAACAAGGTTCTTTATGCAATTATTGCATATACAAAGACAATCTAACTGCAAATATTGCATATATCGTGCAAATTTATACTCGCTGACCTAAGGGTTGTTCATGACACATGCGCTTCCATTCATATTTAGAACAAAAGCCCCTTGCAGTGCAGTGTTTCGTACTGGAAGGGGCTCAGGCCGGGATCGAATCGGGGACAATGGATTTTCAGTCAATTTTTTCAGCAAATTTCGCGATTGAAATTGGTTTTTCTTGTCCCTAATTGCTATTTTAATCCTCAATATTGTCGATTCGATGAGATTCGTCATCATGTATTCTGGATTCGACTAGGTCCTTCAAGTTTTTTCTCCAATCCTCGCTAAGAATTGCTTCGCGGAAAGGGGCCATCTGAGGGTTATTGGAGTTTTTCAATACTATTTGGTTCCTGAATTGCTCATATAGAGAAAGAATGATATCCAAAATGATAAATGACAACCCGATTATCAAAACCACATTATCCCAGATTCCAACAATGCATAAAATGATTCCTGGAAGTAATAAGTAAAAATGTCGAATCAAACTCAAGAAAAACCCCATGATAAATAAATCCTTTGGATATTTCTTTTCCATCATTTTTTCCTCCTAATAGACATATTGATTTTTAGTCGTCTCATGAAGCAAGTATAAGCAGTATATTAATATTGTGCACCAAATGGCAATAAAGATAAAGAAGCTAATTTAAAACATTGTTTTCCAAATGGAATACCAATAATAGTAATTGTTAAAATAATACCCACAATCAAATATCCAAGCATTATTTCCCACCCAAATATAATCAGCCATATGATATTCGCGATTGGATGTGCATCAAAATTCGTTTGAACTGTTTTTCCAAAAGGAAATAGTGAGAAAGATGCTATTTTAAAGCACTGAACTCCAAATGGTATTCCAATAATGGTAATACACCATAGCAATCCTACTAGAATCCATAACACAAATGATAATAGTCCAACAATGACAAACCATAAAAAATTACCCAGTAATCTCATTTGCTTTTCTCCTTTAAATAATATTATATCATCACTAAATAATGATACTTAGTGGCTTCTTATCGTATAAACAGGTAGTGTCAAGAATTTTGTGTACTTAAGATAAACAATAAAAGTAAATTGTCATATATAAAAAGCATACCATTTGAAAGATTAAAATGCAATTCGATTTACGATTATTTACCCGATATGTCGATTGCGTATTTTCTAATTGAGCATTTTTTGTAACAAAAAAAGCCCGCAATGGGCTTTTTGTTTTGTACCGGATGGTGGCTCAGGTCGGGATCGAACCGGCGACACATGGATTTTCAGTCTAAACTTGTATTTATATGAGGATTTATTCAGGTTTTAATCCTTCAGGAAAACCAATGTTGATCCAGTCATCATTAAATCTTTGTTCATCTCCTATAATTGTAATACTGGTTAATTTGTTCGAAGCAAATGCATAATCTCCGATTGTTGTGACACTATTTGGGATCGTTACACTAATTAACTGGTTCGAAGAGAATGCCCTGCGTCCGATGGCTGTGACACTATTTGAAATTGTTACACTAGTTAATCTGTTAAAAGAAAATGCACTATCTCCTATCGTTGTTACACTATCTGGGATCGTTACACTGGTTAAGTTGTTCGAAGAGAATGCAATGTTTCCGATGGTTGTGACACTATTTGGGATCGATATACTAGTTAATCTGTTCCAAGAAAATGCAC